>JAFTYW010000041.1 GCA_017461245.1 Oscillospiraceae bacterium
ACCGTCGAGAATCATCTGGTCGCCGGTGTAAGCGTGGATGGTGCTCATGATACCGCTCTGGATTACAGCGTAATCATTGAGAGCCTTTGCCATAGGAGCAAGGCAGTTGGTGGTGCAAGAAGCAGCCGAGATGATGTTGTCATCAGCGGTAAGGGTGTTCTCGTTTACGCTGTAAACGATGGTCTTAAGATCGTTACCTGCGGGAGCAGAAATAACAACCTTCTTAGCACCTGCATCGATGTGAGCCTGGCTCTTTTCTTTAGAGCAGTAGAAACCGGTGCACTCGAGAACAACGTCAACACCGATCTCGCCCCAAGGAAGATCCTTGGCGTCTTTCTCTGCGTAGATCTTGAGGGTCTTACCGTCAACAGTGATGGTACCTGCCTCATCGTCTGCAGCTACGGTGTGAAGTCCTTCACCGATTCTGCCGCAGTAGCCGCCCTGTGCTGTATCATACTTTAAGAGATGAGCAAGCATAGAGGGTTTTGTAAGGTCATTGATAGCAACAACCTCATAGCCTTCTGCGCCGAACATCTGTCTGAATGCCAGACGTCCGATACGTCCGAAACCATTAATAGCAACTTTAACTGACATGGAATTTTACCTCCTAAAATTTTATCACATATTATTTTATAACAAAACTTCAAAATATACAATATTTTTTGTGATTTTTTTCTAATATTTTTTAAAATTGTGCGCATTGATAAAAATAGTAGATTTTTTAACAATTTTTCTATTGATTTTTTTACATAATTTTAGGATAATTTGTTGAAAAAAGCGAAAAACCATTATATAATAAAATGGAATATGAATTTTGGAAAGGAGTGTGTAATAAGATGCAGGCAGAAAGCAAGCAATTTTCAGAGCTTATAGGTGCCTTTGAGGCTTCTCCCCTGGCATTTGCCATTTTGGACAGCGAGCTGCACGTAGTTTACACAAACAAGATCCTTTCTGAAAGATACCCCGATCTTCAAAACCCTGCAAAGCTTTATTTTCTTTTTAAAGATATTGACAAGCCCAGCATTCAGGGCTACCTAAAGAGCGAGCGCAGCTATGAGTTTACCTGCGATCTGCCCGACCAAAAGGGCGCAAAAATAACCCTCAACGCTCTGTTTTCAGAGGACGAGAAGTTTCTGGGAGCTACAGCTCTTGTTTCCCCAAAGGCTGACGGAGCAGGATTTTTCCCTGTTGACGAGCAGTCGGACTATCACCTGGCAGTAAACCGAGAGTTTCGCAGCAGGCTTACTATGATGTTTGCCTCGATCTACTCCATCGCTCGCGAAAAAGATTTTGAGCCCGGCCCCAAAATTTGCGAGCACATAAACAACATAAATCAGAATTGTTTTCAACTGCTGAGGGTAAGCGAAAATCTCGAAAATATACTTCGCCTTTCAGACAAGAATGAAAAGGCATTTTTCAAGCTTGTGAATTTTACCGACTTTGTAACAAAGCTTGTTGAAACGGTTATCAAGCTTGACAACAAGAACAGAGTTCCTATAGAGTTTTGCTGCAGCTGCGGCGCACTCCCCGCGAGAATTGACCTTTCGAGAATGGAATTTGCAATTTCAAACATTATTCTCAACTCGATAAAGTACACACGCGACGGCAACAAAATAAAGATAACCTTAAGCCAGGTTGGCGACAATGCTCTCCTTTCGATTTCAGACAAGGGCGCGGGAATTCCGAAGGACGTTCTTAGCAAGGTTGGAACGCCCTATTTCTCCTATTCTCACGGCGAGAAATTCTTGGCGGGATTTGGAATAGGTCTTTATCTTGCAAAAAAATATATCGCTTCTCACGCGGGAGCCTTCTCAATTCAGAGCGAGGAGGGTGTCGGCACCACCGTTACCGTTTCAATTCCGCTTGATATTGAGAAAAAAGATGGTGTTGTAAAGGAGATCACATTTGAAAGGCCCGCTGTTTTTGAGCCTTGGAAAAAGTTTTCCATTACCGCCAAACAGCTTAGTGAGGTTTGCTATTATCCCGAAATTTAAGACAAAACCGCAGAATTTTCTGCGGTTTTTTGTTATCAAATTGACATTATTTGCCTATAATGTTATAATTAGTGCATATCTAAATGGGAGGAAAAATTATGTACGGAAGCTTTATAAAAAACACTGCAGGCTATGAAATTGACACCTTAAACCTGCCTACCTCTTGGGAATACATATACGAAAACAGAGATATTCTTTTGAAAATGGACCAGTTTGGTCCCGTTTATGCTCAGGCGCATCCTCCGGGGGATATTGTGCTTTTCAAAAGAGAACAGCACCAGAAGTTTTCGCCTTGGTTTATAAACATTTTTTCAGACAGCTTTGGCGGCAGGATCACAAACTTTTTCCGTCCCAACAATCTGTCTATAACCGGCGAGCCTACAAATGTTAACATTAAATTCCTTCCCGAAAGCGCAACCTATTCTTTTGAGTATGCGGGCATACGCGTTACTACCGAGTTTATAATTCCAAAGAAAGATACAACCGTTGCAATGCGCTTTAAGGTGCAGAATATTTCTGATAAGAAAATTTGTCTTGACATTGTTCCCCAGCTTGTTCCCTATCTTAACGAAGCTTCTATGGCTCTTTGGGATAAATACGAGTGGTATCTTGACACATCCTGCAATAAGGGCGAAAACCTTATTTTTACAACCAAGCTTCTGAGCGCGGATGCAAAGGGCGAAAAGAGGCGCTGCGCAAGCTTTGCGCTCCCTGTAACTGACCTTGAAAACTTTGAAGTAAGCCTTGAAAAGTTTGTAGGTCAGGGCGATATCTCAAACCCCGAATGCAATCTTTACGGTGGCGATCGAAACTACGGTTATCCTCCCGTTTACGCCGCAAAATACAAGTGGGAGCTTGGCATTGGTGAGGAAAAAGAGCTTTCGGCAGTTCTCACCATTAACGATATCGACGCTGAGATAAAATACTTTGATAGCGAGTATTTTGAACGCAAAAAAGCAGAGCGAAAGGCCGAGTTCCAGGAGCTGTTTAACAAAAACCGCGTAAACACAGGCGACGGTGAGTTTGACAACTACGTAAACTACTGGCTGCCGCTTCAGATGAACTGGGTCGCCTCGCTTGACAGAGGCTGGCCTACCGGAATGAGAGGCTCTCGCGACTCTGCGCAGGACTACTCGGCGCTTCTCTATTCAAACACCGAAAACCCCAAGGAGATCATCCTTACAATGCTCGAGTGCCAGAGGACAGACGGCTGGTTCCCCCGCCAGTACTCTGCAAAGGGTAAACACGGCAAGCACGACCTTAGAACACACGTTGACGGCGGCGCTTTCTTTGTAGAATTTATGCACAAATACCTTGCGCACACCAAGGACTTTGACATTTTAAAGCTCGAAATAGAGTGGCTCGACAGCGACAAAAAGAGCAGTGTTTTGGAGCATCTTATTGCCGCAACCGAATACTACATAAAGGACGAGAACATAGGCGAGCACGGCCTTTGCAAGATAAGAGGCGGCGACTGGCTTGACGCCGTCAACACAGCAGGTCTTGAAGGACGAGGCGAGTCGGTTACCGTCAGCGAGCAGACCGTTATGTCGCTTAAATATCTTTCTGACATTATGCTGACCCTTGACAAGAGTACAGATGTTAAAAAATATCTTGAATTTGCAAGCAGACTCAAAGAGAACATAAACAAGCACGCCTTTAACAACAAAGGCTTCTACAACGCCGTTTTCAACGACGACGGAAAATGGATATTCTCGGATAATGACCCCGACGGCGAGTGCCGTATGTACGGCGTTTCTAACTACTATGCCATCATTTCGGGCGTTGCCGAAAGAGAAAAGTTCGGCAAAATCATAGAAACCGCAGAGAGCCTAAAATGCGACAAGGGATACAGACTTTTCTATCCCCATCTGGGCGACAAGCCTATCGCAAAGGTTGGCAGAATTGCAAGCGGCGATGTTCCCAAGTACCTCGGTGAGAACGGAAATGTTTACAACCATGGATCGCAGGGCTTCTTTGCAAGGGCGCTTTCCGAAGCCGACGAGGGCGATGAGCTTTTCGATATGCTCAAATGGATAATGCCATACGACACCGAAAAGCACCCCACCGCGCTTACCTTTACCCCGCCCTACGCCATTGTTAACTGCTGGCAGGAGCTGCCTGCCTTTAACCACAGAGGCCTTATGTGCTTCCTTACGGGAAGTGTTGCAATGGCGATGCGCGGCGTTTACGAGTGGATGTTTGGAATTAAGCCCACCCTTGACGGAATTGAATTTTCGCCCTGCCTGCCCGAGAGTATGAAAACCGCTGATGCCGAGTTTGAATACCTTGGCAAAAAGCACACCCTTAAAATTGACGGCGACTCTCTTTTCCTTGACGGCAAACAGATAACCACTAAAAGAAAAACTCTTATAACCGAAAAAGAGGTCTTCTTTGCAGAAATGTAAATTAAAAACCCAGCCGATAAAGTCGGCTGGGTTTATTTTTTAGTCTAAATTTATCTTGCGGTCTTTATAGTAATATTCCTTATCTTTTTCTGAGATTTTTCTCATAACTCTACAAGGATTTCCTACTGCGACAACGCCCGACGGTATATCACGGGTTACAACGCTGCCCGCTCCGATAACGCTATCGTCCCCAATGCTTACGCCCGGCATAACAATAGCTCCTGCACCTATCCAGACACGGTTGCCGATATGAATCGGCATATTAAACTGATATACCTGCGCACGAAGCTCGGGGTCAATGGGATGACCCGCGGTTGCCAAGGTCACGTTGGGCGCCAGCATAACGTCGTTACCGATATAAATATCGGTGTCGTCAACGAGTGTAAGGTTAAAGTTGGCGTAAAAGTTATTGCCGATATGTGTATTACAGCCCCAATTTGCTCTCAGCGGCCCTTCTATATAGCAATTTTCACCAACCTCGGCAAAAATCTCCTTTAGAAGCGCCGAGCGCCTTTTCTCGTCTGAGGGGCGGGAGTTGTTAAAGTCATAGATAAGCTCTCTATACTTGTAGAGCTTTTTCTGAAGCTCGGGGGTTAAGGCGTCGCACTTATAAAGCTCGCCGTTTTTCATTTTCTGTTCAATATCCATAGCTTTTTCCTCTATAAAGTTACAAATTCGGGGGTATGTTTTAAGGCGGGGATGATCTTATCAAAAACGTCGGTTGTTTTGATCTTAAGGCTGGAGGTATTGATGCAGGGGTGACAGCCGAAGTACTCCGCATTCAGAACATCTCTATCAACAAGCAGCCTGACCTCGCCCTCAGTATCGTGCATAAGGCCTAAAACGCTTGCAGATCCGGGCGTCGTTCCGAGATATTTTTCCATCTGCTCGCCGGAGGCAAAAGAAAGCCTTGCAGAGCCTATCTGGGCAGAAATATCCTTTGTTTTAAAGGGCTTATCGCCAGGCATCAGCAGTAGATAAAAATCAGTCTGCTGACGGTTGGTTAAAAAGAGATTTTTGCAGGTTGCGGCGCCGAGAACCTTGTCTATCTGCTCGCAGACCTCCATTGTCATAGCAGGTTCGTGGTCAACTCTAGCGTACTCAATATTAAGCGACTCTAGAAGATCATAGACCTGCTTTTCCTTTTCTATTCTTGCCTCAAAATCCTGAGGTCTGCCGTTTTCAAGCTTCATTTTTGCACATCCGTTTCGTTAAATTTTTCTGCTGCTATGGCAGGTAAAATACACAATCTGTATCTCATCACTTATGCTTTTTATAAGCTCTGCTGCCTTTTTGAAGTTCTCCTCATCAAGCGCCGAGAACGAGTCGTCAAGCACAACAAAAGGCTTTTCCTTTTCAAACATGGCATCAATGAGCGAAAGGCGCAGACATACATCCATCACGCTTCTCTGACCCTCTGAGAACTGATTTGCCGCCCTACCTATTCCCTCTCGATTTACTGTAAGGCTTAGGTCAGCGCCCATCAGAAAGTCGGCCGCACCATCGCCGAAAAACAGCGAGCTGTAGCGCTCAAAGGCGATGCTGATGCTTCCCGCGTATTTTTTAGAAAGCTCGGTTTTTGCGCTTTTAAGAAGCTCAATTGTCTTAACAACAACATTGTAGCGCAAGATATGCTGCTCGCGCCTCTCGCGCTCGCCGTCAATAAGCTCCTCAAGCTCGTTAAGCTCAGCTTTGGCATTAGAGAGAGGCTGCATATTCTGTCTTATCTGCGCAAGCTCGGCATTTAAGGTTTTGAGAATATCCTCAAGGCCCTGCTTCTTTAAAGATATCTGCTCGGTGGTTTCAAAATCGTCGCCAACACTGATCTCGCTAATTTTGTTTTCGACAAAGCTTTGCTCGGCCTCTTTTTTAAGCTTATCAAGGCTAAGGCAAGTGTCCTTGTACTTAACGCTGTCCTCTTTTATCTCTGATACCACGGCTTTAAGATCAGCGGTATTTTCCATGCCGAGCGAGAGCAGAATTGAGCGAATTTCAGTTTCAGCGCCTTTAATTTCTTTTTCAAGCGCTCTCTTTTTGTCGGCGGCGGGCAAGACCTCGTTTACATAACGGCTGACGCCTGTTTTGAGAAAATCAAAGGCGCTTGTGCGGTCCTCAAACGAGGGAATATAGCTGCCTATAAATGCATCAATTTCTTTAAGGCAGGCGTCATTCTGCTCTTTTGCAGCTTCTATATTACTTTTTACAGAGCTAAGCTCTTTTGAAACAGCAAGCGCGGATTTTACCCTATCGACTGCGAGGTTTACATCAGCATCGGGAGCAAAGCCAAAATCGCTTAAAAAGGCTTTTACCCTCTCGCGCTCGCCCTCGCTAAGACTGCCCGCTCCTATCATCTTTTTAACAGACGACAGTAGCATAACTGCGATAAGCCCGACTGCACCGACTGCGGCCACAACTATTCCCGCAACAAGATGAACAAAGCAGACGGCAATTCCCACTACGAGAACAAGAGCGGTCAGCACAAATAGCGGAGTGAAACTAATCTTTTTGCTAAGAGGCGCGGCGGTTTTTGATGCTGAAAGGCGGATCTCAATTAAATCGTCATCAGAAACTTCTTTTTCGAGGCGAACGCCGCTCAGCTCCAGCTGGTTTTTGAGTGCCTCAGCCTTTTTGTTAAGCTCGCTGAGTTGATTTGAGCAGATGTCTGCATCTCTCAGTTTTTCTGAGATCTCTTTAAGCTCCTCTTCTGAGGGGAGCGAACTGCTAAAAAGCCTTTCAAGGTTTTTGTACTCATCCTTTGAAAGCTTTGATATCTCTCCCGAGAGCAGCAAAGCGCCCTCATCATAACCCTTTAAAAGCTCTTCAAGCCTTATAATTTGGGCATCGGTTGGCAGAGCGCCGCGATATTTTTGCTTCAAAGCCTCGTTTTCTTTTTCAATGTCGGCAATCTGCGCTTTAAGCTTCTCATAATGCTCAAGCCTTACTGCGTCGGCTTCTTCTCTGGCGGCAAGCTCAAGCTTTTTATTAAGGGCAGAAAGTTCGGCGGCAATCTGTTTTCCCTGCCCCTCAAGCTCCTGCGCTTTTTGCGAGAGCCTTAAAAACTCCTTGTTATCCTTTTTACAGCGCTCACACTCAATTTTAGCCTGCTCGATCTTTCTATCAGAATTTGCGATAGCGCCGTTTTTCGAGTCAAGGTCTTTTCTTAAATCTGTAAGCTTTTTGAGCGCCTTTTCGTAATCGTCAAAGTCGTCAGCGGCGTCAACTATATTGCTGATCTTTGAGCGGACAGATGCGGGCAGAGCATCAAGGCAGGGCTCGCCGTTTGAGAAAACGCTCCTCTTAAAGCCGTCCTCATCAACGCCGAAAATTTCAAGGCCTATCTTTTCGCTGAAATCGCCAACCTCTCTGCCGCTATCGGCGTCGACAAGCTGAAAGCTATCACGGGCGGCACTGTCGCGGTCAAAAAATCGTATAATGCGGTAGTTTTTATCGCCGAGCGAAAAGGTTAAATGACCGCCGAATTTTGAGTTATTCCAGGGAAAATACCTTACCCTTTCACTGCTTTCTACAGTTGCAGTTCTTTTATTGGCGGTTTCCATACCGTAAAACATAGCCTTTATAAATGCGGCAAGAGTAGTTTTTCCAAAGCCGTTATTTTCTAAAATGCAGGTAAGATCTGACGAAAAATCAATGCTATAATCAGAAAGGCCGCCAAAGGCTGAAATATAACAACTTAAAAGCTTCATACCTTACAGCTCCTCCCCTCTTATTGCGCGGATGCCGAGCAGGACTATCTGCTCTCTTTCCTCATCGGAAAGGTCGGCCGAGAGCACTTGACGGACAAACTCGCCCTTTAGAGAAATATCGTTTTTAAAGTCATCGGCGCGAATTTCCGCCCTGCTTTTGTCCTTGATCTTAGCAAAGAAAAATCTGCCCTCAAGGCATTTTAAAAGCTGATCTGGCGCCTTGTTGGCATCGAGATCTACGCTACCAGTTAAAACGACCTTTACCATATCCTGCTCTCTTGCGCCTGCATTTTCAAGCTCGCTGTCGATTTTTGAGCGTATCTCGCTATACTGCATAAGGCCCGAAATATCGACGTACACTTCCAGCATATTTCTCTCTGAAAGGCCGCTTACAAAGGTGTACTGCTTGACTTGGGTGTCAACAAGGTAAAAGCCTTTGACGCCGCTTTCGTCAAAGCCGCGGCTCTCAAGGCAACCGCTGTAGGCATAGACACCGCGCTCATCTATTTTGCCCTCGCTATGCTCGTGCAGGTGGCCGAGGGCGAGGTAGTCTATATTCTTGCCGCGAAGCGACGGCAGATTTATTTCACTCGAAATATCGCCGTGCATAACAGCAATATTAAAGCGCTCGGGGGAAAGGCTCAGGCTTGAGTAGACAACATTCGCGTTGCTGCGGCTGAGCGCTATTCCCGAGATGGTTACATTGTCATAGTCAAAGCTCGTCCAGCTATCAGAAAAGAAACGAAGATTATCGGGCAGAGTTTCAAGCATCTCAAAGGGATTACTACTATCGTGATTGCCGGGAAGCACAAGAAAATCAACACCCTCTGCCGCCGCAATTACCGATGCGACAGTCTGAACGGTGCTTTTTGTTACAGAGTTGTGGTCAAAAAGGTCGCCCGCGACTATTACAGCGCGCACACCGTTTCGTGCGGCATAATCCGCAAGCCTTTCAAACGAGCGCACAAGCTCGGCGCGCCTTATCCTTGCCTTTGCTCTGTCAAGATTTGTTTCGAGCTTGGAGTCGAGATGCAGATCCGCGCAGTGAATTATCTTCATTAAATCCCGCCTTGGTTCAAGATAACTTTATTATACAATATTTATCCTCTCTTTTCAAGAGCCGTAAAAAGCATCTTGCCTTTCTTGACAAAAAACATAGAATATTGTATTTTGTAATTAGAAACAAATGATCAAATTTGAGGTGATTATATGAAAAGAAGTATTGTTTTAGCTTTATCTTTACTGATTGTTTTGATTTTTGCTTCTTGTGTAGATTTTCGTCCTTTAAAGCAAGAAGGCGTATATGAAAGCGATGCCCCTGAAATAAACGTAATTATCTCAAAGGCTGCTCCTGCTTGGAATGAAGGAGAACTTATAAAAAATGATGGGACAGTTACTAAAATACAATTAAGGGCAGCTCGTGGAAGATTTACTATTTATGAAATGTTTGAGAATGGTGAGCTTGGAGATTGTATCTATATTGGAGATTATAAAGAAAAAAAGGACACTCTTATTCTGATACCTGAAGAAGGAGATGAGATTGTATTAAAAAAAGTTTCAGAGGTGCCTGATCAAACTGTGGATACCTCAATTTCTTAACCTAGCTTAAATTAAAACAACCGCTTGGGGTTTATCCCAAGCGGTTGTTGTTTTTTATTCAAGCTCGAAGGCGCCTGTGTAAAGCTGATAGTAGGTTCCCTTTTCGGCGATGAGCTTATCGTGGTCGCCGCGCTCGATAATTTTGCCGTGATCAAGCACCATAATGACGTCGCTGTTCATAACGGTAGATAAGCGGTGTGCGATTACAAAAACCGTTCTGCCCTCCATAAGCTTATCCATACCACGTGCTACTATCGCTTCGGTTCGGGTGTCTATCGACGAGGTCGCCTCGTCAAGAATCATAACCGGCGGGTCGGCAACGGCGGCCCTTGCTATTGCAATAAGCTGACGCTGTCCCTGCGAGAGATTTGAGCCGTTGTTTGAAAGCTCGGTATTGTACCCCTCGGGAAGCCTTGTTATAAAATCGTCTGCGCCCGCAAGCTTTGCGGCAGCAATACATTCCTCGTCGGTTGCGTCAAGTCTACCGTAGCGGATATTATCCATGACACTTCCCGTAAACAGATTGGTTTCCTGCAAAACTATGCCGAGAGACTGGCGCAGGTCAGACTTCTTTATCTTATTAATATTTATGCCGTCATAACGAATCTTACCGTCAGCAATATCGTAAAAGCGGTTGATAAGGTTTGTGATGGTGGTCTTACCTGCTCCTGTTGCGCCGACAAATGCGACCTTTTGACCGGGCTCGGCATAGACCGAAACATTGTGCAGAACATCCTTGCCCTCTTCATAGGCAAAGTCGACGTCATGAAGGCGAACGTCGCCGCGAAGCAGTGTGTAGGTAATACTGCCGTCGCCGTGGGGGTGCTTCCAGGCCCATTTACCTGTGTGCTTATCGGCCTCAGAAATATTGCCGTTCTCGTCGATCTCGGCGTTAACTAAGGTCACGTAGCCCTCGTCGGCCTCAGCGGCCTCGTCCATAAGGGCAAAGACACGACTTGCGCCCGCCATACCCATTACAACCGAGTTTATCTGCTGCGAAACCTGATTGATGTTACCAGTAAACTGCTTGGTCATATTAAGAAACGGCACCAAGATACTTATCGAAAATGCCATTCCCGAAAGACTTACATTGGGAAGTCCCGAAAGCAAGAACAGACCGCCTGCCATAGCTACCAGAACGTACAGAATGTTTCCGATGTTCATAATGATAGGGCCAAGGCAGTTTGCATAGGCGTGAGCTCTATAGCTGTCCTCAAAGAGCTGATTGTTGATTTCGTCAAAGTCCTTTTGGCACTCGTCCTCATGGCAAAAGACCTTGACGACCTTCTGTCCGTTCATCATTTCCTGCACAAAGCCCTCGTTTTTGCCCATTGCCTTTTGCTGACGAATAAAGTATTTGGCCGAGCCACCGCCGATTTTTGTTGAAACGAGCATCATAACGATAACACCGACGACAAGAAGCAGGGTCATCCAAACGCTGAAATAAAGCATTATGCAGAAAACAACGGTAACGATAACCGAAGCCTGAATAAGCGACGGAATTGCCTGCGAAACGAGCTGACGCAGGGTGTCAATATCGTTGGTGTAGTGACTCATAATGTCGCCGTGCTTATTTGTGTCAAAATACTTTATGGGCAGATTCTGCATTCCGTCAAACATTTTTACTCGCATTTTTGACAAAAAGCCCTGGGTCATATAAGCCATAAGCTGAGTTTGTGTCGTGATGCAGATGGTAGAAACAAGATATAGGCAGGCAAGCAGAATGACCATAGGAACGATCTCCTCTTTTGCCGATGCCCAGTCCCCTGTTTTAAACCATTTTTCAATAGATGCAATTACGTTCTGCTGAAAAAGAGCGGGAATTGCAGAGGTTGCCGCAGAAAAAAGAATACACAGAATTGTTAAGGGGAAAAGCACGGGATAAAACCCGATAAGCATTTTAAGAACTCTTGCAACGGGGTTTTTGCCCTTCTCAAACTTCATTTTAGGTCTATTCGGCCTCATTCTCTGCACCCCCTTTGGTCTGCTGATTGTATACCTCTCTGTAGATCTCACTCGACTCTAAAAGCTTGCTGTGGGTGCCAAGAGCAGAAATCTTGCCGTTATCCATTACGATAATCATATCTGCATCCTCAACAGAGGCGATACGCTGAGCAATAATAATCTTGGTAGTTTCGGGGATGTACTGTTTAAAGCCTGCTCTAATTAAAGCGTCAGTCCTTGTGTCAACGGCGCTTGTAGAGTCGTCAAGAATTAAGATCTTAGGCTTTTTAAGAAGTGCTCGGGCAATACAAAGTCTCTGCTTCTGGCCGCCCGAAACGTTGGTTCCGCCCTGCTCTATCTTAGTTTCGTAGCCGTCGGGAAAGGACATAACAAAATCGTCTGCCTGCGAGAGCTTACAGGCCTCACGGATTTCCTCGTCGGTAGCGTCCTTATTGCCCCAGCGAAGATTTTCATTTATCGTTCCTGCAAAGAGCAGATTTTTCTGCAGCACCATTGCAACTGCGCCGCGGAGCGACTCAATATCATACTCGCGGACATCCCTGCCGCCGACCTTTACGGCGCCTTCAGTTACGTCGTAAAGTCTGGGGATAAGCTGAACGAGAGTTGTTTTACTCGATCCTGTGCCGCCGATAATTCCAACCGTCATACCCGAGCGAATTTTAAGGTTTATATCAGAAAGGGCGAATTTTTCCGCCTTTTGCGAATATTTAAAGCTGACGCCCTCAAACTCAATAGAGCCATCCTCAACCTCAAGGACGGGATCTTCGGGATTAGATAGTGCAGGCTTCTCGGAAAGCACCTCGCAAATTCTCTTAATAGACTCGGTCGACATAGTTATCATAACGTAGATCATCGAAAGCATCATAAGCGACATAAGTATCTGCATTCCGTAGGTGAGCATTGCGGATATCTGACCGACGTCAATGAGCTGACCCTTGCTTGTGATGGTCATATAAGAGCCGACAAGCAGAACGAATATCATATTGAAATAGAGGCAGACCTGCATAAGCGGGGTGTTGCAGGCAACGATTCTTTCGGCCTTTGTAAAGTCTTTACGAATCTCCTCTGCTGCAGCGCCGAACTTTTCCTTTTCGTAATCCTCTCGTGAAAAGCCCTTTACAACACGCATTGCACGGACATTTTCCTCAATAGACTCGTTAAGTCTATCATACTTTTTGAAAACTCTTTTAAAAGCGGGCATAGCCTTTCTGCCAATCATAATCAGACCGAATGCAAGCACGGGAATTACAACAACAAAGGTTGATGCAAGTGCGCCGCCCATAACGTAGGCCATAACAACCGAGAAAACGAGCATAAGGGGGCTGCGGATAGCCGTTCTGATGATCATCATATAGGCCATCTGAACGTTTGAAACGTCGGTCGTCATACGTGTTACCAAGGATGACGACGAGAACTTATCTATATTCTCAAAGGAATAGCCCTGCACCCTTTTAAACATATCGTGGCGCAGATTTTTGGCAAAGCCTGCCGACGCCTTTGAGCAGGCATATCCCGCTACCGCGCCGCAGCAAAGCGAAAGGCAGGCAAGGACCGCCAGAAAGACACCGCTTTTTACGACCTCGCTCATCTCGGCTCCCGCTTTAATGGCGTTGACTAAGTTTGCCGTTATAAACGGAATAAAAACCTCTATAACAACCTCAAGAGTTATAAAAACGAGGCTTACAAAGGTTGGCTTTTTGTATTCTCTGATACATTTTGCAAGCTGTTTTATCATTTATGCTCTATTGCTCCTTTAATGGTTTAAAAACTGCATACTCTTAACTATACTATTATAAGATTTTTACTATACAAGGTCAAGGAATAATTTGTAAAGTTTTTGTGATAAGGCAAAAAATTCGGCGCAGCCTTAATACTGTTTCTTATAAGGAAGTCTTTTAGGCCCCCTCTGACGATAAGTAAGGCCCCAAATCTTTGATTTGGCAAGCCGAACTTATGCAGTAGCGGGGGCTGGATTTTGCGAAGCAAAAGACTGGGGGAGAGAATATTTCTATTCTTTTCTCTACCTCCGAGCAAAATCAAAGATTTTGCCCACCTCCCTCATCAGAGGGAGGCAAATAAAAAGGTCGAATTCATAATGAATTCGACCTTTTAAACATATTTGTGAGTAATAGTTGTTTTTACAGACCTAAATCCTCAACGTAAAGCTCTCTGACTGCGTTTTCATCAGCCTCGACAGCCTTTTCTTCAGTTTTAGGAGCATATTTCTCTTTAAGGAATTTTTCAGCAACCTGCGGGAAGAGCGCATAACTCAATACATCCTCTTCACATTTTGCAATGTCGCCTGCTTCCTCGCGGTATTTATCCATTTCGGGCTCAAGAAGATCAGCGGGGCGGCAGGTGATGACCTCGTCATCTCCGATTGCCTTTTTGCGAACTTCCTCGTTTACCTTACCGGGAACGGCACCGTACTCACCTCTAAGAAGTCCCTTAGACTCCTTGGAAACCATCTTATAGCGCTCGCCCATAAGGACGTTGAGAACCGCCTGAGTTCCGACTATCTGGCTGGTAGGAGTTACGAGCGGCGGGAAGCCGAAGTCCTCACGGACTCTGGGAATCTCGGCAAGAACGTCGTAATACTTATCCTCAGCGTTCTGCTGTTTGAGCTGAGAAATGAGGTTTGAGAGCATTCCTCCGGGGACCTGATATAAAAGGGTGTTAACGTCAATTTTAAGGACCTTGGGATCAAGGATTCCGTCCTTTGTGAGCTTATCGGCAACGCCGCGGAAGTAAGAAGCGGCATCGCTCAATTTCTTAAGGTCAAGGCCGGTATCTCTCTCTGTTCCCTGCAGAGCGGCAACAAATGCCTCGGTTGCGGGCTGAGAGGTTCCGTTTCCTAAAGGAGAAAGTGCGCAGTCAACAATATCAACGCCTGCCCAAGCAGCCATAAGGTTAGTCATATCACCTGTGCCAGTGGTGTTATGGGTGTGCAGGTGGATAGGAATATCGATCTTCTCTTTAAGCTTTTTAACAAGGTTATAGGCATCCACGGGAAGAAGCAGGTTTGCCATATCCTTGATGCAGATTGTATCAGCGCCCATTTCTTTAAGGGTCTGAGCGAGAGTGACAAAGTATTCCTCATTGTGAACGGGGCTGGTTGTGTAGCTCATTGCGGCTTCACAATGTCCGCCGTATTTCTTGATGCTTTTTACAGCCTGCTCGATATTTCTGACATCGTTTAGCGCGTCAAAAACACGGATGACCTCGATGCCGTTTTCGATAGACTTTCCAACGAAAGCGTCAACAACATCGTCAGCATAGTGCTTATACCCTAAGAGGTTCTGGCCTCGCAGAAGCATCTGCAGCTTGGTTTTGGGCATTGCCTTTTTAAGTGCGCGAAGGCGCTCCCAAGGATCTTCATTAAGAAAGCGCATACATGCATCAAAGGTTGCGCCGCCCCAACATTCGAGCGACCAGTAACCCATCTCGTCGAGCATTTCACAAGCGGGAAGCATATCCTCAAGCTTCATTCTTGTTGCAGCCTGCGACTGATGCGCGTCACGCAAAATTGTATCGGTAATATAAAGTTTTTGTGCCATTATTTAAGCTCCTTTATCTAAACAGTGCAATCAGAACACCAGCGGCGATTGCCGAGCCGATAACACCCGCAACGTTGGGTCCCATAGCGTGCATAAGCAGGAAGTTGCCGGGGTTTTCTTTCTGACCCTCGGTCTGCGAAACACGGGCCGCCATAGGAACAGCCGAAACGCCTGCAGAACCGATAAGGGGATTTATTTTGTTCTTTGAGAAGAGGTTCATAAACTTTGCAAGAAGCACGCCGCCTGCAGTTCCAACGCCGAAAGCAACAACGCCGACTATCATGATCTCAATAGTCTGGAGGTTAAAGAAGGCGGTTGCGGTTGCAGTTGCGCCGACGGAAATTCCAAGGAATATTGTAACAATATTCATAAGCTCATTCTGAGCGGTCTTACAAAGGCGCTCTGCAACGCCCGACTCTTTCCAGAGGTTGCCGAGCATAAGGCAACCGACAAGCGGGGTTGCCGAGGGAACGAGAAGCGCAACAAATATCGTTACTGCGATCGGGAAAACGATCTTCTCGGTCTTTGAAACCTCACGAAGAGGCTTCATAACGATTCCACGCTCTTTCTTGGTTGTCAGCGCTCTCATAATGGGAGGCTGGATAACCGGAACGAGAGCCATATAGGAATAAGCCGCAACGGCAATAGGTCCTAAAAGCTCGGGATACAAGAGCGAGGTGGTGTAAATTGCGGTGGGTCCGTCAGCACCGCCGATGATGCCGATAGATGCGGCGGCAGGCATCGGGAAGCCGAGCAGGGTCGAGCAAACTACGAAGGTTGCAAAAATTCCAAGCTGAGCAGCTGCGCCGAGCAGCAGGCTCTTGGGATTTGCAATAAGGGGGCCGAAATCGGTCATGGCGCCGATGCCTACAAAGATAAGGCAGGGATAAAGACCGAATTTGACGCCGAGATAAAGGTAGTCAATAAGGCCTGCCGAAACAGACTGACCGACCTGCACAGTTGAGAGAACTGCCTCGCTTACGCCCGCCTCTCTGAGTCCATCAATAAACTCTTGAGTAACGGGTGCGCCCGAGAATATCTCCCAGTTTACGTGACCGCCTGCAAAAAAGATATCGTGATACATTTCTGCACCGGGAAGGTTGGTAAGAAGCATACCAAACGCGATACCTATAAGAAGCAGGGGTTCAAATTTTTTCTTGATAGCAAGCCAGAGAAGAAGCAGGGAAACTAAAATCATAACGATGTTTACCCAGTTCTCCCCTATTTCAGCAAACAGCATATAAAATCCCGTTTGCTGAACAAATCTTAAAATTGCATCCATAGAAATTTCTCCTTAAGGGGTAAAATTATTCGATAGTGCAAAGAGCGTCGCCCGACTGAGCGGATGCGCCTTTGGTTACACCAACAGAGGTAATTTTGCCTGCCTTGGGAGCCATAATTTCATTTTCCATCTTCATAGCCTCGAGAACAAAGAGGACCTGACCCTCGGCTACAGTGTCGCCGACGCTTACGTTAACTGCTAAAATTGTTCCGGGCATGGGGCAAGAAACAGTTTCGCCTGCGCCGGTTGCAGCTGCGGGAGCAGCGGCAGGAGCAGGTGCTGCTGCGGGTGCAGGAGCTGCTACGGGAGCGGGTGCTACTGCAGGTGCAGCGGGAGCTACGGGAACCTCACCAAGAAGCTCTACTTCGATCTCATACATTTCGCCATTAACATTTACTCTATACTTTTTCATTTTTATCACCGTTTTCCTTAGATTTTTTTGAAAGATACTACTCTGATTGCAGAAACGTCGGTTCCGAGTTCTTCTGCGATTACTGCTGAAACAGCAGCAACGATCTTACTGCGGTTTGCAATAGGAGCTGCAGGAGCGGGAGCTACTGCGGGGGTTGCCGCGCTTACGGGAGCGGGAGCTGCAGCGGCGGAAGCATCACTCTTAGAGTCGCCTAAAGCTTTTCTGCAAAGGAAGCTTACCGTCGAGCAAAGAATGACGATACAGATAAGCCCGAGAAAAACTACGCCCATTCCAAGCGCGCACACAAACCAAACTGAATACTCTGGCATTTACATCACCTTACCATTTTATTTATTTATGAAACGGCTCATCATTTCGGAGCCTTCTTCAACAAAAATACCTGTTGCCTTTGCGCTATCCTCATTTACCGAACTGACCGAACTGTCGACAAGACAGTTTTTATGGTAGATAACAAAAGGAACGGGGTCGGACACGTGGGTCTTAAGTGTGAGGGGCGTTGCGTGGTCGGGCAGGATCATGATCTTGTAATCCTCGCCGCACTCGTCAAGGTATTTCTTGACCCTACTAAGCACCCTCTCATCGATATACTCTATCGCACGAATCTTATTCTGCGCCTCAAATCTATGACCGCACTCATCGGGAGCCTCAACGTGCAGATAAACTAACTCTGCGCCGCTCTTAAAAGCAGCAACTGCCGCTTCGGCCTTACCCTCAAAATTGGTGTCGATATATCCTGTGGCACCTTCTACCTCGCAGACCTGCATTTCGGTGAGTTTTCCGATGCCTTTAATAAGGTCGACCGCCGAAATTACACAGCCTTTAAGGCCAAACTTGCTTTCAAAGGAGGGCATTTCGCTTTTATTTCCGCTGCCCCAAAGCCAAATACTGTTTGCAGGGCGCAGACCTTTCTCTACCCTATTAAGATTTACGGGGTGATTCTTTAAAAGCTTGTAGCTCTTTTTCATAAGGTCGAGAAAACGCTCGTTCGCGGGCAAATACTCTGTAATTTTTCTTCCGCTTATATCGTGCGGCGGGGTTGCCTCATATTTTCCGCCCAGCCCATTCTTTAAAACAAGGCAATGGCGGTAGCTTACGCCGACGTAAAAATGCATATCGTCCTCAGAAAGCTTTTCTTCGAGGAACTTGACAAGCTCCTCCGCCTCCTCTGACGAAATGTCATCAGCACAGTAGTCGACCATAGTTTTATTCTCATAATTTTCTTCATCGCTTAGGGTAACAAGATTGCATCTTGTAGCAATATCAGAGCTATCCATTTTAACTCCGATGCTGGCAGCCTCTAATGGCGAACGACCTGTGTAATAAAGGCGGGGATCATAGCCCATGACCGAGAGGTTTGCAACGTCACTACCCGGCTTAAAGCCGTCAGCAACGGTCTTTATAAGGCCAACCTCACCGTTTGCCGCACAAAAGTCTATATTAGGCTTTTTGGCAAGCTTCATAGGGGTTTGTCCCGAAAGCTCATCACACGGATAATCAGCCATTCCGTCACAAAGAAGAACCAAATACTTCATCTGACATCATCCGTTTCGGGTTATAAAATATACTGTTTTTGAAAAACAATATTCAAGATAAATTATATCTCATTTAGCGGATAAAAGTCAATATATCTTGTCTATTTTTTAACATATTTTGCCGTTTTTGTTTATAATTATACCTACGCTGTTTATTTTCCTTGATTTTTTGCGGTTTTATGCTACAATATAGAGAGTACAAAAAGGAGTGAAAATTTTATGCAGGCTGTTATAAGTGTAGTAGGTCGCGACAAGGTTGGTATTCTTAAGGATGTTGCCACCAAATGCGCCGATCATAATGTTAACGTTATCGACGTATCCCAGACCGTTTTGCAGGATATGTTTACAATGATAATGCTCGTCGACATTTCAAATATCGACGTTAAGTTCGGAGATTTTTCTGCCGAAATGGAAAGCTACGGAAGCGAAATAGGAATGCAGATACGCGCAATGCACGAGGACATCTTCAATTCGATGCACCGAATTTAAGTGGGAGAAAAATATGTTTAACACAAAAGATATTCTTGAAACGATACATATGATCTCGGATGAGCATCTTGACATCCGAACTGTTACAATGGGAATTTCCCTTTTGGACTGCGCCGACAGCGACATTGACAAGACCTGCGAAAAGGTTTACAAGAAAATTACCACAAAAGCTAAAGATCTTGTTTCGGTTTGCAATGAGATCGAGCGCGAGTACGGAATTCCCATCATAAACAAGAGAATTTCGGTTACCCCGATCGCAATGGTTGTTGCCTCATCGGGCGGCGACCCTGTAAAGATTGCAAAAACGTTGCAGCGCTGCGCTGACGAGGTTGGTGTAAATTTCATTGGCGGCTATTCTGCGCTTGTTCAGAAAGGCTTTTCGGCAGGCGACAGAGAGCTTATCGAGAGCATTCCCGAGGCGCTTTCTGTTACTAACAACATCTGCGCATCTGTTAACATCGGCTCGAGCAAGGCTGGAATAAATCTTGATGCCGTTGCACTTATGGGAAAAATCATAAGGCAGTCTGCCGAACTAACCGCCGACAGAAACTGCATCGGCCCTGCAAAGCTCGTAGTTCTCTGCAACGCGCCCGAGGACAATCCCTTTATGGCAGGCGCATTTCACGGAGTCGGCGAGCCCGACTGTGTAATCAACGTTGGAGTTTCAGGCCCCGGAGTTGTTAAGACTGCTCTTGAAAAGGTACGCGAGCTTGACATTACCGCAGTAGCCGAGCTTATAAAGAAGACCGCATTCAAGATCACAAGAATGGGTCAGCTTGTGGCTCAGGAGGCTTCACGCCGCCTCGGTGTTCCCTTTGGAATCGTTGACCTCTCGCTTGCCCCCACCCCCGCTATTGGTGACTCGGTTGCCCACATTTTAGAGGAGATCGATCTTTCGCAGTGCGGCAGCGCGGGAACGACTGCAGCTCTTGCCTTACTTAACGACGCTGTTAAGAAGGGCGGCGTTATGGCTTCATCGCGCGTTGGCGGCCTTTCGGGAGCATTTATCCCCGTAACCGAGGACGCAGGAATGATAGCCGCCGCAACAAACGGCACCCTAAGCATTGAAAAGCTCGAGGCTATGACAGCAGTTTGCTCTGTTGGCCTTGATATGATAGTTATCCCCGGCGACACGCCTGCTGATGTTATCTCGGCTATAATTGCCGACGAGGCGGCTATCGGAATGGCAAACTTCAAAACTACCGCCGCCCGCCTTATCCCCGCAATAGGCAAAAAAGTTGGGGACACACTTTCGTTCGGCGGACTACTTGGAGAAGGACCTGTTATGCCTGTTAGTACCGCTTCACCGCTTAAATTTATTTCCCGCGGAGGACACATTCCCGCTCCCCTTCAGAGCCTTAAAAACTAACAATTCTATTTCTCAAAAGGTTTTACTAGCAATCCCTCAGTCAAAACTTACAGTTTTGCCAGCTCCCTTTGCACAAGGGAGCCTAAAAAAGCCGAGATGCATAATGCATCTCGGCTTTTTAATTTTTACACTTTATACAAGGTCATCGACCCAGGTCGTGTCCTCGCTTGAAGTTTCCTCGCTCGAAACAGGCTCTGTGTCATAAACATAAATGATAACCTCATGTACCTGAGTTATGTCGATAACAGTTTCTGCTTCCATACTCATCGAAACGACCTTTTCGGGATCGCCATAGGTTCCGACCTCTGTTTGAACCTTGTAATGAATATATTTCTCGGTAAGGGTATCTCTTGCATAGTCGATATCCTTGCCGATAAGGTCGGGCAGAGTTCTGTACTTAGAGCCGCGGCTTACTGTAAGGAGAATCTCAGTTCCGTCCTCAGAAACGGGGGTACCCGCCTCAACCGACTGACCTATAATGGTCTGCTCAGCGTATTCCTCGCTATATGCATACTCAACGGTAAAGACATATTTCTCGGCATAGTCGGTGTCGTTTAACACAGAGTCAACATTTCTCAAATTAAAGTTGGGAACAGAGTAAAGGAATCTTGTGTCAGACGAGGTTTCGTCCTTTTCCTTATCAGAGGATGCCAAAGTGCTTGAAATGAGCGAGCTTGACGATGAAGCACCGGCCGGCTTCTTTTCGCTGGGGAAAAGAAGTGTCATAATAAGAACGATTATAACAATAAGAATAGGCGCGCTTACCCCTGCGGCGATAATGGAGTATCTTGTCGAGTCCTTCATTTTCTTTTTAGCGGGAGCACTCTCCTCTACCTCAACTGCAGCAGGCTCTGCTACGGTTTCGCCGAAATCCATAACCTCAGAAAGCTGAGAAATAAGAGCGGTAACGGTTTCTGTTCTCTTTTCGGGAGAAAGGGTCATTGCGGCGGTAAGGGTATTGGAAACGTTCTTGGGAATGCTGGGATTTAATGCGCTCGCAGAAACTAGATTGTCGTTAGAGACCCTCGAAATAGCCTCGACAGGCATGGTACCTGTAAGTGTTCTGTAAATAGTGGCGGCAAGGGCATAAACGTCGGTAAATGTTCCCTGCCAAGCGCTCGATGCATACTGCTCGGGAGCGGCGTAGCCTGCGTAAAGCTGAGGAACAAGCTCGCTTCTTGCAGTTCTTGCAGGGGCAATATCAAAGCTGGTAAGCTTAAGGTTTCCGCTGCGATCAACCAAAATCGTGTCGGGGCTGATGCCTCTATGAATGATCTCAGAGGTATGTATTGCGTTTATGCAGGATAAAAGCGGAATAAAGAGCTGCTTGGTATCCTCCCAAGAGAGATAGCCACCATTCTTTTTAAGGAACTCAGTAAGTGTCATACCCTCAACGTACTCGTAAATAACATAAACGGTATTATTTTCCTCAAACATATCGTTTACGTGCTCAACCTCGGAAAGCGAGTTGAGCTTTACTAAGTGGCGGGCAAGATCCATAAAATCCATCTTAAGAGATTTATACTGAATTTCGCTGCCTGCGTTGACCTTAACGGCAAGGCTGCCCTTTTCCCTGGTTGCAAGATTTTCGGGCATATATTCCCTGATCTTGACCTTGCAGTTCATAATTGTGTCAAATGCAATATATGTAGCGCCCGAGCCATTATAGCTCAAGACCTTACCTACGAGGTAACGCTCGGCAAGAATGGTCTTGGGAGCAAGATAGGAAGGAAGATAAGGCGAGCCGTCAACATAGCCGCATTTAATGCACTTGGCTACTCCCTCAGCCTTTTCCCTCATACATCCCATACAAAGATTTTCTGTATTCATAGTTAAACATTCACTCCTGTTTGGTTTGTTGTTTAAATATATAAATGCAAATTATATTATACAATATTTTTCGACAAATTTCAACCCTGCATTGCCTTTTTAAACTTGGGCAGAACTCCAATACCGTCCTGCGTTAAGGCGGGCATCTGGTAAATATCGTGCCCCGGGAAGTGATTTCCCTCGATAAGCAGGGCACCTTTATCTGAAAAAGCAATATCCCAGCCGACATAGCCTATATCAGAAACCCGCAGAGCCGCTTTTTCGACCATTTCTCTTCCCTCTTTAAAATCGGGAATTTCAAAGCCGCGGATAACGGTATCTGTGTCGGGGTGGGTCTTATAAACTATGCCGTTTTTGTCGGCAGCGTCGGTTGTAATAACGCCCGTATTTTCGTCAACAAGCGCCGCCATACCGCCGCTGTTTAGGTTATCGACAATTGTGTCGCCCGCTCCGATTCTCACAGAACAGAAAACGATGTTTGCCTTGCCGTTTTTGGTAATTGTAACCATTCTGACGGTGTTGACGCTTTTAGGAAACATCACGTTCATTTTCTCGTTCTGAACAATGATTTCCTCAGCGAGAGTCTGCTCATTTTTAAGACAATACTCGCGCATTTTCTCTGCCGACTGAAAATCGGCTACTGCAAGTTTTTCAACGCCCTTTCCGCAGGCGCCGTCGCGGGGCTTGACTATCATTTTAGGATGCTTTTCGCAAAAAGCCTCAAACTCGGTTAAATCTGAGTTTTCAATATCAAGCCAGTCTCTTTTGAGAAAATCCGAAAAGATGCGGTTAAACTCGTCCTTTTTATCGAACTTATACCAGGACTCTTTTTTGTTTAAGGTTTTAACAAGCTCGTTGTTTATACCGCGGGTTACCTGAGTTGCTCTCTGTTTTGAATTGAGTTTATAAAACTCAAAGACAACATAATCCATATATCCCGCAAGGTACTTAAAACCGCAGTAGATCATATCTACAAGGGTAAACAGGACGGGGCGGCGGGTTCTTGAGCGAACAATCTTTGCCTGAGCTATCATATTTTTAAAATCCATAGCTTTAATTCTGGCAACGATATATTTTAGCTTGTTCACTCTTTTCACCTGCCTTTAGTTTTTATTCTCCTGCTGCGCCTCAAAAAGCTCTTTATTCTTAACATCGCCGTCTATTCCCTCGGTGCTTTCTTTTGAAAACAGCACCTTTACGGTTAAGAAACAGATTTTAAGGTCGTTTAAGAAGGAGTAATCGTTGATATAAAGAAGGTCCATCTTAAGCTTATCCTGCGGGGTGGTGTTATATTTACCGCGCACCTGCGCAAGACCTGTAAGGCCCGCCTTAACGTTAAGGCGGTAGATAAACTCGGGAACGGTCTTAACATATTCCTGAATGAAAATATCTCGTTCGGGTCTAGGTCCGACAAAGCTCATATCGCCTTTAAAGATATTTATAAGCTGTGGCAGCTCGTCAAGGCGCATTGCACGCAGTTTCTTGCCGACTTTGGTGATACGCGGGTCGTCCTTTGTTGAAAGGGTGGCACCGCTTAGTTCCTCGGCGTTCTGAACCATTGTTCTGAACTTGAGGACATTGAATTTTCTGTAATTTTCAGTAATTCGCTCCTGCTTATAGAAAACGCTGCCGCCGTCGTCTCGCTTGATCATAATGGCGATTGCAATCATGAGCGGCGAGGCAAGAACCAGCGCAACAAACGATGCAACAACATCAAAGAGTCTTTTGATTATCTTCTCTTCCAGTGTCAGCGTCATAGGCTTGCAGGAAAGAAAAGGAATATCGTCGATCTGCTCTAAGTGACAGCTTCGCACGGTAATCTCGTAAGGCTCTGGCAATATAAAGATATTCTTGTTGAGGGCCAAACAGTACTGGGCAACCTTTTCACGCTTTTTGCTCGATAAATCGAGCATAAAAACCGCTTCGCTCTGGCAGATAGAGTAATAAAGATTGGCGTCATTATAGCTTATAATATCAGTTATTTCATATTTATCGCTATATCCGCGGATCTTGTTTATATAGCTGTCGATATTCTCAATATCGTAGCAAACAACGACCGCTCTGAGCGGCTTTTTAAAGGCTTTATAGATGTGTCTGGAGATAATGATCCAAACGCAAAGCGCCGCTATCTGCATTAGGTATGTCAGCAAAAATTCAGCAAAGTCAAACCATATAAACGAGTAAACTCTGATTATCATAATTGCCGCCAAATCGCTTAAGAGAACGGCAAAGACGCCTGTAACAATAAGCTCGATCGAGCGTTTTTGCGTAATTTCGTAGGTGCCCGTCATATAGAGGAAAAGCGCCGAGAAAATAACCAAGGGAACAACGGTTGCATGCGTATCAACGGGGATGTTTCCGCTGCTGAAAAGGTTCATCAGCGCAAACACAAAAACCGATGAAACGACCGCTATCTGAGCTATGGCGTTAAGATAATACAGCGACCTGCTGAAGTTTTTTATAAACTTCTTCATTTTTACAGCTCCTAAAGAAAGGCTTTAGTTAAAAGCAACCCTCTGCTGCTGCCTTTGCAGCTGAATTATCGCCCGAAACGATAAAATAAACATAGTTTCCGTTAGAGCCGATTACCGCATTGTTGATCTTATTGATCTCACCGGGAACGTAGTCAACAAAGCTGTCGTAAAGCTCCTGCTTTCTCTCGCGGATAACATCGAGCATATCCTCAACGTCTTCCTTGTCCTTCATTTTGAAAACGGCAATTTCGTCAGCCTCAGCGCCGCTTGAGCAAACAAGAGCCTCATACTCCTCGATCGACTCAAGGTCAATTCCGTAATAGCGGCGGACAATGTTATCGTCGGTAAGGGCGATAAGCTCGGTAAACTCTGTGCTATCAGAAATAACTGCCGCAACATCAGCGGTAGCGGGGGTTTTACCTTGCTCTTTGTTGCAGGAACAAAGGCAGAATACTGAAACGATGACGAGTGCGAAAGATAAAAGCTTTTTCATAAATTTCCTCTCCTTTTATTCGTATCTTGATGTGTGGCGGCGGACATATTCTATCCAGTTTACATAAACCGAGGACTCAAAGTGAACACCGTCTGTACTGATATCGGGTGAAAGGTATCCGTCTTCTGAGGCAATTGCGCTATAAACATCAACAAAGTATGCCTTTTTGCTTTCAGCGAGCGTCAAGAGCCTTAAGTTATACTCTTTTATCTTGGAAATGCTCATCTGGCTTGCATTTTGCTCTTTTTCCTTTGTGATGGGCGGGATCGACTGAATATAGAAGATTGCGTCGGGGTTATCTGCCTTTAGCTTATCAAAGACCTTTTCATACTGAGCTACCATCTGGTCAACACTCATCCAGTCAAGGCCGTTGGTGCCAAGCATAAGGTAGATCTTAGCGGGTTTAAGTTCTTTTACCGCTGCAGGAATTGTAACCTTATCGCCCGCCTTATTTCTGACAGAGTCAGCCGTCAGAACAGTTTCAAGGTTGATTCCCGTTGAGGCAACAACTTTTGTGTTGGTAAGCGAGGAGTAAAGATCGATTCCGGTGGTGATGGAGTCGCCCACAAACACGGCATCGTTAAAATAGGCCGTTTCTCTCATATCAGATTCGGGAAGCGGCTTTGAAAAGCGAGCATCGTCTGCCTCCCATTTCTGCGAAGAGGCGCCGCCCGATGAAACGTCATTAGCCTGCGACGAAGATGCGTCGGGTCGCTGGGCTATAATATTTTTGTTAACGTCGTTGCCGCTGAAAAGCCAGACAACAGACAAAACAAGGGCAATAACAAGGATAATTGCCAGAAAGGAAAGCCCCGCAAGCGTGCTGTTTAAATGCACCGCATAGGTCTTTGCCTTTTTGTTAAATATACTTCTTTTATCTGCCAACGTTTCACCGCCTTTGCATAGTACTCCATAATGAGTATTCTACCATTTTTACTCCCATTTGTCAATTCTTGCGGCCATTCTTAAAGATTTGTTTATTAAATTGTTGCCTTTTGCAACCTTTAAATACCAAAAAGAGAGCACAAAAAATCCAGCAAAACTAATTTGCGGGATTTTTTTCATCTTAAAGCTCTATTTCAGCAAGGTAAGGGGTGTGGTCGGACTGGGTTGTATGAGGAATTGTGACCGATTTTACAGTAATATCGTGGCTCACAAACATATAGTCGATCTTTCTGTCGGGCTCGGGGGAGGGGTATGTATAGAGCGGATCGTCTGTAACGCTTGCAGTGTCGACAAACTTATCCACGAACTCAAAAGCGGTGATAAAAAGTGAATCGGGAGTGAGGTTAAAATCGCCCATAAGGATGCATTTTTCTTCCTCGAAATTTTCAACCGCAGTATAAACAGCGTTAACTATCTCATCGGGGTAAAGTCCAAAATGAGTAGCAAGAACGGTTATAATTTTGCCGTCCACATCGATTTTTGCCTTTATGATATTGCGGGATTCATATTCTGTTCCAAAAACAGCTTTCTCAGCATCGGGAATTTTAATAGCCTCAGCCGAAATGATAGGATATTTCGAAAGAATTGCATTTCCGTACGGATTTTCGTCCTCAACCATAATTGCTGGGCCGTAAAAATAGTAAGGATAGCCCGCTTTTTCAGCGATATATTCTGCTTGAGCGGTGTAATCCTCAAGAGGCCCCTCACCTCTAACCTCGTTAAGACCAACAATCGCAGGCTGGTATTTTTTAAGTATATCAGCAACGCCGTCAAGGTTAATATCATCATTAAAAAGATTGTTTGCGCCGTGCTGAATGTTGTAAGTCATAATTTTCATAACAGATCACTCCTTTATTAACACTAAAATAGCATAAAAAAACAAAAAAAACAAGCCTTTTTACAAAGACTTGTTAAATCAAAACAATATTGGTGCACCATCGGGGACTCGAACCCAGGACACCCTGATTAAGAGTCAGGTGCTCTACCAACTGAGCTAATGGTGCAAGCAGAAAATGAGAAAATCTTCAAATGCGGCGCGACCTATCTTCCCGGGCAGTCACCCACCAAG
>JAFTYW010000042.1 GCA_017461245.1 Oscillospiraceae bacterium
GACGTTACTCCCCTTTCGCTCGGACTTGAGACCCTCGGCGGTGTTTGCACAAGAATTATAGAGCGCAACACCACCATTCCTACCAAGAAATCTCAGATATTCTCCACCGCCGCTGACGGACAGACCTCTGTTGAGATCAACGTTCTGCAGGGCGAGAGAGAGTTCGCTAAGGACAACAAATCACTAGGTATGTTCCGCCTCGACGGAATCCCCGCCGCTCCCAGAGGAGTTCCCCAGATCGAAGTTTCGTTTGACATTGATGCTAACGGCATCGTAAACGTTTCGGCTAAGGACTTAGGCACAGGCAAGGAGCAGAACATTACTATTACTTCTTCCTCCAATATGTCCAAGGAGGATATTGAAAAGGCAGTTCAGAACGCTGAGCAGTTTGCCGCTGAGGACAAAAAGCGCCGCGAGGAGATCGACATCCGCAACAACGCTGACCAGATGGTTTATCAGACCGAAAAGACCCTCGGCGAGCTTGGCGACAAGGTAAGCGAGGGCGAAAAGGCAGACCTCACCTCTAAGCTTGACGCTCTTAAAGAGGCTCTTAAGGGCACCGACACCGAGGCTATCAAGGCTAAGCAGGATGAACTTCAGAAGGCATTTTACGAGGTTTCTGCAAAGCTTTATCAGCAGGCAAATGCACAGACAGGAACCGAGGGTGCCTCAGCTGGAGCTGATGCAGGAGCAGCAGGCGCTGACTATGTTGACGCTGACTACTCCGAGGTTAAAGACGAGGAAAACAAGTAAATTACGCATTGCCGCCCCGAAAATACGGGCGGCTTAATGCCTTTTTTAGAGAATTTAAAAGGGTGAATCAGATTGGCAGAAAAACGCGATTACTATGAAGTTCTGGGGCTTTCAAAAGGTGCCTCGGACGATGAAATAAAAAAAGCATATCGCCAAAAGGCAAAGCAGTACCACCCCGACCTAAACCCCGGCGACAAGGAGGCCGAAGCCAAGTTTAAAGAGGCTTCCGAGGCGCACGAGGTGCTGTCCGACCCGCAAAAGCGTGCAAGGTACGACCAGTTCGGCCACGCAGGCGTTGACCCCAGCTACAATGCCGGCGGCGGTGCAGGAGCAGGCGGTTTTGGTGGTTTCGGCGGCTTTGGCGGCGGTATGGATTTTGACTTAGGTGACATTTTCGGTTCATTTTTCGGCGGCGGTGGCGGACGCAGGGTAAACCCTAACGCTCCCAGACGCGGCGGCGATGTTGAAGCCTCGGTTTCCATCGACTTTTTAGAGGCCTGCCACGGCTGCGAAAAGACAGTCGAGTTTTCTCATTTAGAAAAGTGCCCCGACTGTAATGGCAGCGGTGCGGCGGCGGGCAGCAGCCCGCAGACCTGCCCCGACTGTAACGGAACAGGCCAGGTCAGAATGCAGCAGAGAACGCCGTTTGGTGTTACAACAACAATGCGTCCCTGCCCCAGATGTTCGGGCAAGGGAAAGATAATAAACAACCCCTGCAAAAAATGTAACGGCAACGGTCATGTGCGTAAGAACCGCAGGCTTGACATTTCTATCCCCGCTGGAATTGACGACGGACAGACCTTGACCCTTAGAGGTCAAGGCGACGTTGGTATTAACGGCGGCCCCAGCGGTGACGTTCATGTTGACGTTTTGGTTCGTCCCCACCCCCTATTTAAGCGCGAGGGATACCACATATTCTGCGAAGTTCCCATAACATACGTTCAGGCTGCGCTCGGCGATGAGCTTACCGTTCCCACCATTGACGGCAAGGTTAAATACAAGATTCCCGAGGGGACCCAACCCTCTACCACCTTCCGCCTAAAAGGCAAGGGAGTTAAGAGCTTAAATTCTAATGCCCGTGGCGACCAGTATGTAACCGTTACAGTCGAAGTTCCCAAAGACCTTTCAAAGAAACAGAAAGAGATCTTAAAGGAGCTTGACAAGAGCCTTGCTGACGCAAAATACGAAAAGCGCAAGGGCTTTTTTGACAGACTCAAAGACCTTTAAAAAGGAGGAGTGAATATGCACAGCGAGCAGGTTTACAGAGCAGAGGCCGCCTCGGACTTAAGGGAAGATGTTTTTAAGATCGCCTTAAGTCTTTGCACATATCTGCCCGTTTCCTCTGTAGTGGCTACGATTTTTTTGTCGGCATATTCCTCTACCACTTCCATCACAGACCCCGATCTGATTGCACAGTCGTTTTCGCAAAGCCCATATTACAGCGTCTATCTTTTGGCAGTTACTGTAATTCCACTGTGCATCTGCATTTTGCTTTTATCTAAGCTTACCAAAAGAAAGCTTAGCATTATTTCGGCTAAGCCGACTGTAAACAAAAACAGATTTTTCAAATTTTTGCTGTTGGGGCTTGGGGCAATTCCCCTCTGTGCTGCGGCAAACATTGTAAGCAACAGCATTTTAGCTCGGTTTAATCTGCAGCCGAGCGCTACAGCCGCTCCAAACGGAGCCTTGGCAACAGTAATTTTTGTTTTATCGCACGCGGTCTTGGCACCGATCTTAGAGGAGACTCTTTTCCGTTTTCTCATTTTAGAGCGACTGCGAAGATACGGCGATGTTTTTGCCGTTTTAGTCAGCGCATTTTTGTTTATGCTGTTGCACTCGTCATTCTTCTCCTTTGCATACGCCTTTGTTGCGGGAATTATCTTCGGCTTTTTGGCGGTCTTTACAGGCTCGCTTTTATGCCCTCTGATACTTCACGCATTAAACAACTTAATTTCGGTTGCGATGATCTTGCTCGAAGGCAGACTTACAAGCGAGCAAATCGACCTTATATACATCGGTCTGCTTGCCGTTATGGCAGTAATTTCAGTTTGTGCGCTTTTGCTGCTACAGAAAAGTAATGACGGCGCATTTAGATTAACCTTTGACGGAAAGCTCATATTCAAGGGCAGAAAAGCGGCAATAATTTTCACAAGCCTGCCGATGATATTTTTTATTATTATGACCGTTGCGTTTGCAGTTTCGGCAGTTTAAGGAGGGCAAAATGGACGACCTTCATTATATGAAAATAGCTCTGCGGCAGGCAAAAAAGGCTGAAATGCTCGGCGAGGTGCCTGTCGGCGCGGTTATAGTCAAGACCTTTGACGACGGCTCCAAGAAAATAATAAGCTACGGCTACAACAAGCGGGAGTCTAAGAAAAACGCCCTTATGCACGCCGAGATCTCGGCAATTGACAAGGCCTGCCGCCACCTTAAAAGTTGGCGACTGTCGGGCTGTACCCTTTTTGTTACCTTAGAGCCCTGCCCCATGTGCGCGGGGGCGGCAATAAACGCTCGCCTCGACAGAGTAGTTTACGGCGCACGCGACCTGCGGTTTGGAGCCTGCGGCTCGGCCGTAAACCTTTACGAAGTTCCCTTTAATCACATACCCGAGCTTACAGGGCCGATAATGCAGGAAAAATGCGCACAGGTTCTTACAGATTTCTTTAAAAAACGAAGAAAAAAATAAAACTGTTTAAATTTGTTTACGATTTGTTTGTTGTTTTTTGTACTTCAAACGGCTAAAATAAAGAAAAGGAGAGCGCTATGTTTGGTTATCTTAGGCCGATGAAGCCCGAAATGAAGATATGCGAATTTCAAGCATACAACGCAGTTTACTGCGGTTTTTGCAGGGCAATGGGAAACAGCGGCGCTCTTTTAAGGCTTACTTTAAGCTATGATCTTACCTTTTTTTCACTCTTGGCGCTCTCTCTGAAAGAGGATTTTTGCGGCTACTGCAGCTGCCGTTGCCCCGCAAAGCTTTTTGCAAAGAAAAACTGCGTAAAACAAAGTAAAGAGCTTTCCTACGCAGCAAACCTTGCGGTTTTGCTGCTCTACAGTAAGCTTCTTGACAATCTTTCCGACCGTGACAGCAACAAGGCGCTTACTCGTCTTATGCTTTTATATGTAAAGCCCAAATATAAAAAAGCCGTCAGCGAGCTTCCCCTTGAGGCAGAAGCGGCAAAAAAATATCTTGAAAGCCAACGAAAAGCTGAGGAGAGCGGTGCGAGTCTTGACGCCTGCTGCGACCCTACCGCTCAGCTTCTTTCAGAGTTTTTCTCGCGTCTTTGCGAGGACGGCGAGCAGAAAGAAAATCTCAGTCGGCTCGGTTATGTTCTCGGCAGATACATCTATCTGCTTGACGCGGCTGACGACCTTGGGCGCGACATAAAAACAGGCGCATTTAACCCCTTGAAAACCGAAAACTTATCCAAAGAGGATATAGAAAAAATAAAAAAAGAATGCGAGCTGAGCTTAAACCTTTGCATAAGCGAGGCACAGGACACTATTTTGAAAATTCGCTTACAGCATTTTGAGCCTATTATCAAAAACATAATCTTTTTAGGACTTAAAAACACTCAGAATGCCGTACTTCACAGTAAAACAAAAAAAGAAAGGAAACTTGCCCTTAATGGAAAATCCGTATAGAGTTTTAGGCGTTACCGAGACTGCAACCGACGAGCAGATCAAAGATGTTTACAGAGAACTTTCAAAAAAATACCATCCTGACCTTTGCTCCGACGACACCTCACGCGCGCAGGCGGAAAAGAAAATGGCTGAAATAAATGCCGCCTACGACGAGATAATGCGCCAAAGGCGGCATGGCGGCTCTACAGGTGGCTATAACAGCTACGGCGGCTACAACTCCTACTCACAGTTTGCCGACATAAGAAGGCTTATAAACCAGAGGCGCATTGCTGAGGCCGAGGAGCTTCTTGACGGGGTCGTTTCGAGCTCTCGAAACGCCGAGTGGCACTTTTTAAAGGCAAGTGTTCTTTATTCGCGCGGCTGGTTTAACGATGCTTATACCCATTTTGAAACCGCTGTCAGAATGGATCCGACTAACAGCGAGTATGCCGCGGCATTTAACCAGATGCAACAGCGCAGAAACGGTAATTACAACCCCGGCGGTTACCGCACCGCGCCCGGCGGCGCTATGTGCGGCGGCGACCTTTGCACACAGCTTATCTGCTGTGACTGCTGCTGCGAATGTATGGGCGGTGACCTTATTCCCTGCTGCTAAAGGAGGCGCATTTTATGAAGGCGAGTTATAAGATCGCGCTCGGCGCGGTTTTTATGGCGCTGTCGACCATTTTTATGCTTGCGACCAGCGTTTTCCCCTTTGCTTCCTTTGCTTTTCCCGCCATCGCGGGCGCACTACTTATAGTTATAAATCTTGAGATCGGCAGAAAGTGGGCGCTACTCGTCTATGCAGGGGTTTCACTCCTATCCCTCTTTGTTTCAAGCGACCACACCGCCGTTATCTCCTTTATCGTCTTTTTTGGCTACTACCCCGTTATAAAGGGCGTAATCGAAAAATGCCGCAAAAGATGGCTTGAGTGGATTTTAAAATTACTACTTTTTAATGCCGCAATTTTAGTCGGCGTATTGCTCACGATTCTTTTGTTCGGGCTTGACATTCTGCTCGCAGAGTATTCCGAATTCGGAAAAATCGGTTTGGGGCTTTTTGTCCTCGCCTGCGAGGTCGTTTTTGTTGTTTTTGATGTTGCTTTAACTCGGCTTATAACCCTTTTGATCTACAAGGTTATGCCCAAACTGCGCCGCCTGCGCTGAAAGGAAACGATATGAACTTTTTGTTTGTATGCACAGGAAACACCTGCCGAAGCGCTATGGCGAGCGCTATATTAAGCCACCTTGCCGAAAAGTCGGGTGCCGAGATCTGCGCCGATAGTTGCGGTATTGCGGCGTATCCTGCTCCCGCCTCGCAAAATGCGGTTTTGGCGGTAAGCGAGCTTTACGGCATTGACCTATCAAACCATACGGCAAAAATGGTAAGCGCCGACCTTGTAGAAAAGGCCGACGTTATCTTTGCCATGACACCTCGGCACGCCACCGCGCTCATTTCCCTTTTTCCCGACTGCGCGGACAAGCTTACTGTCGCAGACCCCGAGATAGTAGACCCCTATATGCAGGATCTCTCGATCTACAAAGAGTGCGCCAAAGAGCTTTACTCGCAGATAAATTCCCGCTTTTTTAAGGAGGGCTAAAATGGAGATACATATTATTCCTATGTCCGAGCGCGAGATTGAGGGCATAGCCGCCCTTGAAAAAGAGTGCTTTAATGATCCTTGGTCGGCTGACTCTCTTAAAGAGGAACTGACAAACCCAAATGCCCGCTTTTTTGCCGCGGTCAGCGGAAACGAGGTTTTGGGATATATCGGCTGTATCCTCGTTTGCGGCGAGGGTAGCATTACAAACGTTGCTGTAAAAACGAATACGCGCCGAATGGGAGTCGCCTCGCGACTTATAGAAACGCTTGTAAACGCGCTAAAGAACGAAAAGGCAGAGTCCATTTTCTTAGAGGTGCGCCTATCTAACAGCGCGGCGCAAAAATTATATGAGAAATTCGGTTTTGTAATCTGCGGCGAGCGCAAGGATTTTTACAGAAATCCTCTTGAGAACGCCTATATTATGAAGCTTTCTTTAAACTGACAGGGTGATATTATGAGTGACATACTGATTCTCGGCATTGAATCGTCTTGCGACGAAACGGCCGCCGCCGTTATAAAAAACGGTCGGGAAATTCTTTCGAGCGTAGTGCTTACCCAGATCGAGCGGCACCGTCTTTTCGGCGGCGTTGTTCCCGAAATTGCATCGAGAATGCATATTGAGAGCATTTCGCACACGGTGGACAAGGCTTTTTCGGATGCAGGAATTGAAAAAAGTGATATAGATGCCATCGCCGTTACTGCGGCACCGGGTCTTATCGGCTCGCTCTTAGTGGGCGTAAATTATGCCAAGGCGCTAAGTCTTACCTTAGACAAGCCGCTTGTTCCCGTTCATCACCTGCGGGGCCACATTGCCGCAAACTATCTTTGCGAAAACGCCCCCAAGCCGCCATTTCTCTGCCTTATTGCATCGGGCGGGCACAGCCACATAGTTTTGGTGCGCGATTACACCGATTTTGAGGTTATCGGCAGGACACGCGACGATGCGGCAGGCGAGGCTTTTGACAAGGCGGCAAGAGCAATGGGCTTTAGTTATCCCGGCGGAATTGAGATAGACAAGCGCGCCGCCCTCGGCGACAAAACCGCTTTTAAGCTTCCCCACCCGCATCTTGACACGCCTTACGACTACAGCTTTTCGGGGCTTAAGACCGCCGTTCTTAACACCTTAAACAACGCCAAGATGAAGGGCGAGGAAATTGACCTTAACGACCTTTGCGCCTCGTTCCAGCACACAGTTTGCGACATTCTGACAGACCATCTCTTTAAGGCCGCCCGCGATTTAGGAGTTAAAACCATAGTTGCGGCTGGCGGAGTTTGCGCAAACAGCGGCCTTCGCTCTATGCTTAAAGAAAAGGCAGAAAAAGAGGGCTGCTCCCTATACTACCCGCCGCTTTCTCTCTGCGGTGACAACGCCGCAATGATAGGTGCGCAAGGCTACTTTGAGTACCTTGCGGGAGTCAGAGCTCCCCTATCCCTTAACGCCTATGCCACAATGGATATTGCAAACCCCGACTTTAGTAAATAAAACCTCTCCCCTACAGCAAAGCCGTAGGGGAGTTTTGCTTGTTTGACAGAAAAAGCAGTTATATGATATACTGAAGATACGGGAGGTGCTCTTATGAAAAAAATTATGCTTTCTGTTATTTTAGTTTGTGTTCTCTGCTTTGCCTGCGCCTGCCAAAGCTCTCAGGTCGCAAGTTCTTCTAACTTAAACGACTCGGCTATTGCTGATATTTCATCAGAGCATAAAAACGAGCCTTATTTTGAAGACGTAGCAAAAAATTTTTCGGCAAAAATAACACCGCAAAAGGTTTCGCTTTCGGGAGCTACCTCTAAGACCGCCGCTAACTTTTCATATGAACTTTTCAAAAACTCCTATATTGATACAGTAAATACTCTGCTTTCGCCTATATCTGCACTTTCTGCGCTTACCTTGTCGGTAAACGGAGCTGATGGCGAAACACTTTCGCAGATGGAGGCCGTTCTCGGTTCTGACAAGGATACCCTTAACAAGTATCTTTATAGCTACAGAAAAAGCCTTTCAGACGACACATTTTTGCTTTCTCAGTCGGTATGGCTAAGACGAGATATAAACGCTGGCAACGAGTTTATGCAAGCTAATGCCGATTATCACGCCGCTGATATTTTTTCAGCTTCTATGGGAACCGACACCATAGACCAGATAAATAACTGGGCAAGCAAGAAAACAGACGGTCAAATCCCAAAGCTTGTTACTGAAATTCCCGTAAATACTGTTTTTTATCTTATAAATACAGCAGTTTTTGATTCCAAATGGCAAATCGCTTACAGCGACGATAAAATACACAATTATCCGTTCTACAACGCCGACGGAAACAATATTACTACGGAATTTCTGACATCATACGAACAGTTTTACATGTCGGGAGAAAACTATATAGGCTTTGTAAAGCCCTACAGTGACGAACGATATGCCTTTGCAGCATTTCTCCCTCAAAATCAAACAACTCTTGCTGATCTTGTAAATAGTTTTAGCGGAGATTCACTTATGAATGCTGTTTCAAATGCTGAAAATGAAAAAATATGGGTCAGTATGCCAATGTTTTCGAACGAATATCAAACAGATCTTGTTCCTGCTCTTAAAACAATGGGAATGAATGACACTTTTGACCCAGATAACGCTGACTTTTCAAAAATATGCGAAAATTGCTGGATCTCTCAGGTTAAGCAAAGCGCCAAAATCGAGGTAAGCCTAGAAGGGACAAAAGCCGCTGCAGCAACAGCCGTTGTCGGTCAAATGAAATCAGCAAATTCCAATAAAATAAAAACTGTGCAATTATCCCGCCCGTTCCTCTATGCCGTTGTTGACCTTGAAGCAAGTCTGCCGATATTTATCGGAACGACCTCTTATATCAATTAAAGACGGAACAACCATATGGAATTTTACACATATCTTTTGCGCTGCACTGACAACTCGCTTTACTGCGGCATCACGACTGACCCTGCAAGGCGGCTTTATGAACACAAGGCCAAAAACGAAAAGAGCGCAAAATACACAAGTTCCCACGGCGCTGAAAAATTCGAGTGCCTCTGGCGCTCTGACAGCCGCGCGCTTGCATCTAAGCTCGAGTTTCACTTAAAGACCCTTACAAAAGCTAAAAAGGAGCAGCTTATCTTAAACCCCAGCCTGCTCTCTATGCTCTTGGGAGAGAAAATAGACGCTGACTGTTACACAAACATAAAAACCGATGATTAGGCTTTGCCTAATCATCGGTTTTTTGCTTAAAATCCAATCGTTTCGTATTCCTCAAGACTTTTCCTTAAGAACGGCGCTAAAGCGGTGTAACGCTCAATTTTGCGGTTATTTTGAACCATTTTTGAAACTGCCGCCTCGTCACCCACTATCGCGAGTAAATCCTTGGCTCTTGTAACGGCGGTGTATAAAAGGTTTCTGTAATAAAGCTTGTCAAAATACTTAAAGAGCGGCAGGATAACCATAGGATACTCGCTGCCTTGGCTTTTGTGCACCGTTACGGCGTAGGCGTGCTCCAGCTCGTAAAGCAGGTCAAAGGGATAAAGCACCTCGCGGTCATCAAAAACGATCTTGAGTGTGGAGCTTAGCTTATCGATAGCGGTGATAACTCCTATATCTCCGTTATAAACTCCAAGCCCGTTTTCGCCGTTTGGCTTGACCCATACTATGTCATAATTATTCTTTATCTGCATAACGCGGTCGCCGCTTCTAAAAGTTACTCCTGCAAAGGTGTGCTCGCCTTTTGTGCGCTCGGGCGGGTTTAACGCCGCTTGAAGCCTGCGATTTAACTCATAGGTACCAAGCTCACCCTTTCTGCCGGGGCAAAGCACTTGAATATCCTTTAATGGCGAAACGCCGTAGCTTTTAGGCAGACGGCGGACGCAGAGGTCAACCACCGTATCTGCAACCTTTTCGGCGCTCTCGCGCTTTAAAAAGAAAAAGTCGTTATCCTTATGGTGAAGCTCGGGCAGGTCGCCGCGAACAATAAGGTGGGCATTAGTAACGATCGCGCTCTGTGCGGCCTGGCGGAAGACCTCGGTGAGTTTCACGGTCGGAACAAAATCGTCTATGCAGAGGTCTTTTAACACCCTGCCTGCTCCCACAGAGGGAAGCTGATCGCTGTCGCCGACCATTATAAGCCTACAGCCCTGCGGCAAAGCCTTTAGGAGCGACGAAAACAGCACAACGTCGACCATTGAGATCTCATCTATAATAACAACGTCGGCCTTAAGGGGATTTTCCTCATTTCGCTGAAAGCGCGGCATATCGTTTTCGCTATACGCGACCTCTAAAAGTCTATGGACAGTTTTAGCCTCGCGCCCTGTTACCTCGCTCATTCGCTGAGCCGCTCTACCCGTCGGTGCGGCAAGCAAAACACGCAGGCTCTGCCGCTCAAAAAGCGAGATAATTCCGTTTAATGCGGTTGTTTTACCTGTACCGGGGCCGCCTGTTAAGATAAATATATTTTGAGTTAAAGCCTGCTTTACGGCAGACTTTTGAAGCCTTGCATAAGAAATAGAAAGCTCCTTTTCGGTCTGCTCGATAAGCTTATCTATGTCTTCGGGAATCTCGGTCTTGGCCTGCAGCATATTGGTAACTCTATAGGCAATATAGCTTTCGCAGGAGTGATAAACCGGCAGGAAAACCGCCAAAGTACCGTCGACCTCGTCCTCAACAAGTAAATTGCTACCGAAAAGCCAGTCAAGCTCAGCTTCAAAATCGGCATCATCGGCATTTAAAAAGGCGGTGGTTATGGAAAGCAGTTTTGATTTAGGGAGATATGTATGTCCGTTGCCTGCGTTGTGGCGCATAACGTGCAAAAGTCCTGCGCGAACTCGGCAGGGTGAGCCTTTGGAAAAGCCGAGCCTTTCGGCAATCTCGTCTGCCGCCTCAAAGCTAAGGCCTATGTCCTCACCGCAGAGAACATAAGGGTCCTGCCTTACCCTCTCTGCCGCCCGCTCGCCAAACTTTTTATAGGCGCGGATGCTCTCGCCCGCTCCTATCTGAAGAGCCGCAAGATCCTTCATAACGGTCCTTGCGCCGAAAATTCTTGTAAACTCTCTGCCTATCTGCGCCGCCTTAGCCTCTGAAACGCCGCGCACAGCCTTTAATCTTTCGGGCTCTTTTTCGATGATCTCAAGAGTCTTATCGCCGAAAAGAGCAACTATCGCAGAGGCAGTTTTTGCGCCGACGCCTTTGATAACGCCCGACGACAAATATCTGAAAATATCATTTGCGCCGCTGGGCAGGCTCCGCTCGCAAAACTCGGCCTTAAACTGAGTTCCGTAGGTCTGGTGAGAAACGAATTTGCCTGTAAGGCGAACCTGCTCGCCTTCATAGACCTCTCCAAGCTCGCCGACAGCGGTAACCAGCGTTCCCGCGACGTCTATTTCAAGAACGATATATCCGGTCTGCTCATTTTGGAAAACAATACCTTCAACAGTTCCCTCTATTATTTCAAGGACTTGCTTGTTTTCCAAAATTCTCACCTCTGTTCTCTACTCTTTTTCTTTATTCGGGTTTGAGGGCATGGTCTTTTCCTTTACCCTCACGGGCTTGCGCCTCTTTTTAGGCTCTAAAAGCTCGGGGTGCTCATTTTTAAATGCCTCGAACATATCGGGGCGTTTTGCTTCTGTACGCTCAAGCGCCTTTTTAAAGCGCCAATCCTCAATGTTTGCGTGGTGACCGCTCAGGAGCACCTGCGGCACCTCTTTGCCGCGCCAAACGGGCGGGCGGGTGTAGTGCGGGTACTCAAGAAGGCCGTTGTAGTGGCTCTCCTCCTCAAAGCATATATCCTCAGAAAGAACGCCGTCGCACATTCTCAAAACGCAGTCGCACACCATCAGAGCGGGCAGCTCGCCGCCCGTTACAACAAAGTCACCAATCGAGATCTCCTCGTCTACAATCTCCTCGATTACCCTCTCGTCAACACCCTCGTAGTGTCCGCAGAGGAAAACGAGATGCTCGTGATCAAGTAGTTCTTTGGCTTTCTGCTGGTCAAATTTCTTGCCCTGCGGCGACATATATATTACGTGTGGTTTACCTTCGCTCTTTTCCTCAATCGACTTATAGCACTGGTAAATGGGCTCTGCCTGCATAAGCATTCCCATTCCGCCGCCGTAAAGAATATGGTCGACTCTATTGTGTTTATTGCCCGCAAAATCGCGGATGTTTATGCACTCGACCTCAAAGAGCTCCTTTTTTCTTGCCCTGCCGATAATACTCTCGTTTAGAAAGCTCTCGCACATATCGGGAAAAAGCGTCATAATACTAATCTTCATCATCAAACAATCCTTTAAGCGCAGTTATCTCCATTCTGCCACCCTCAATATCGGTCTTTTTTACAACCTCGGGGATTGCGGGGAACAAAAGCTCCTTGCCCTCGGGGGTCTTTATGTGGTAAACGTCTCTTGCGCCCGTCGGGGTCACATCAGATAATTTACCGTAAACCTTGCCATTCTCATAATCTACTACCTCAAGGCCGATAAGATCACGCACAAGATAGGTGTCCTTAGGGAGCTTTAGCGATTTGCGCTCAATATATATAACGTGGTTACGAAGCGCCTGCGCGCTTTCAACCGAATCTACACCTTTAAATTTTGCGACAACAACGTTTTTATTAACTCTGCTGCTCGTGACATCGAGCCTAAGCTCACCGCCGCGGGCGTAAAAGGCCTTGAAGCCCAAGAGAAAATCGGGACTGTCGCACCAAGGCTGAATCCTTACCTCGCCGCGAATCCCTTGCGTTGAAACTATCTTGCCGCATTCAATTAAATCTTTTTGCATAATTTTCTGCTCCTTTTCTGAAAGAAATCACAACGGGGAGGGCGCCGTGCGCCTTCCCCGCCTTTTTCAAATTAGTCTATTTCAACCAAAATGCGCTGGTTGGCTCTTACCGAGGCGGATCTCATAACAGTTCTGATTGCTTTGGCAATTCTGCCCTGCTTGCCGATCACGCGGCCCATATCATCGGGCGCTACCTGAATGTGATAAACGATAACGCCATCCTCATTAGGCTCATTTACTGTGATCTCAATAGCATCCTTATTCTCGACGAGGCCTGCAACGATAGTTGTGAGTAATTCTTTCATTCGAAGCTTCCCCTTTCAAGTCAGTTTTGACCTTTGGGATAACGGCATGCCCTTAAGCAATACCGTTATCCTTAAGGATCTTCTTGACTGTGTCTGTCGGCTGAGCGCCGTTCTTAATCCACTTCTGTGCCTTCTCAGCATCTACCTTTACAACGCTGGGCTCTTTGGTGGGATCATAGTA
>JAFTYW010000043.1 GCA_017461245.1 Oscillospiraceae bacterium
ATGGATGCCCTTTTTCATTGTGATTTTCACCTCTTTGTAAAAATATGCGGTCTTTCTGTTTCTGTCGCGATAAGCTGTGACCTACCGCTAAACATACCCCGCTAAAGTGGTTATCCGCCAAATAGCGTAAGATTTTGCTCACGCGTGCGAAACAAAACAATTATAGCACAGCCTTTTTAATAATGCAAGTGTTTTTTGTATATTTATCTTTCCTCGCGGAAATATGCAAGGCCAAGGTGTGCCGGAGGCTGATTTTCCTTCTTGTCACGAATGCTTGTAAAGATAAGAACGATAATGGTAACGATATAGGGGAGCATTTTGAAAAGTTCTTTTCCTGCAAAGCCAACGCCTGTAATATAGCTGCTGGCGATATACAGTGCGCCGAAAACTATCGAGCCGAGGATGGCAAGGTTGGGTTTCCAGACTGTAAAGATAACAAGTGCGATGGAGAGCCAGCCGATAGCGTCAATGCAGTATTCCCAGTTGCCGTTTAGGTAGTCCATAATAAAGGTAAGACCGCCGAGGCCCGAAATTCCGCAGCCTATGCAGGTTGCAAGGTATCTGTAGAGCGAAACGTTTATGCCTGCAGCATCGGCGGTTGCAGGGTTTTCGCCAACAGCGCGAAGATTAAGTCCGACCCTTGTTTTAGAAAGCACAAAGGACGAAATAAGTGCGATAGCAATGGCAAGATAAATGAGAATTCCGTGCGAGAAGAAAAGCTCACCAAACCAGCCCAGATCGTCTGAAAAGGGGAGAGATGCAGTAAAATATTTGGTTGCTCTGCTGTATGCAGGGCCTGTTTTGGCTATCATAAAGTCCGAAATACCAACGCCGAGGGTGGTAAGTGCAAGACCTGTAACGTTTTGGTTTGCTCTTAAGGTGACGGTCAAGAAGCTAAACAGAAGCCCCATAATCGCACTGCCCACAAAGGTGGCGATAACGGCAATAAGAATTGCTAAAACGGGGGAAGCGTAAATGCCGACCTTTGAAAGATAAAGATACTCGGCAAAGCAGCCGCAGGAGGCACCAACGCACATAACGCCCGGGGTACCGAGGTTTAGGTGTCCCGATTTTTCGGTGATGGTTTCTCCGGTCGAGCCGTAGAGAAAGGCCATACCAAGTCTGATTGCGCTAACAAGAAAGGCTAACATTATGCATTCTCCTTTCCGTTTTTAGAAATAACTATTTTGTAATTGAGGAAAAACTCACAGCCGATGATAAAGAAGAGGATGATTCCCGTAACAATATCTGAGATTGCCTGAGGAAGTCTGAAATCTGTAGAAACCTGCTGAGAGCCTTTCTGCAGAAATACGATAAGGAAGCTTGTAAACACCATAAATATAGGGTTAAACTTTGCGAGCCAGGAGACCATAATTGCGGTAAATCCACGGCCGCCTGCCGTTTCGGTGTTGATGGTGTGGTTTGTACCGCCGACAAGCAAAAGACCCGCAATTCCGCAGAGCGCGCCCGAAACAATGAGGGTGCGGATAACGACCTTTTTAACGTTGATACCGATGTAGTTTGCGGTGTTTTCGCTCTCGCCGACAACGGCTATCTCGTAGCCCTGCTTGGTGGATTTAAGATAAATGTAAACCATGACGGTCAGAACAGCAACAATAATAATGTTTAAGAGATACTGATGGCCGAACAGAACGGGCAGACCGTACTGCTCCATAGGGGTAAGAACGCCCGAGCCTGTCTTAACAAAGGTCTTTAAGAAATAGGAAATGAGCTGAATGGCAACGTAGTTCATCATAAGGGTAAAGAGGGTTTCGTTGGTGTTCCACTGCGCTTTAAAGACCGCAGGAATAACCGCCCATATAATGCCCGCCAAAATAGATGCGACCGTCATAACGACGATAAGCAGGGGGAGCGGGAGCTTGTCACCAAGGAACATCATAACGGTAACGGTTGCAAGACCGCCTATAAGCACCTGGCCCTCTGCGCCGCAGTTCCAAAATCGCATTTTAAATGCGGGGGTAACCGCAAGCGAGATGCAGAGCAGGATAGCAACGTCCTGAAGCAAACTCCATACGCGGATGTCCATACCAAAAGCGCCGTCGAGCATAGATGCATAAATTGCAAGGGGGTTTTTGTCAGTCAAAAGGGTGATGATAATGCCCGCAACGATAAGCGCCAGAATAACCGCCGCCGCACGAACGCCAAGCCCTATGTACCAAGGCTGAGGAGAGCGCTTTACAATGTGAACAGAAATTTTACTGTTTTTTGCCTTTTGCATTACTTCTCCTCCTTTGATTTGGTCATAAGCAGACCGATCTCTTCTTTTGTGGCGCATCTTGCGTCAACAACGCCTGTGATGTGACCTGAGCCGATAACCAAAATTCTGTCGCAAAGCTCCAAAAGAACGTCAAGGTCCTCACCGACAAAGATAACGGCAACGCCGCGCTCTTTCTGCTGGTTTAAAAGATTGTATATGGTGTAAGAGGAGTTGATGTCAAGACCTCTTACGGGGTAAGCCGCCATTAAAACGGTAGGAGCAGAGGCGATCTCTCTGCCGACCAAGACCTTCTGAACGTTACCGCCAGAAAGCTGACGAACGGGGGTCTCAGCGTTGGGGGTTACAACCTCAAGCTCGGAAATAATGCGCTCGGCAAGGTCCTTGGGGGCCTTTCTCTGCAAAAATACCGACTTTCCCTTTCTGTAGCTTCTGAGCATCATATTGTCAACGATGTCCATGTTTCCGACAAGGCCCATACCGAGTCTGTCCTCGGGAACAAACGAAAGGCGAACGCCCAGATCTCTTATCTGCAGGGGAGTCTTGTCGCGAAGGTTATCCTGAGTGTGCGTTTTGGGGTTGTTGTAGATAATGCTTCCGCCGTCAAGATGCTGAAGGCCTGCGATGGCCTCGAGTAACTCTCTCTGTCCCGAGCCTGCAATGCCCGCAATACCGAGAATCTCGCCGCTCTTTGCGGTAAAGGAAACGTTGTCAAGTAGCTTAATGCCTTCTCTGTTGTGACAGCTTATGCTCTCCACAACAAGCCTGTCCTCGCAGTTTTTAGGCTCGCCCCTTGCTATGTTGAGAGTGACTTTCTTTCCTACCATCATTTCGGTAAGCTGACTCTCGTTAGTTTCCTTTGTATTGACTGTGCCTATGTACTCGCCCTTTCTTAAGACCGAAACCCTGTCAGAAAGCGAAAGTACTTCGTGTAATTTATGGGTGATTATAATGATGGCCTTTCCGTCGTCGCGCATTCTCCTAAGAATAGCGAAAAGCTTTTCGGTCTCCTGCGGGGTCAAAACGGCGGTAGGCTCGTCGAGGATAAGAATGTCAGCTCCGCGGTAAAGCACCTTGATTATTTCAACCGTCTGCTTTTCGGAAACCGACATTTCGTGAATCTTTTTCATAGGGTCGATATCAAAGCCGTACTTGTGGCTTATTTCTGCGACCTTTTTAGCCGCTTGCTTGATCTTAAATTTCCCCTTGCCCTTAAGACCGAGGATAATATTTTCGGTTGCTGAAAAAACATCAACAAGCTTAAAGTGCTGATGTATCATACCGATCTTGTGGTCAAATGCGTCCTTAGGGCTGCGGATAACAACCTCTTTGCCACCGATAAAGATCTGGCCGTGGTCGGGAAAGTAAATTCCCGCCAACATATTCATAAGGGTGGTTTTGCCGCTGCCGTTTTCGCCGAGTATCGACAAGATCTCTCCGCGCTCGACAGAAAGACAAACATCTCGGTTTGCAACAACGCTGCCAAAGGTTTTGGTAATGTTTTTAAGTTCTATTGCTGCAGTTGCCAACTGTTTTTTCCTCCTAAAAAAGTTTTAAGCCTTAAAAAACGGCATTTAGACAAATGCAATTTTTTAAAGTTTAAAACAGATTTAGGCGGGGCAGATTAGTGCCCCGCCCGTTTTTGTCAGGTTAGTGATTAGAATTTCTCGTTGAGGAGGGTAATTCCGTCAATTCTGAGATCGAAGTAAGGAGCTGAACGCTTGGTAGACTCGGTGAATGCGCCGTTCTCGATAGCTTCGGTTTCGGGCTTGTAGTCGCCCATATCGTCAACGTCAGCGGTGTAGGTGGTAAGGGTTTCTTTGCCAACAGTGAAGTTGTCGGTGTCAAATACGCTTACCTTGCCGTCCTTAAGGTCAGCGATAGCAGCCTTAATGGCGTCAACAGTGCCCTCAGCGGCAACGTCCTGATTGATTCCGGTAAGAACAACAGAACCTTCAGCAATTCCGCCGCACCAGTCAGCGTCGATCTTTTCGCCGTTTACAACGCACTTAATGATGTAGTTGTAGTAGGGAGCCCAGTTGATAGCCGAGGAAACGATAAAGGTCTCGGGGCAGGACTCATAAGTGCTTCCGTTGTAGGAAACGTTGGGAACACCTGCAGCCTCGCAAGCGCCGGGAGCGCCCATCGAGTCAGCGTGCTGGCTGATAAGAACGCAGTCCTTTGCGATAAGAGCCTCAGCAGCGTTCTTCTCCTCGGTAGCATCGTACCAGGAACCTGTGAACTGAACGTCCATAGTAACGGTGGGGCAAACGGATTTTGCGCCGAGATAGAAGGAGGTGTAACCCGAGATAACCTCAGCATAGGTGAAAGCACCAACATAACCGATCTTAGCCTGCTGTGCGGTGATCTCTTTTGCTTCGATCATTTCATTAAGCTTAAGGCCTGCGGCGATACCTGCAAGGTATCTGCCCTGGAAGATGGAAGCGAATGCGTTGTGGAAGTTGTCAAGACCCTCGGTGTGAGCCTTGGTTCCGGTAGCGTGGCAGAACTCAACGTCGGGGAACTCTTTTGCAGCCTTGATCATAAAGGATTCGTGACCAAAGGAGTTAGCGAAAACGATGTCGCAACCCTGGGTAGCAAGGTCCTTAGCGGCGGTGTAGCAAGCGTCGCCTTCGGGAACGTTGGTCTTTATGATAACCTGCTCGTCTGTAAGACCTGCAGCTTCCTGAATAGCGTCAACAGCATTGAGGAAGTTTAAGTCGTAGGTGGAGTTTTCATCGTGCAAGCAGATGAAACCAATTTTGAAATCCTCGGGAACGGTGTAGTCAACCTCGAGGGTGGGAGCAGCAAGAGGAGATTCGCTCATTCCGAGCAGTTCTTTGTTCTCTTCGTTGCAGCCGGTGAGAGCAACGCACATTGTCAGTGCCATTGCAAGAGTGGTAAGAAGTGCAATAACCTTTTTCATTTTTTCTACCTCCTAAAATTTATGTAAATTAAAATTACATACAGCTTAAGCGCGAAAAGTTACCGAAGAGTCGTCCATACGCTCGATAACTGCGAGGCTTTCAACGCGTATACCCTCGCTCCTCAAGGCGTCTCCGCCGCCTTGAAATGCCTTTTCAATGGCAATGGCACAGCCACAGAGCTCGGCTCCCGACTGCTTAACAATGTCAAGCAGCCCGTGAAGCGCACCGCCAACGGCAAGAAAATCGTCAACTATCAAAATGCGTTCGCCGCTAGACAAAAACCTCTTTTCGACTATCATATTGTAGTCGTTTCCGTGTGTGTAGGAATGAACGGGGGAGGAGTAAACGTCTCCCGAAAGGTTTTTTGAGGCGTGCTTTTTAGCAAAGAGAACAGGCAGACCCATAACAACGCCTATCGCAGTCGCAATAGCGATGCCCGAGGCCTCGACAGTCAAGATCTTTGTAGGCTTGTCCTTTCCAAAAAGGCGGTCGACCTCTTTTCCCATTTCGAGCATAAGCGCCGTGTCTATCTGATGGTTTAAAAACGAGCTTACCTTAAGAATGTTTCCGGGGAAAACCTGCCCGTCTTTTTTAATGCGTTCTTCAAGAAGCTTCATAAATGCACCTCGGAAAATAAAAAAACAGACTCAAATAAGTCTGTTGCCAAATAAAACTCTACCGCAAAATGCAAAACGAGCTCTGAAACCAATAGTCGCAACTGAACGGCGTGCGGTAGAAACAGCGGGACCATCTATCCCGAAATATATTGGCAATTTATTAAGTTTTTCGACAAAAATATTGTAACACCCCGTAGCCAAACTGTCAACTAAAAAAACAAAAATATTATAGGAAAAATGTGTCCTTTAGTTCCTATTTAAAATATAATATTTTGGGAGATGATATTATGGACAAAAAACAAGTCTGCTCCCTTAATCTTTCCGCCATCCTTTGCCGCAGACCCGACGCTCTGGCAAGAGTGCAGGGAAGTGCGGATTACCGCAACATAAACGGAACAGTCAGCTTTTACAAAACGGTGCACGGCACCATTGTTTATGCACGGGTAGGCGGTCTGCCCACAGAGCGCGGCGGCTGTAAGGGCAGGGTGTTTGCCTTTCACATTCACGAGGGGTCAGAGTGCCGCGGTAATTACGACGACCCATTTGCCGCCGCGCTCTCGCATTACAACCCAAAAGGCTGCCAGCACCCGTATCACGCAGGTGACCTGCCGCCGTTTTTTGAGGCGGGCGGCACAGCCGTGTCGGCATTTTTAACCGACAGATTTTCGGTAGACGAAATTATTGGTAAAACCGTGATAATCCACTCGGGCGTCGACGATTTTACAAGCCAGCCGGCAGGCAATTCGGGCAAAAAGATCGCCTGCGGAAAGATAATTAGCTGTTGAAATTTGCTGCTTGAGACCTTATAATAAAAAGGAAGAAAAAAATCAGGAGGAAAATTATGAGCTACATTCGCTATTCTTACGAGCAGCTTAAAACCTTTTGTTGTGATGCTTTTGAAAAATTCGGCTTTACAAAGGACGAGGCAGAAAGTATAACAGACGTTCTGCTCCTTTCAGATGTTTACGGAATTGAGTCGCACGGTATGCAGAGATTGGTGCGCTACCACAAGGGCATTGAAAAGGGACTTATCAAGGTCGATGCTAAGCCCGAGATAGTTTTTGAAACCACCGTTTCTGCCGTAATTGACGGACACGACGGAATGGGCCAGCTGATTTCGATAGAGGCCATGAAGACCGCTATCAAAAAGGCAAAAAAGAGCGGAATGGCGGTTGTCAGCGTTAGAAACTCCAACCACTTCGGTATAGCGGGTTATTATGCAAAAATGGCCTGCGATGAGGGGCTTGTCGGCTTTGCTATGACAAACTCCGAAGCAATTATGGTGCCCACCTATTCGCGTCTTGCAATGCTGGGTTCAAATCCCATTGCGATCTCTATGCCTGCCGAGCCCTATCCCTTTTTCTTTGACTCTTCAACAACTGTTGTAACAAGAGGAAAGCTCGAAATTTACAACAAGCTCTCAAAACCCCTACCTGACGGCTGGGCGCTTGACGAAAACGGCAAGCCCTGCACAGACGCATCCCGTGTGCTTAAAAATATCGTCGGCAAAAACGGCGGCGGTATCGTTCCTTTGGGTAGTGATACAGAACTGCTCGGTGGACACAAGGGCTACGGCTACGGAATGCTTTGTGAGATATTCTGCTCGATATTCTCGGGCGGACTTACCTCTAACCACACCCACATCGGCGGCAAGGGCGGCACCTGCCACGGATTTATGGCAATAGATCCCGCCGTGTTCGGCGATGCCGAGGGTATGAAAGAGAGATTCTCGGTCTTCTTGCAGGAACTTCGCGATGCTCCCAAGGCTGAGGGCGCCGAAAGAATTTACACCCACGGTGAAAAGGAAATTCTCGCCTCTGCCGACAGAATGAAGAACGGAATTGATGTTAATATCAACACCGTTGCTGAGATGAAGGACCTCTGCGAATATCTTAATATGGATAGCGTAAAATATCTAGGAGACGTCGATTTCTCAGCCGCAAAGCAAAGCTCGTATAAATAATGTATAAACATAAAGGCGCTTGCACAACGCGAGCGCCTTTTACTTTGCGGGCTGTCGAGGGCGCCGCACCCTACAAATATAGTCAACGTTCGATAGGATCTGTAGGGAACGGCCTGCGTGCCGTTCCGTTTTGTTTTACGGCACGACACATAGGTCGTGCCCTACAGAATAAACCCAACACTCGATAAAGCGTACGGAATGGATCTATCCATTCCGATTGTGCGGTGCGTATATGCCTTATTGCATTTTTGTGAAAATTTAGCAAATACAACTAAAATTTACAGATTTCAACATTAACTTTTGTGTAAAATTATTGACAAATCACCCACTCGAGTGATAAACTTAAACCATAGAATATAGTATATGGATAAGAATGGTATAGTTAATATAAAGAGGAGGAAAAATCATGAAAACAAAAAGAATTATAAGCGCCATTGTAGCAGCGGCAATGATGATCTGCGTCCTGCCGTTGTCGGTGTTTGCGGCGACCGAGCTTGAGCTTGATAAGCCGCTGACAATAGTTGCGGGTGATCAGGTTGTGGCGGCAACCTTTACTCCTGCAGAGGACGGGCTCTATGCATTTGCTTCGGCAAGCGTAAATGAGGATGCTCCCGTTAACACAAGTCTGGAGATTTTGGATTCGACGCAGGCTCGTGTGGACTATGTGCTCGAATATCAGGATTTCCAGAGCTTTGATTTCTATTGCTCTGCCTATCTTACCAAAGGCGAGCAGTATATACTGAGAATGGAAGATTCGCACTACTCTGCCGACGGCTTTACAGTTACTGCAAGCAAGGCAGAGGTTGGAAAGCTTGAAAACGGAAAATCGGCGGCAATCATTCCCGGTGAGTCTATTTCCTATCTTACCTTCACCCCCGAAAAAGACGGCCAGTATATGTTCACCTCCCAGAAGGTAACAGATGCCGATGCCCGAATCGATATAATTTTGGACTCAGACAATATTGAACCCAATAGCTGTGATAGTGACAGCGCCAGTGATGACTATATTGATCGTGAATTTTATGTAGCTTACGACCTTGAGGGCGGAAAGACCTACACAATGGCGTTTTATGACTACAATAGCACCGATGACGGATTTGCCGTTTTTGCAAACTACTTCCACAAGATCACAGAGCAGCCTACCGCTGCAAAGCCCACAGTTAAGCTTGATAAAGCTGACGGTGCTTCTTATCAGTGGCATAAAACAACCAAGGCTTCTTCAAAGCTTGGCCCCGAGGACAACAAGCTTATGATGACCAATAGTATGTACGATAACGGCAAGTGGACCGTTCCCGCTACCCAAGATCACGGTGTATATTACTACGACCTGATGTATGTTGAACTTAAAGAAAATGAGGAGATGACTGTTAAGTCATCTGCTGCAGTGCAGCTCGATAAGAGCCAGATAGTCAACGCCAACACAATGAGCGGCGAATACCTTTCGGTTTCTGCGGCCGATCCCAAGACTGTAAACATCAAGGCGTCGCAGACCGGCGTTTACCAGCTTAATATAGCAACAGGCGCAGATAACAGCGAGTTTGAGGTTGAGTATACTGTATTGGTTATTGGCGATGCAATCGAGGGACAGACAACCGACACCCTTACAAAATATGAAAAGTATGCTACTTATGCCTGCAAGGTTTCGTTTACCGACGGCGTAAAGTTAGAGACGGATATTTTCTCTATGGATCCCGTTATTGCAAAGCAGCCAACAGCTGCTGACCCCGCTGTTGAGGTAACCTTTGCCGATGACGTTAAGAGCTATGAGTGGTACACCGTCGAGCAGAGCTATAAAAACGTAACTGACGAGGATGTGCCCTACGTAAATCCCGGCACTTCCTACGACAGTGCTACAGGAAACTGGACTGCAACTGCCAGTGCGGCCTATGATGACTTTTATAGTTACTCGCTCTTTGATATCGAGCTTAAAAAAGGCGATGTTGTCAGAATCGAAAGCTCTGAAGAGCTTACTGCTAATAACTGCTTCTTAGGCGGAATGATTGGACAGAATGATCCTGAGGAAATTGACGGCGTTCTTGTTTACACCGTTGCTGAGGACGGTATTTATAATCTGAACATTATGACAAACAAGAATGACAGCACCTTTAAGATCCAGCTTCTTGACAATAAGCTTAAGGATAAGCTTGCCGAGCAGACAACCTCTACCCTTACCAAGTTTGAAAAAGACACGGCTTATGCCTGCGTTATTACCTATGCTGACGGCGTTGAGCTTACCTCCGACGTTGTAAAGCTGGTTCCCGCATTCACAAAGCAGCCTACAGCGGTCAAGCCCTCTGTAGAGGTCAATCTCCCCGATGATGTTAAGGGCTATCAGTGGTATGAGATCGTTAAGAAGTCGATTGATGATAAGACGGCATCGGCTTATGAATACGATGGCAGCAAGTCCTCTTATGACAGTGAAAAGGGTGTCTGGACAGCAACAGCAGATTCCTATGGCGACAACGGCTATTTTGAGATCGAGGCAAAAGCGGGCGACCTAATTTACATTCAGGTTCCCGCAGACATCAATTTTAACGGAATGCACTTCTTAGGCTTTGAAAATAATGAAACATATAATTGCTATGAGGATAATGACGGAGCTGACGACAAAGGAATCCTTGAAATAGAGATCGAGGAAGACGGCACATATTATCTCTATTCTACTCTTGATGCAGAAATAAAAGCCTGGACGCAGGAGGCTGTCAAGGTTGAGGGACAGACTACCAAAGAGCTTTTGAAGGCCGAGGCAGGAAAAGAGTATATCTGTGTTGCTAGCTTTGATGATACAGAGATCACCTCTGACTCCTTTGTTGCAAACGAGGTAACCGAGATTGCACAGAACACCGCTGGCGCAGATGACAAGGCGGCTCAAAAAGAACTTATTGCAAAGGTTGACGAGCTTCTTAAGGACGAAAACCTTACTGATGACGAAAAGGCAAAATTAAATGAAATCAAGTCCGAGGCACAAAAGAAGGTTGATGCTATTGAGGCTAAGGAAAAGGCGGCAGCAGACAAGGCGGCAGCCGATAAAGTTATAGGTCTGATAACTGCACTGCCAGAAACCCTCACAAAAGCAGATGCCGAGGCAGTCAACGCCGCCAAAAAGGCTTACGATGCGCTTACAGAGGAGCAGAAGACTTTGGTTTCTGCCGAGGTTAAGGAAAGGCTCGCGGCAGCAGTTGCAGAGCTTGAGAAGCTTAACGCTGCAGTAGATACCAATAAACCTGCAGATGACGCTAATAAACCCGTAGACGACAGCAATAAACCCGTAGACGACAGCAATAAACCAAATGATGTTATTGCTCCCGAAACAAGCGATAATAATGCTTTGTTTGTTTGGGCGGTAGTAATGCTTATGGCGGGACTTGCAGTTGTCGCTCTCACAAAAAAGAAAACTGCAAAATAAAAGGATAAATAAAAAAGCACCCGTATGGGTGCTTTTTTTATGTCGTTTTGCTCTGTCGTGTGGTTTTTGTTATAAAACTATGGCAAAAAAAGGAAGATTTTTAAAATTGGTGTTAAATTTTTCTCAAATTTATTGCTTTTTGTTTTTTCTTGGGGTATAATATAAAAGGAAAAATTTTGATTAAGGAGAATTAGTATGACATCTAAAACTTCCAATCCGACCGTTAATAAATGGCTCCAGGAAATGAAAGACCTTCTCACTCCCGACAACATTGTCTGGATCGATGGCAGTGATGAGCAGAGAGAGGCTCTCCGTGAGGAAGCTGTTAAGCTCGGCGAGCTTACAAAGCTTAATCAGGAAAAGCTCCCCGGTTGCTATCTGCACCGCACCAATCCTAACGACGTTGCTCGTGTTGAGGACAGAACCTTCATCTGCTCCAAGACTAAAGAGAACGCTGGTCCCACAAACAACTGGTGTGACCCCGACGAAATGTATGAAAAGCTCTACAGCATTGCTAAGGGCAGCTATAAGGGCCGTACAATGTACATCATCCCTTATTCAATGGGCCCCATCGGCTCGCCTCTTGCTAAGGTAGGTATTGAGGTTACCGATTCGGTTTACGTTGTTCTCAATATGCTTATTATGACCCGTGTAAGCCTTAAGGTTCTTGAGGTTCTCGGCGATAGCAACGACTGGGTTCGCGGTCTGCACTCCCGTTGCGACGTTGACCCCGAAAAGCGTTACATCTGCCACTTCCCTGAGGATAACACCATTATCTCTGTTAACTCGGGCTACGGCGGAAACGTTCTTCTCGGTAAAAAGTGCTTTGCGCTTAGAATCGCTTCCTATCAGGGCTGGAAAGAGGGCTGGATGGCTGAGCACATGCTCATCTTAGGTCTTCAGAATCCCAAGGGTGAGGTTAAGTACGTTGCGGCTGCTTTCCCCTCCGCTTGCGGAAAAACCAACCTTGCTATGCTCATTCCTCCCGAGTATCTTCGCAAGAAGGGCTACAAGATCTGGACTGTTGGTGACGACATTTCTTGGATGAAGATAGGCCCAGATGGCAGACTTTACGCCATCAACCCCGAGAACGGTTTCTTCGGCGTTGCTCCCGGAACCAACGAGCACTCTAACTTTAACGCTCTCGAGAGCACCAAGAAGGACACCATCTTCACAAACGTTGCTCTTGATCTTAACGATAACACTGTTTGGTGGGAAGGATTAAATAAGAACCTCCCCGAGAATGCTCTTGATTGGAAGGGCAATCCTTGGGATCCCGCTAAGTTTAACAAGGCTGACAAGACTACCTGCGCAGCTCACCCCAACTCAAGATTTACCGCTCCCGCCGCAAACTGCCCCTGCATTTCAGAGGAGTTTGACAAGGGCGCCGGCGTTCCCATTTCTGCTATTATCTTCGGCGGCCGCCGTGCAAAGTGCGCTCCGCTGGTCTATCAGTCAAAGGATTGGGTCAACGGTGTATTCGTAGGTTCGGCTATGGCTTCTGAAACAACTGCTGCAGCTGCAGGCGCAGTTGGCGTTGTTCGCCGTGATCCTATGGCTATGCTTCCCTTCTGCGGATATCACATGGGTGATTACTTCCAGCACTGGCTCGAAATGGGCGAGAAGCTTGGCGACAAGGCTCCCAAGATCTTCAATGTTAACTGGTTCCGTACCGATGACGAGGGTAACTTCGTATGGCCCGGATTTGGTGACAATATGCGTGTTCTCAACTGGATCATCGATCGTTGCGAGGGCAAGGCAGACGCTACCGAGACCGCTATCGGCTACGTTCCCAAGCCCGAGGACATTGACCTTACCGATCTTGATATGGATATGGATACCTTAAAGTCCATCCTCAAGGTTGACAAGGATGTCTGGACCAAGGAAGCTGAGGAGATCGAGGAGCACTACAAGAAGTTTGGCGACAGACTTCCCGAGGAGCTTTCCGAGCAGCTTGCTAACCTTAAAGCAAATCTTGCAAAAATGTAATTGTCATACTAAATTATGATAACAAAAACACCGTTGACCTGTGTCAACGGTGTTTTTTAGTTGGTTAAAAGCGTTTTATAGAAATTGTGGGGGAGGGCCTCTGCGCCCTCCCGCTTTTGCTTTGCGGGACGATGTGGGCATCGTCCCCTACAAATATACAGAAAACGCACCAGAGAATTTGTAGGGGCGGATGCCCAACTTCGTTTCACTACTGCATAAATTCCGCTTGCCAAATTTGAGATTTAGAGCGTCATTTAACATCCGCCCGTTATAATCTTGCGGGCGATTCGTGAATCGCCCCTACAAAATAAAGCCAGTGTTCGATAGAATCCGTAGGGGCGTGTTGCCGAAGCGCTCGCAGAGCGAGATGAAGCGAGGCATAAGCGGGTGCTGCGGTCGAAAATTTGAGCGAAAAGCAAAAAATTTCGGGCACCGCAAACGGACACGGCCTATGTGCCGTTCCGTTTCGGCACGACACACAGGTCGTGCCCTACAAATTAAAAAGCCCGCTCGGCTTTACGCCGAGTGGCTTTTGCACATTATACATAATAGGGATTAGGCTTTAGGAGAATTACAATAAAGTCAATAAAAACTCCTATACCAAATAAACCAACCGTAAAGAGATACAATATTCCCATTCCTGCTTTGCCTTCATAGAACTTATGTGCACCAAAATAGCCAAGCAGAATACAAAGAATGAGAGCGACCCATTTGTTTTTCTGTCTTGCAAGCATAGCCCCATTGTTGTTAACATTACTATTTACATTGCTATTTGAGTTGTTGATTACGACACTGGGTTGTGCTGCATTGCTTTTAAGCTCCTCAACCTGTCTGCCGCAGGCAGTACAAAGCACTGCATCAACAGGTATTTTTGCTCCGCAATGTTTACAAAACTTTGTTTGAACCTCAGGTGCTTGTGTTGTTGCATTATTTTCCATAAAAATTCCCCTCCAGATATTTTATGACAATTATTTTAACACATATGTATTCATTTGTCAACATATGTATTCATAAAGAAATGTGCAATACCATAGAATATACATAGAGGTGATACTATGTATGTTCCTACATTAGACCCTGTAAAAGTGGGTAAGGTTATCAAAGCTTTTAGGAATAATAAAGGAATATCACAAGAGGTGTTAAGTGGCCTTGCTGACATTGGGAGAAGCCATTTAAGTGCCATAGAGCGAGGCGAGCGAAAACCGACGCTTGAAACTCTTTACAAAATATGCTGCGCTCTGCAAATAAAAATGAGTGATGTTATTATTAAATTGGAAGAAGAATTAGAAAAATAACCCGCTCGACGTTTCGCTACGTTCCAGACTGCTCGCAAAAGCGGAATGGATAAATCCATTCCCTACAAAAAATGCAGGTATATTTTATTTGGTAGGAGCGGGTTTCCATGCCCGCCCGTCGTGCCATATACAGATTAAACCGGGAGGGCACAGAGGCCCTCCCCTACAGTTAAAGGCGTTTGGAGAAATCCAAACGCCTTTTTTGTTGGTCTTTTTGTTAGTCATCAATTTCGAGGAAGGAAACGTATTTCCACTCGCCGTCTATTTTTTTGATGGTCAGCATAAAGCTGTCGTCATATTCCCAATAGATGCTACTGACGTCTTGGTCTTTGCGCCAGTCTTTGCCCTCAATTCCGTCGGGTTTTTCATATTCCCAGTGCCAAATTTCAAATTCTGCCTGATACTCGTCTTCCGAGATCTTTTTGTGCATACCCTTGTACTCACAAATTCCCTTTGACCACATACTGCCAAAAATCCCAACGTCAAACGCCTTGCTGCTCGGAATATATTTATATATTCCTCCGCTTCCGTCGTTTGTTTCCTTTATCTTTGAAAAATCATATTCGTATCCGAACAGCTGTTTGGCATACATATTCAAATCTTTTGCAGGAACTCTGTAGCCCTCATAGCCAAAGGTGCCTTGATAGTTAGACCAAAGGATCCTCTCACGTTCAAGATAGTTGCAGATGAAAATCGCCATATCAAGCGGGGGAATATCCTTAAAATCGGATTTGTCTTTGAAAGCCGAATAGTCGTCATCTAGCGTGCCGAGATATCCGACGGGAATTTCTGCAAAAGCCTCTGCAAATTTTAAAAGCTCGGGGCCGCCGCCTACCGCTTCAAGTTCTTTGTCAAGCGTTGAGCTTGCGCTCTCAGGCTCAGACGAGGGTTTTTGGGTCACCTGCTTTGACGAGGTCGGGGTTTCTGATGAAGAACCCTTTCCTGCCCCCTCGCCTTGACAGGCGCAAAGTGAAAAAACTAATAAAGTTGCAAGCAATATTGATAAGATTTTCTTCATAGAAATCCCACCTTTCTTTTGTTTTCTTGCAATTTCAGTATACTATATAATATTTTCTGTGTCAAATAAAAGTAGGGACCGGCGTCCTCGACGGTCCTCAACAACTTAGGACATAATCCTTGTGGACCGTCGGGGACGCCGGTCCCTACAAATTCAAAATATACGTTTGATAAACTCCGTAGGGAACGGCCTATGTGCCGCTTTGTTTCGGCACGACACGCAGGGCGTGCCCTACAAATAAAAATCCCGCTCGGCGCAAAGACGAGCGGGGAATGTTTTTTATATTGGTTTTTGGCTGATTAAATTTTTATGCCTCTTCAACGTTTCCACTGCGGACTGCCTCAAAGTCCTCCTCGATCTCCTTGGAGGGAGCCTTTGTTAAGAGGGAGACAACAACGATGCAGATGGAAGAGAAGATGAACGCGGGCAACAGTTCGTAAATTGCGAACACGCCGCCGAGCTTGCTGATAACGAGCTTCCAGAGGAACACCATTCCTGCGCCGCCGACCATACCTGCGATAGCGCCGGCCTTATTGGTGCGCTTCCAGAACAGTGAGAAGAGCATAAGCGGTCCAAATGTTGCGCCGAAGCCCGACCATGCGAACGAAACGATATCAAAGATAACGCTTTCCTCGTCGAGCGCAAAGATAATGCCGATAAGCGCAAGCACTAAAAGGGTGATGCGGGAAACCTTCATAACCTGCTTTTCGGTGGCATCCTTTTTGAATATGCCCTGGAAAATATTCTTGGAGAAGGCAGAAGCTGCAATCAAAAGATAGGAGTCAGACGAGCTGATGGTTGCGGCTAAGATGCCTGCCATAACAAAGCCTGCAAGAAGTGCGGGCAGAGAGCTTGTTGAAAGGGTGATAAAGATGTTTTCAGCGCCGCCCTTGGTTAAGTGTGCGGTGGGGAAGAGCTGGCGGCCCATAATGCCGATAAACACAGCAACTGCAAGGGAGATAACAACCCAAACGGTTGCGATGCGGCGGGAGCGCTTAAGCTCGTCTTCTTTGCGGATTGCCATAAAGCGTAAAAGCACCTGAGGCATACCAAAGTAACCAAGGCCCCAAGCCATCATAGAGCAGATGGATAAGAGGCTATAGTCAGAGGGTGCGTCAAAAATAGGCTTGCCTGCCTCTACTATCTGCTGGCCGTTTGCATCAAGGCTGGGAGTTGCAAGGCCGAAGAACTCTAAAAATCCGGGGATCTCCTTAGCGTTGTCAATAACAGCGCCGATGCCGCCTGCCTTAACGGTACCGATAACAACGATAACAACAAGGGCAATAATCATTACGATTGCCTGCATAAAGTCAGATGCGCTCTCGGCAAGGAAGCCGCCGAGAAGTGTGTAGAGCAGAACGAAGATGGCGCCAACGATCATCATAGCGATGTAGGGTGCGCCGAACAGAGTTGAGAACAGCTTGCCGCAGGTAACAAAGCAGCTTGCCGCATAAACGGTAAAGAAAACAAGAATAAATGCGCCTGCGATAAACATAATTGTTTTCTTATTCTCTCTGAATCTGTTAGAGAAGAATTCGGGCAGGGTAATGGAGTTGTTAGCTCTTACGCTGTAACGCCTTAAGCGCTTTGAAACGATGAGCCAGTTTAAGTATGTACCAACTGCGAGGCCAAGGGCTGTCCAAAAAGCGTCGGCAAGGCCGCACCAATAGGCAACGCCGGGAAGACCCATTAAAAGCCAGCCGCTCATATCCGAAGCCTCGGCGCTCATTGCGGTAACCCAAGGGCCAAGCGAACGGCCGCCGAGGAAATATTCCTCAGAGTTTTTGTTTGCTCGCCTTGCGTAAATTACGCCGATTCCGATTACTATCGCCATATAGATGACCATAGCAATTAAAATCTGAATAGTATTTCCGTCCATAATCGTACCTTCCTATGCTAAATAAAAATATATACTCTATAATAACAAAAAATTAAAAATAATGCAACAATAACTTATATTTTTCCGTTTTTGTTTTTTCTGAGGGCAAGATAGTCCTCCAAAATTATAACCGCGGCAACAGCGTCGACGGTTTTTTTGCGTTTTCGCCCCTTAACGTCTGCTATACTGAGGTAGGTGTGGGCAAGCTGTGTGGTAGCTCGCTCGTCGCAAAGGTCGACCGCGATGCTCTCGCCGAGCAGTTCTTTGAGGCTGTCGGCAAAGGCGCGGCAGGTAAGAGCTCTGTCACCTTCGCTGCCGTTCATATTCCTCGGCAGGCCGACAACAACAATTTCGGCATTAAGCTCACGAGCCTTCTGAGCCACCTTTTCAAGACGGCGCTGGGCGTTATATTCCTCGATTACGCAAACAGGAGAGGCGAGCAGTTCACTTTTGTCGCAAACGGCAATTCCTGTTCTTGCCTCGCCTGCATCGACCGACATAATTATCATACAAAAATCTCCTTACAAGCTGATACAGAAATTATACATCATTTTTTGTGCGCTTGCAAGCCAAAGGAAAAGAAAAGCAAGGGAGAGACCAAAATGAACAAGAACGATATACTTAAAAAGCGAAAAAATCTGTGTCAGCAGGCGGGAAAGGGCGAGTATTTCTTTTTTACCTCGATTTTGCTTTCGGCGGCCGCTTTTTGCATTATTGCCGTACTGGCAACCGACCTTTTTATTAAGACCCCCGAGGTGTCGGCAGCCTACGGGGAGATGCTCGGTGGCGAGCTTGCCATTAAAGAGGGCGAGCATCCCTTTTTAAAGGCGTCGTTGACTGTTCTCAATTACATTATAAAGTGGGCGGCGGGTAGTCTGCCAACGCTTGCAGTGTTTTTTGTTACCTTTGTGTTTATTGTTTGCCCCATAGCAGAGGGGACTATTCGCTGGAGCGCGTATCTTACCGAAACAGGCTCGGCGCTCCCTATAGGTGCGATAATGTTTTACTTTACTTCGGCAAGGCTTTATTTTTCGTCTGTGCTTTTAACGCTGAGGCTTTTTTTAAGAAAGGGCTTGTCCGCTCTCGGCTTTATATTCCCGCCGATGTTTTGTATTTTTCTGAGTCTGATACTCGGCTCGGATTACTACGGGCAAAAAACTTTGGCGGGCGGTTGCCTCATTCTTTCGGTGATCTGGCTTTTGCTATCTTTGGCGCTTTATCTGGTTTTTTGCCAGCGTTATGCCGCTGTGCGCTATTTATATGCGCTAGGGAGCGGCAAAAAGATTTTCAAGCGCTCAGCACAGATAACGCAGGAGCGGCGGGTGTGGTTTGCGCTTTACAATTTAAGATTGCTTCCAAATCTTCTGCTTGTTTTGGCGGTGATCACGGCGCCGCTTGCACTCTCGCGCATTATATCGGGGCATTGCCTCGCGGTAAAGGAACTTATTTTAGAAAAAAGGCGGCAAATTGTGTAATGTAGGGGCGAACTGTGTTCGCCCGCAAACAAGCACAAAAAAGCGGGCGACCAATGGTCGCCCCCTACAATCATACTTTTTGTGTTGATAAATGAGTAATTGGTGCAGGTCAGCAGCCGCAGGTGCTGCAGGCGCCGGTATCTTCATCGCCGAGGTCGAGTCGGGGCGGGAAGAACTGGTCTGTCGGGAACTTTATGCGGGAAAAGACCTCGCAGGGATTGCTCGGCTCGGGTAAAGCACAAGAGCACTCCTTGTCGGGAATGCAGAAATCGTAAACGGGGACCAGCATCTGAACGCGGCGTTCAAGCTGCACTATCGAGAAAAGTCCTAACGTTACAAAAAGATCTCGCTGGGAAGCTGCGCTGTCTATGCCGCGCTCGCTGTTTCTGCCAAAGCAGGAGCATTTAAAGTAGCAGGCGACAGAATCGGGAATCTTAACGTTGCAGCAGTTACTCTCGCAGGCGGGAGCAAGTCTGCTTGACAGGCAGATGGGGTCAACCACCTGAACCTTCGCGGTAGGCAGGTTGTTGTTTTCGGTGATTTCGCCGCTGCCGTCTGTTGAGAACACGCGGACGCTTCCCTCGCTGCCGAAAAGTATCGCCTTTTTTTCGGCAACTGCCACACCTTTTACTGTGCAATTTGGCGATTGGGGCGTTGTAAGCTCTGCGGTTACCTCAAAATAGTATGTCATATCGACCGAGAAAAAGCCTTTGTTGAAGGGAACGGCTTCAACATCAATAAGTACATTAAGAACGGTAACGTTTTTGATCTTTGCAGAGGTGGCCGCATCAACAACGCTTCTCTGTATGGCTTCGGGGAAGAGTACCCGCAGGTCTGTAAGACAGTCTTTGTCGCTGCAGGAATCGTAAATTCTGCCGGCGTCTATGCAAACTGCCTCTCTGAAATTGCCGTCGGCAAAAGAATTTTCTGCCATTTAAAAAACCTCCTTTATAAAATTGGGTTTGCATTTAAACCTTAGTATAGTTTATTCATCAGAGAGGTTTTTCGTTCATAAAACTTTGTTGACAAACAGAGAAATAGAGGCTATACTTATAAAAGAAAGCTGCCACCGGGTAGTGAAATGCAATCGCATTCGTCTGCGCATCGTTAGGTCTTAGAAGATGTGCATTCGGGTGCTTATTTTTTTGGAGGAAATTATGAGCAAAATCAAAAAACTTATATGCTATTTTTCGCGCTTTGAGCTCTGCCTTTTCGGCGGCTCAGTTGTGCTTATTGTAGCGGCGTTTATCGCCTTTGACAGAGAAAATTATCTCTATCTTGCCGCATCGCTTGTGGGCGCCGCTTCGCTTATATTCTGCGCCAAAGGAAACCCGATAGGGCAGCTGCTTATGATAGTGTTCAGTACTTTGTACGGCATAATTTCGTATACCTTCAGCTACTACGGCGAGATGATAACCTACCTTGCTATGACCTTGCCAATGGCGGTGGTGGCGCTTATCTCTTGGCTTAAAAATCCTTATAAGAATAACAGAGCTGAGGTCAAGGTAAATCGCATAAAAGGGCAGGAGGTTGCCTTTATGCTGGCGCTTTCGGTTTTGGTTACGATGGTCTTCTATTTTGTACTCAAGGCTTTTAATACTGCAAATTTAATTCCCAGCACGATTTCGGTTACGACAAGTTTTATCGCGGTGTATCTCACCTTCAGGCGTAGCGCCTATTATGCTCTTGCATACGCCGCAAATGATGTTGTTTTAATTGTTTTGTGGGAGCTTGCAAGCTACGAGGACGTTTCTTATATTTCGGTGCTTGTATGCTTTGTTATGTTCCTTGCAAATGACCTATACGGCTTTGTAAGCTGGAAAAAGAGAGAAAAAACACAAAAGCTCCTGTAATTTACAGGAGCTTTGCTTTTTCTAAAAGGGTGGATTTTTCATTGGGTATCTCGTCGTTTATAACCGCGGCAAGCAGTCTGTTCAAAACCTGACCTATTTGCCTGCCCTCGATTTCAAGGGAGGCAAGGTCGCTGCCGCTTATTTTAAGGGTAGAGAGCGAGTAGCACTCGCCGCGTTTTATTATATTTTCGGCGGCGGTTTTTGTTTTTTTAAGCTCTGCCTTTCTTGACTCGCTTGCAAAGGCTGTTTCAAGCACGATCAGCTTAAAAAACATTTCTTCTCCAATTTTGGAAAGCATAGTTTTAATTTCTCTGCCGTTCATTTCTGCTTTAAGCGGCAGGTTTTCTATAAGGGTTTTGGTTTCAATGGTGGTCTTTTTGTCAGCTTTTAAGGTTCGAAGAGCATCTGCGGCGGCAGCGGAGCCGATATGATAGAAAAGGCTTGCAAACCGCAGGGCAAAATCCTCGGGGAGAAGCGGCAGGGCAGAGAGCGCAGAGTCAAAATGCGCCGTTTCAAGAGCGGGGAGAATATAAAAAATTATTTGGCGAAAATTTAAAAGGCAGTCGGCGGCGTTTTTGCCGCAAATAAGTTTTTTAAGCTCGCTGTAGATGCGTTCCTTTGAAACAAAGGACAAAAGTTCACAGTTTGAAAGGCAGGCTGCAGCGGTTTTTTCCTCAACCTCAAATTCGAGCTGAGAGGAAAAGCGCAGAGCGCGAAGAATTCGCAGAGCGTCCTCATTAAAACGCTCCTGTGCGTCGCCGACTGTGCGGATGATACCTTTTTCAAGGTCGGCTTTGCCACCGTAAAGGTCGATTATGCCGCTTTTTTCGCTGTAGGCGAGAGCGTTTATGGTAAAGTCGCGTCTCCCAAGGTCAGCACATAAGCTGCTTGAAAAGCGAACGGCGTCTGGTCGGCGGTGGTCGCTGTAAGAAAGATCTTCGCGGTATGTGGTGATCTCAACGGGGTTTTCGTTTACAACTGCGGTAACTGTACCGTGGCTGATTCCCGTTTCTATAACGGTGATGCCGCAAAGTGCTTTTTTAACTTCATCGGGCAGGGCAGAGGTTGTTATATCGTAGTCGGAGCAGGGTCTGTTTAAAAGGCAGTCGCGAACGCATCCGCCAACGGCGTAAGCCTCATGCCCCGCGTTCTCCAAAAGCGATATGATTTGTTTAATGTAATCCGGCAAAAACATCCTCTCACCCCTTTCCCTTTAAGTATACTCCACTTTTCTTCAAAAAACAAGAAAAACGCACATCGGGAGGGTGAACCGATGTGCGTCTTAGTGTCCGGAGAGGACACCATGAAAAAGATTCTTGACACTCTCGGCTCTTGCGGTTAAGCCTTGAGTGTGATTTTATTATAGACCTTTATTTTTTTAAATGTGTTAAAAGGTTGTGAATAAACTTTTAAACTTTGGTTTTGGTTTATAAATCTGCTCTTGAAAAACACAATAAAAAAGGCTATAATTATAATGATTATCGAATGTCGAGAAATTGGCCTAATTTCTCGACAAAGCCGATAAAAATCGGCTCTATGTTGCAAAAAACGTTTTAGTTCGTTTTTTGCAACTTCGATATCATTGAAATGAATATGTTCAATTACCTTTGGTAATTATTTGCGATTTCAGAGAATTCGCTGTCGAAATAAGGCATTGCCCTATTTCGACATAAACATAGTCATTATAGGCATCAGGAGTGAGAAAATGAAAAACATCACAGTAAAAAAACTTACAATGGGGGCAATCATCGCCGCTCTTTATACCGCGCTGACTCTCATTGTCGCGCCCATAAGCTTTGGCCCCGTTCAGCTGCGCTTAAGCGAGGCTATGACTGTTCTGCCCGCTATCTGCCCGCCTGCGACCGTGGGGCTTACCCTTGGTTGCTTTATATCCAACATTTTCGGCTTTATCTTGGGGGCAAATCCGCTGGGGCTGATAGATGCCTTGGTAGGAACGACGGCAACCTTTTTGGCCGCTCTAATGACGGCGTATATCGGCAAAAAATGTCGCGGCGCCGCCCTTTACCTCTTGGCTCCGCTGCCGCCTGTACTGCTCAATGCTCTGTTTGTCGGAGCCGAGCTTTGCATTGTGGTCATAGGGGACACCTCGGTGCCGACACTCTTAGCAACCTGCCTATACGTAGGCTTGGGTGAAGCAATCGCCTGCTACCTCGGCGGCAGCGCCCTTTTAAAAGGAAGCTATAAGTATTTTACGGATGTGTTTAAAAAGTAAAAAGTTAAAAGCTCTCTCGTCAGAGGGGGCTTTTTTATTTACGGCGTGAGCGAAAGAAAAGAACATTGTAAAAATAACGCCGCCTGCGGCGGCTACACCTCACCACCGCTCGCGGCGGAGCCTCTCCTCAAGGAGAGGCCTTGGCGGACAGTTCGTCTGATGCTATTCTTACGAGTTTTATTGAATGAGTGTTCAAAAGTAGTTAAATCTAAAACCTTTCCTTTATATCTCTGTAAGAGGGGTCAAGGGGCTTGCCCCTTGCCGCCAGAGAGTGAGCACGGCGAAACGGCGATTTCCGTTTTATAAAACTCGTTTCGCATAATTACTCTGCATCTAATAGAGATAACATAAAACAAAAATGAAACTAATTAAACAACACCAGCGAAACGCAATTACGATAAAACCTTGATGTCGCAGTGCGAGAGAGAGGGGCGGGCTCCCTCTCTCTTTTTAAGTCTTCTTTGCTTCCTTTCTTTGACGAAAGAAAGGGAGCGCCCTCGCGGCGTGAGCGAAAATAAAGAATAACAAAAAACGCCGCCTGCGGCGGCTACACCTCACCACCGCTCGCGGCGGAGCCTCTCCTCAAGGAGAGGCCTTGGTGGTCCGTCGGGGCGCCGGTCCCTACAAATTAAGCCAAACCTTAGTAGTAAAAGGTCCCCTGTGCAAAAGGGAACCTTTTTGCTTAATGTCTGCTTACAAATTCGAGGATGTCCTCGGTGACTTCGTTTTTGCAGGAGTCGTTTAAGATTTCGTGTCGGCAGTCCTCATAAAGACGGATGAAAACATTGGCGTCCTGCTTATCTAATCGGTGGCGCACCTCTAAAACGCCCTTGCCGTAATTTCCAACAGGGTCATCCTGCCCCGAAACGAGCAGAATGGGCATGCGGCGGTTTATTGAGCTAAACCAACTGCGTTTGTTGCACATTTTGTTAAGGGTGATAAGATCCTGCAGAGCGCTTGTTGTAAAATGAAAGGTGCAGAATTTGTCGGCGGCGTACTTTTTGCGGATTTCGGGGTCTTTGGTAAGCCAGTTATGCGGGTCGTCATTGCCGAAAATCTTGTTGTAGCTGCCAAAGGCGAGCTTTTCCACAAAAGGCGAAATGTGCCTCTCGCCGTAAACGGCACGAATTACCTTTAAAACCGCAAGCCCAGCGCTCGATGCGGGGTTGGGGCCGCCCGTTCCCATAATGATGAGTTTGTCGGGAGCGGGATACAAAACCGACGCCATTCGCACGATAAACGAGCCCATACTGTGTCCCATCAAGATATAGGGGAGATTTTTGCCGTACTCAAGGCGCATTGCCGAGGCAAAGCAAACAACGTCCGAAATAAGCAGCTTCCAGCCGTTTTTAGAGGCGATAAAGCCAAGCTCGCTGTCGTCGTTTGCCGTTTTTCCGTGGCCGAGGTGGTCGTAGCCAAAGCATATATAGCCGTATTCTGCCATGGTGCGCATAAACTCGTCGTAGCGTTCTATGTGTTCGGTCATTCCGTGAACGACCTGAAAAAGCCCCTTTGGCTCGTCGTCGGGCAGGTAGACCTTGCCCGCGAGGGTGTGGATTTTGTCAGAGGAAAGAACCCTCTTTTCGATTACCGTAACAGCCATAGTAAGCCTCCTTTTAGTGTGTTTTGCAGGCTCTGAGCGCGCCCTGCCAGCCGCTCAGTAGTTTTTGGCGCTCGTCTTCTGCTATTTCGGGCGAGAAAACGCTCTGATTTTGCGCCTTTAGGCATATTTCGTCGCGGTCCTTAAAGAAGCCGACGCCGAGTCCAGAAAGGAGTGCCGCGCCTGCGGCGGTCGCTTCGCTAAGCTCGGGGCGGAAAACACAAGTGTTTGAAATATCTGCCTGAAACTGCATTAAAAAGTTGTTGTTGCTGGCACCGCCGTCAACCTTGAGGTTTTTAATTTCTCCACCGATGTCGGCCTGCATAGCGGCGATAACATCGTGGCTCTGGAAGGCTATGGATTCGAGGGCGGCTCTTATTATGTGGTTTCTGCCGCTTCCGCGAGTGAGGCCCGTGATAGTGCCTCTCGCCTCGCTGTCCCAATGCGGTGCGCAAAGTCCTGCAAAGGCGGGAACTATGTAAACCCCGCCGTTATCTTTGACCTTGCGGGCGAAATATTCACTGTCCTTTGAGTCGGAAATAAGACGCAGTTCATCTCGCAGCCACTGAATAACTGCTCCTCCGACAAAAACGCTGCCTTCAAGAACGTACTCGCATTTTCTGCCCTTTTCTGCAGCGGCAACGGTTGTTATAAGCCCGTGGCGGCTGAAAACACGCTCGCTACCCGTGTTAAGCAGAAGGAAACAGCCCGTTCCGTAGGTTATCTTGGCGTCGCCCTTGTTAAAGCAACGCTGACCGAACAGGGCGGCCTGCTGGTCGCCTGCCATGCCGCTTATGGCAATTTTGCTACCCATTATGTTAGCGTATCCGTAAACCTCGCTGCTGCTCTTTATCTCGGGCAGCATAGAGCGGGGAATGTCTAAAAGGGAGAGTAATTTGTCGTCCCAGTCGTCGTTTTCGAGGTTGTAGAGCATTGTGCGCGAGGCGTTTGTGCGGTCGGTAACGTGCACCTTGCCGTCTGTAAGCTTCCAGACAAGCCAGGTGTCAACTGTGCCAAATAGCAGCTCGCCGCGCTCTGCCTTTTCACGCGCACACTCTACGTTATCTAATATCCACTTGATTTTGGTGGCACTGAAATATGCATCGGGACGAAGTCCCGTTGCCTTTTCTATATAGTCGGCGTGTCCGTCATCTATGAGTTTTTGGCAGAGCGGCGCAGTTCTGCGGCACTGCCAGACTATCGCATTGTAAACGGGCTTACCTGTTGCCTTTTCCCAAACGATAGTGGTCTCACGCTGGTTGGTGATGCCGATGCCCGCGATCTCGTCGGGCGAAACGCCGCTTTTAGCGATGCATTCGGTCAGCGTGGCGTACTGATTGGCGTAAATTTCCATAGGGTCGTGTTCGACCCAGCTCGGCTGAGGGTAGATCTGGGTAAACTCGTGCTGAGATAGGCTTACGATATTAAGATCTCGGTCAAAAAGGATGCTGCGGGCGCTGGTCGTGCCCTCGTCAAGCGCAATAACGTATTTTTTCATAAAGCACCGCCTTTTTTGGCTCCCTCTGACGAGGGAGCTGGATTTTGCGTAGCAAAAGACTGAGGGAGAGATAAATAAAACATTTCTCTCCCTCCGTCAAAACCTACGGTTTTGCCACCTCCCTCGTCAGAGGGAGGCGATGAGAGTTTCGTTTCTATTTAAAGTATATCACAATATGCGCCGACAGACAAACGGCGTATGTTACAAAAGTTAAGGTTGTTATTTGGTATATATGACAAAAGCCTGCCGAGCGGCAGGCTTTTTCTTTTTGGTAGCATAATATTAAAACTTTCTTGATTTTATGTAAAAATAATGGTAAACTAATATTGCGACACAAACTGAATAAACCTTGTAATAGGTGTGTATTTTTATTTATGGTAAAAATGCATGCTCATTTTTCGCATACCTTTTACAAGGAGAGAAACGTTTGTGTCGCAGCAATCGGAGTTATGCATTTTTCGGTGCGTAGCTTCGGCTGCGCACTTTTTATTTTTAGGAGGAAAAAGAAAATGATTTGGGAAATGATTGTTGTAATAATATTGGTTGCTGTAATTGGTATTCCAATATATATGTTGCCTTCTTTTATTGCGTATAAAAGGAACCACAAAAATACGATTGCTGTAATTTTAATAAATTTTTTTCTTGGTGCCACAGTAATAGGCTGGGTGGGTGCTTTAATCTGGGCAGTTCTTGATAAGCAATCCGACGACGATGAAGAGACTTCCGAAAATATGGTTTTGAACGGCGCTGATGCGATAATAAAGTATAAAAATTTATTAGATCAAGGTGTTATAACAAAAGAAGAGTTTGAGGTAAAGAAAAAGCAACTGTTAGATCTATAATACATAAAAAGGCTGTGGCAAATTTGCCACAGCCTTTTTACTTTTTAGAACAAGGGGAGCACAAGCTTTGTGAAAAGTTCATATACAATGGGGACCAAAAGGGCGGGGAGCATATTTCCCGTCTTTATTTTTTTGCCGAACACCTGGTTTACACCAATGCCGAAGATAAGTGCCGAGCCGATGTAGGAAAGGTTTAAAACAAGCTGGTCGCTTAAGACAGGGGAGATAAACTCGGCAAGCAGGGTTATTGCGCCTTGATAGAGAAAAACAGGGATCGCCGAAAAGAGAACACCGATGCCCATGGTCGAGGCAACAATTATCGCCATAATTCCGTCGAGCACCGACTTGGCGGCGAGCATACTGAAGTTGCCCGTAAGCCCGTCCTCAAGCGAGCCGACTATTGCCATTGCGCCGACGCAGAAGATAAGTGTGGTGGTAACAAAGCCCTCAACAAAGCTTCCGCTGTCCTTTGCCTTGACCGCCTTTTTAAGCTTTTCGCCAACGCTTTCAAGTCTGTCCTCTATCTTCAAAAGCTCGCCGACGAACGTTCCTAAAATAAGCGATATTATCATCAGCATTGTGCCGCTTGTTTCTAATCCACCATCGGTTACCTTTAAAAGACCTGTGAGTGCGCCGCTTATTCCTACGAACATAACGGCAACGCCGATGGCCTTCATAACCGAGTCGATAAGCTTCTCGTCAAGGCCTTTTTTGAGAAAAAGACCGATGAAGCCGCCAAGCAAAATTGCGGCTACGTTTATAAGTGTTCCAAGTCCGTGCATTTTAATTGTCCTTTCAAATTTTGTCCTTAAACCATATATCCGACACAGTAAAGCTCTTGCCGTTGAGATATTTTAGTGTGCCCGCTTCTTCAAAATTAAATTTCACGTAGTAAGAGCAGAGCGCTTGATAGGGAAAGCCGAGTTTTAGGTCGAGCGCGTGGCTCTTGCCGTACTTTCCGTCACCGACTATGGAGCAGCCGATGTGTGAAAGGCTGGCTCTTATCTGGTGGGTGCGGCCCGTTTTAAGTGTCAGCTCGAGTAGCGAAAACTCGGGCGTTTTCTTTAAGACCTTATAGAGCGTGATTGCAGTTTTGTGGTCGGGAAAGGGCTTTTCGCTTACCTCTACTATATTCTTGTCGGCAAGCTTTTTAAGATAGAATTTAAGCTCGCCGTTCTCTTTTTTGGGGGCGCCGTGGCAAAGTGCGAGGTACTTTTTCTCGACCCTGTGAAGCCGTATCATCTCGTTCATTTCCCGAAGCGCCGCCGCATTTTTCGCCGCGATCACTATGCCGCAGGTGTTGCGGTCGATGCGGTTGCAAAGCGCCGGCTCAAAGGAGTTTTCGTTTTCGGGGATGTACTCCTTTTTGTTATATAAATAATGAATGATTCTGTTTATCAGCGTGTCGGTGCTACTGCCCTCAAAATCGTGAACTGCGAGGGCAGGCGCTTTGTTTACAAGCAGAATGTTTTCGTCTTCGTAAACTATGTCGATATTTGCGGGGGCGGTAAGAAAATCAAACTTGGTGGGTTCTGTCTCAAAAAATTCGTCATTTATGTAAAGCGAGAGTGTGTCTCCGCTAGTAAGCATAAACTTTCCGTCGGTAATCTTTTTGCCGTTTACCCTCACCCTGCCCTTTCTGAGTGACTTATAGAGCATACTCTGGGGCATTTTGCACAGCGTTTTCGAAAGAAATTTGTCAATGCGCTGACCGCCGTCGTTACTTCCAAGCGTTATCTCTTTCACCGCGCACCTCCCACTTTTGATACAACAATTTTAGCACAATAAAGCCGTGCTGGCAATATTTCGGCGGCAATTTTTCAAGAATTTCCACTATAGAATTTTTTTGTGTATTAAGATGGAATCAGACAAAACGCAGGGAGGCGACAAAATGAGTAGTTACAAGGAGCTTTGCGAGCAGTACAAGACCCAGATAAGACTGCTTGAAAAAAGAGTTGACGAGCTGACGCGCGAGCTTTACTGCCTTGACGGCGGGCATCGCGACGAACTTTACATAAGGATAGCACTCTTAAATCAGCAGGTAGACGATATGTGGGACAGCATTCACATGATGAAAAAATATTGAAAGGCGGTGAGAATATGGCTGATAACAAAAACCTCATTGACAAAAATATGGCTCGAGCGCAAAAGCTGATCCGTCTTTATATGAAGGAGCTCTCACGTCCCGAAAAGCTCGAGCAGGCGCCTATAAATCAGATAGCCTCGGCGCTGGGAACGCTTGTTGAAAAGTTTGGAAAGGAGCAGGGTAAGAGTGAGGGGCAGGCAATTATCGTGACCCACAGCATACCGAGAGCAGAGGCGGGAAAAGAATGACCTACACCCTCGACTACACCCCGACAGAAAAGCAGGCGCTTTTTCACGCATCAAAGGCCGACGAGGTTCTTTACGGCGGGGCGGCAGGCGGCGGCAAGAGCAGGGCGATAGTTATGGAGGCGGCCATTGACGCCTTGGAGCACGACGGCATCGACAGCTACCTTTTCCGCCGAAGCTATCCCGAGCTTGAAAGCACACTTATTGCAGAGGCGCTAAGGTGCATTCCGCAGGAGCTTTATAAGTATTCAAGGGTGAGCCACGACCTGCGCTTTCACAACGGCTCGACCTTGCATTTTCGGTTTTGCAGAAATATGCAGGACGCGCTCAAATACCAAGGCACCGAAATGCACCGCCTTTACATCGACGAGCTTACTCATTTTACCCAGGAAATTTACGATTATCTCAAAACGAGATTAAGAGCGCCAAAAAAGCTTAATATTAAGCCGAAAATAAGGCTTACTACAAACCCCGGCGGCGTGGGGCACGGCTGGGTAAAGCAGACCTTTATTGACGCTATGCCGCCCTTTGAGGTTAACGAGTTTCCAATTTACTCGCAGGTTTTAAGTGAGAGCAGGGTGGTAACGCGGCAGTACATTCCCGCCTACGCTACCGACAACCCGCATCTAAATCCCGAGTACATAATCGAGCTTGAGCAAAAGCCGCCCGCCTTGCGAAAAGCGCTTCTGCTTGGCGACTGGAACGTTTTTGAGGGGCAGGTTTTTGCCGAGTTTGTAAACGACCCCAAGCACTATCGCGACAGGCTTTTCACCCACGTTATCGAGCCGTTTGTTATACCAGACGACTGGCAGAGGTACAGAAGTCTTGACTGGGGTTATTCGCGGCCCTTTTCGGTCGGCTACTGGGCGCAGGATAGGGAGGGACGGCTTTACAGGTACGCCGAAATTTACGGGAGTCCAAAGGACAGCGCCACGGGACTTACCCGTCGCGCCAACACAGGAATGAAAATGCCACCGCACGAGGTGGCATCGCTTATTAGGAAGTACGAGGACAGGTACGAAAAGGGCAGGCATATCATAGGCATCGCCGATCCCTCTATCTTTGACGAGAGCCGAGGCAGCGACGGCTGCATTGCGGCAATTTTGGAACGGCAGGGCATCTATTTTGAGGGCGGCGACAACGAGAGAATTGCGGGTAAAATGCAGGTACACCACCGACTTGCCTTTGACGAGCGTGGAATACCTATGCTCTATGTTTTCAAAACCTGCCGCGACTTTATAAGGACTCTGCCCGCTCTCACCTACGACATAAATCGGGTCGAGGACATAAACACCGACGCTGAGGACCATATCTATGACGAGACCCGATATATGTGTATGTATAAACCAATCTACCCCGAAAGGAAAAAAGAAGAAGTGCAAAAGGGTGGCTTTGACCCGCTGGAGCTTTTTGAGCGCCCATCTGTCACAAACCCCTACGCATTTTAAAAAAGGAGAAGGAAAATGGAAAAAACAATTAACATCGCAGGACACGAGATCACAGTAAAAAAACAGAGCGCGCCCCCTCTTTCAAAGGAGGAGACCGCCGTAATGCTCGAGGCGTTTAAGGCATACAGGGGCGCTAAGGACAAGGCGGACAGGAACGTTATTGAAAACGAAAACTGGTTTAAGGGCAACCACTGGCAGTACATAGTCGGCTCTACGCAGGACGCTTCTTACAGACCTGCCGGCTCGTATCTCTTAAACGGCATCTGGAACAGACACGCCGACGCTATGGATAACTATCCTCAGCCCCTCATTTTAGAGCGTGAGTCGGGCGACAGAGAGAGGGCGCAGAGCCTTTCCAAGATCGTTCCGATGGTGCTGCAGAAAAATGGCTTTAAGGAAACCTATTCTGACGTTTGGTGGTACAAGCTCAAACAAGGAAGCGGAGTTTACGGCGTTTTCTGGGACAACAGCTTAGAGAACGGGCTTGGCGACATTTCGATAAAGAAAATTGACCTTTTGAGATTTTACAGCCAACCTTATATCGACGATATTCAGGACAGTAAATACATCTTTGTCCTTTCGCTTTGCGACAGTAGCGAGGCGCTACGTCGTTATCCCAACGCCGACATAAAGAGCGGCGAGGACATAAGCCTTAAAAGCTATTTCGGCACAGAGGACTTAAGGGGCAGAGTGCTGATCATCGACTGCTACGAAAAGGCGGTAAACCAAAACGGCAAAACGGTTGTTCATCTTACCAAGATCATCGGCGAAAAGGCGGTCTATTCAAGTAAGACCGATCCTGTTTTGTGCGACAGCGGTCTTTACAACCACGGCCTTTATCCCTTTGTTGTTGACACCCTTATACCCGTCGAAGGCTCGCCCTTTGGTATGGGAATGATAGACGTCGGCAAAAATGCTCAAGCGCAGATAGACAAGCTTGAGTATCTTATCGAGAGAAATGCTCTCATTTCCTCAAGACCGAGATTTTTGGTAAAGCGCGACGGCGGAATTGATCCAGAGAAGCTTTCTGATCTTTCGGTCGACTTTATCGAGTGCGACAGAAGCGTTGACGACAGTTCGGTGCGTCCTATTCAAGCTCAGTCGCTGCCGCAGAGCGTTTTAACCTGCCGCGACAACAAGATAAGTGAGCTTAAAGAGGTTATCGGAAACCGAGATTTCTCGCAGGGCGACACCGCCAAGGGTGTTACTGCCTATGCCGCCATCTCAGCTCTTCAGCAGGCGGGCAGCAAGCTAACTCGCGATGCCATAGATTCCTCCTACAGAGCCTATTCGCAGGTGGTATATATGGTAATCGAGCTCATTTCGCAGTTCTATACAGAAAAGAGAAGCTTTCGCATAACTGGCGAGGACGGCTCTGTCGGTTACATAACCGCAGGCTGTGCCGACGAGTTTTCTGCCGCAGTTTTTGACATCGAGGTTTCGGCATATAAAAAGAACGTCTTTGATTCCATCACCCACAACGAGCTTATTATGGAGCTGTTTAAAAGCGGCGCTTTTAATAAGGAGAATTGCGAGGGTGCAAAGGCGGCACTTAACGCTATGGTGCTTGACAACAAGCAGGCGGTCATTCGCCTTCTTAATGAGCTGAAAGGAGAAAACTAAATGGAAGAAAACAAAATATTAGATACAGACCCTGCCGAGAATGCAGACATTCTCTCCGTAAACGAGGGGACGCCCGAGGTAACGGAAAACGAGCAGGAGGTCTACCGCGTTTTTAAAACGCAGGAGGAGTTTCAGACCTGCATCGACAAGGCGCTTGGCAAGCGGCTTTTAAAGGCAAGGCAGACCGCCGAGGAGCTTGAAAGCACAAAAAGTTCCCTCGGTGCCTTGTTTGAAAGCTTTAACGTCAGCTCTGTAAGCGAGTTGTCTGAGGCTCTGAGAAGCGAGAAAAACGCGCAAAAAACGGAAACCACCGAGGTGATTTCTGCAGATGCTCTCCAAGGTGAGCTTAAACGGCTCGCCGAAAGCGAGGGCTCAATTTACGGCATCGGGCAGGCGGATGTCTTGCTCGCAGATGAGCGCTTTACGGCGCTGTTACAGAACGGATTTTCGGTAAAGCAGGCTTTTGACGCTCTACACATCTCTGAGATTTTGGCTTTTGAGAGGCAGGAGCAGGAGCAAAGCATAATCCGCGAGATCCGATTAAGAGGGTTAAGGCCCGATGAGGCCGCCACATCCGGATACGGCAGCTTTTCAGCAACACTTGACCCAAGGAATTTATCAGAGGCGCAACGCGCCGACATAAGAGAAAGGGTAAGGCGCGGCGAGCGCATTACCTTTTAAAGAAGGAGAAATGATAATATGTCAGAATTTAACACAAATGTAACCACACAGAGCGGGGAAGGTCAGGAAATTTCCAGCGTAGAGATGAAAACCTTTTACGACACCGAGCTTATCCGCAATGCAGAGCCTCTTTTAGTACATGACCGTTTCGGTCAGAAGCGCTCTATCCCCAAAAACGGCGGAAAGACCATTGAGTTTAGAAAGCTCAATCCCTTTCCCAAGGCAAGCTCTCCTCTTACCGAGGGCGTGACCCCCGACGGCAAGAAGCTTGACTGGTCAAAGCACAGCGCAACCGTTAAGCAGTACGGCGACTATGTAACAGTTTCCGACGTTCTTGACTTAACCGCTGTTGATAACAACATCCTTGAGGCGACCGTTATCCTTGGCGACCAAGCGGGCAGAACTCTCGACACCGTTACCAGAGAGGTTATCAACGCCGGCACAAACGTTCAGTATGCGGCGGGCGAGATCTCTGCTCGCCATGAGATTACCCGAGATTACACAATGACAGTTGCTGCTGTTAAAAAGGCTGTCAACACCCTCAAGAAAGGCCTTGCCAAGAAGATCAACGGCAGCTATATTGCCATCATTCACCCTAATGTCGCTTACGACCTTATGAATGACAGCGAATGGCAGAGCGTTAAGGAGTACAATCCTCAGGATTGGTATGAGGGCGAGATCGGCAGAATTTTCGGCTGCCGCTTTATCGAAAGCAGTGAGGCCAAGGTGTTTAGGAGCGAGTCCCTTACTACAGACGGACGTCTTCTTATGGTTGGTGAAGAAGTTGACAAAGATGCAAACACAATCAGCGTAGACGGCGGATTTTCTCAGCCGGAGGCTGAGAGTCTTGTTGGCAAGTATCTGAGCATTGGCCCCGGATACTACACAGTTGTTGCCGCTGATGCAAGCTCAGGAATACTTACTGTTGATGATATTCCCTCGGGCGCAGAGCTGTACGCTGGTATGGAGATCTTGTCGGGCAATGGCGGCTGTGGCGGAATCCCCGTTTATTCAACCCTGTTCATCGGTGCCGATGCTTACGGCGTTACCGAGGTTGAGGGCGGCGGACTTAAAACCATCATCAAGCAGCTTGGCTCTGCAGGCTCGGGCGACCCGCTCGACCAGAGAGCAACTGTTGGCTGGAAAGCTTTAAAAACTGCTGCAATTCTCTCTCAGCCTTTTATGGTAAGAGTAGAAACTGCAAGCTCTCTTGAAGACTAATTTTAATCGGGCGCGGCTATATGCCGCGCCTCTATAAAAAGGAGAAGCAAAATGAAAAACAAAAAAACACAAGAGAAAAAAGTTAAAATCAAGCTCTTTTATGATGGACACAGCTACACCGATGATGTAACGGTTATCGTAAACGGCAAAACCTATATCATTCGCCGCGGAGTTGAGGTTGAGGTTCCGCTGTGCGTAAAGCTTGCACTCGATGACGCTGCCCATCAAGAAAGAGAGGCACAAAAATACATTGCATATATGCACAACTAAATTAAAAAGGAGCAAAGCGTATGACCACTGTGGACATTTTAATCACTCGGCTTCAGAATGATTTTGACTGCAGACTCACAACAAGTCAGATACTCAGTATTCTGAATACACTTGAAAGAAGGCTCGCGGTTGATATTGTCAGAAAAACACAGACAAGAACGTATGATGTCGAGCCCGGTAAAAAGATATATGAGCTTGATGTTGATGAAAGCTATGTAACCCGAGTTTTTGTAAATGGTCGAGAGATACAAAGGAGATATTCATATGTTTCTGATGGGTATATTTGCGAGTATGGATGCATTGTCTTTTCAGAAGCTTTTGACAGTGGAGAAATTTATATTGAATATCTTGTGGTACCTGATGAGATTTATGAAGAGGATATAACCTATCGCACGCTTTTTCTCGGTTACGGACATGATGAGATTTATCTTTACCACATTCTATCGCGCGAGGCACTGATGAGCGGCAATATAGATATGCTCAACAATTACAGTCTGCTTTATGCAGAGGCGCTGAATGCTCTTAAGGCAGAAATAGCAAATGCTCCTAAGGGTGAGGCACCGCAGGACGAGACACCGAAGGACGAAACACCAGAGGACGAGGAGCAAAACTTCATAGCAACATCATATAAAAACATATGGTAGGAGGTGGGAAAATGTTTGTTTTTCCAAAACTTAACGAAATAAAGCGGCAAAGTCTTACCATAAACGAGTTTATGGGTCTTGACAAGCGTCCCAATGCGGCATTTAACTCGCTTTCATATACTGCGGGAATATCGTCAAAGTATTTTCCCGCACTTACAACAAGAAAGGGGCGCAGAATCGTTTTCGGTGTGCCGAACGGAGAAAAGATAACCGGAATTTTCAGTTTTGACAAGGCATATCTTACAACGAGCTATGCAGGCAGCACCAGACTTTATTATGGCGATGATTTTTCCTCGCTTTCCTGCATTTACACCGCAGGTAATGACGATGTGTCAAGCTCAATGTTCTGCGTTTTTGACGGACTGGTCTGCCTTTTTAATCTTAAAACTACTGACAGCAGCCAGAACGCGATGGCTTCATCCATAACAGCAATAGATATGCCAACAAGGTTTTCTGCTCCTGTTTTTAACGATATAACTGTATACAAAAACAGAGTTTTTGGTTGCAGACGAAAGCAGATACGAGCTTGTGCCGATGACGATGTCTATGAGTGGGATTACACTAAAACCCCTGAAATAGCAGGGAACAGAGCGTACTTTAAGTCTGTTGAAACAAAGTCGAAATTTACCGCCTGCATCACGTACAAGGATCACGCTATGTTTTTTACGGAGAATGAGGTTTTTGAGCTCTGTGGTGACGATGCGGACAGCTTTAATATTTACAAAATCGCAGATTTAGGCTGTGTAAACCGCTTTGCAGTTTGCGAGGTTGGCGGTGTTCTTTACTTTCTCTCAAAGGAGGGAGTTGTCAGGTATGACGGCAGCAGCATTTCGCTGATCTCCGACGCTATATGTGACGTCAGCACCGACAACTCAAAGGCGGTCCTCGGCGGCGGTAGAGACATTCTCTATGTAAAAATAGCAGGCAAGTCGAATGAGTGTATCTACACCTATAACACCGAAAAAAAGCTTTGGGCAAGAGATGGGCTTTTTTTAGGCACCGGCTCAGCTTTTTACAACGGGAAGTTGTATTTTACCGACGGATATTATGTCTATAAAATGGATACCTCATACGAGGATGAGCCGACAGATAACGACGGCAACTCTTTTTATTGGGAGGCGGTAACTCAGGATATTCATCTTGACACACCGAGAAAAAAGCAGGCATCTAAGCTGGGCATTTACATAAAGCGCGCCATAGCAGGCAGAGTTGAGGTAGCTATTTCTTACGATAACGGCGGTTTTCAGACCCTTGGAAGCTTTTTTACAGAGGGCGGCAAAACCATTTGTATTCCGCTCCCGAACACAAAGAGCGAGAAAATAAAAATAAAGGTTTACGGCTGGGGCGAGGCTCAGATAGATTACATAAACTTCAGCTATACCTTGGGAGGAGAATGCAGATGGCAGCAGAGTCAGTAGGACTTACAAAAATAGTTACCGACAGAAAGAGCATTGAGGACATATACGGTCAGCTTGACCGCTTAAGGCGCGAGCTTGACCGCGCCTTAAGCGCTCTTGACAGGCGCATTAAAGCGTTAGAGGAAAAGTAAGCGAGGTGGAAGGAAAATGGAGCTTCACGAAAGGGTGGCAAAGCTGGAGGCTGACGAGAAAAACATCTTTCATCAGCTTACAGAGATAAAGGACGAGGTCAAGGATATCCGCCGCCTTACAAACGCTGTTGAAAAGATTGCGGTCAAAACCGAGTCTATTGACAGTAAGGTCGATGAGATGGGCGCTCGCATCTCGGCGGTCGAAAGAGAGCCGAGCGACAGTTTTAAGCACTATAAAAGGCTTATTGCGGGGGCGGTCATCTCGGCGGCAGTAAGCAGTATCGTTGTTGCAATACTTGCGCTTGTTATGCAGGTTTAGCATATTTTACTTAAAGGAGAGGTTTTATGGAGATTTCAGCAGTTTTGGTTATGGCGGTCATCATAGAGGCTATTATAGCCTATGTTAAGACCTGGGTAGTGGAAAAGAAGATCCAGTGGCAGCAGATCGTCGCGGTGCTGTTCGGTATTGTTATAAGCTTTGCCTACGGGCTTGACATTCCTGCTCTTGTGGGAATTGAAAGCGGCATAGCTTATGTTGGCAATGTGCTTACCGGAATTTTAATTTCCCGCGGCAGCAATTACATTCACGACCTTTATAAAAACATAATTTCCAAGAAAAGCTTGGGGACAGGGGTGAAAGGCTGATGGCATCATATACCACCAATATCCCCGTAAACAATGTTTTTAATGTAACCGCCGTTTTCGGCCAGAGCGGCAGTATGTGGAAAAACGGACATAAGGGCGTTGACATCACCGCAGATAACAAAAGCCTTTATTCTATCTGCGACGGAGAGGTGACCGTCGTTGGCTGGGATGCAGACGGCTGGGGCAGATATGTTTCGATAAAGCCCAACGGCTTTGAGAGGATAAGGATCATTCTCTGCCATCTTGTTAAGGACAGCGTAAAGGTCAAGGTTGGTGATAAGGTGACAAGGGTTACCAAGATCGGAACTATGGGAACGACGGGAAACAGCACAGGCGTTCACGTTCACGTTGAAATGCGTGTTGATAATACAGCTGTTGATCCCACACCCTATATGCTCATTGCCAATAAAAAGGCAAGCGGGCTCGAAGACACCGATTACAAATTCAACTCAAGCGATCAGAACGCCGCGCTCACAGCTGTTCTTGCCGCTTTTGACACAAAGAACTCGAGTGAGTCCTCGCACGCCGAGTGTGAAAAGAAGATAAAGAGTCTTGAGGCTGAGCTTGAAAGCGTCAAGGCAAAACTTTCGGCTGCCGAAAGTAAGATCCAAAATGTTAAAAAGATCATTGCATAAAAAAGGCGCCCGCAGGGCGCCTTTTTTGAGGTAAGAAGTAATAGGTAAGAGGTAATAAGTGAAGGTTTTGCGCAAGCAAAACCCACCAAACTATTCACTCTTCACTTTTCACTAAAAAAGCACCCTTGCGGGTGCTTTTTTGCTTTTATGGAGCTGTTCTGTAAGCCGGGTTCTGTCGAGTGTGGCAATCTATCTTGGATGCGCTGTTGCCAGGCACCTCTTCGCCATCCGAAGAAAAGAGGAGCGGGCAACCCCTTTTTGCCTTTTCTTCCATCGGATGTTGCTTCGGATAGGGTTTACACAGCGAGCTCAGTTACCTGCGCCCCGGTGGGCTCTTACCCCGCCTTTTCATCCTTACCTGCTTTCGCAGGCGGTTGTTTTCTGTTGCACTTTCCCTAAAGTCACCTTCGGCTGCCGTTAGCAGTTATCCCGCCCTGTGAAGCCCGGACTTTCCTCACAGGCAATAAAGCCTGCGCTGCCACACAAACAGCTCCGTAGATATTTTATCACAAACTAAAACAGAGGTCAAATATTATTTAAAATAGTAAAATAATGGCTTTTTTGCACGTGCTTGTGCAAAACCAACAAACAATATATGTAAAAATTAGTCAATATAATAGGTTTACTTTTTTGCCAAAAAGATTTATAATTTTAGTGTGGATTATTATCTATGCACATAGCTATTTCAAAGGAGAAAGATTATGAAAAAGAGAATTTTAGCAGTTGCGCTTTGTCTGGCAGTTCTTATGAGCGTAGTGCCCTTTTCTTTAACTGCAAGCGCTGCTGAGGTTGATGATACTTCCATTGCTCTTATGGATATCAGCGATCCTGTAGAAGATAAGTCAAAAGGCGGAAACATTTCTTATAACCAGAGCGTATGCTATGCTATCACTAGATGGACAACTAAAGAGCTTATGCTTAGGAAGACCGGAGATAAGGACTTCGGTGCTCCCTGGCTTTACAGCTATACACTTGGAGAAAAAGGATTTGAGGAGAATTTCCTTAAGATTGAATACAACCCTGCTCTTAACGGCGAGTCCAGAGCAGTTGTAACTTTGCTTCCCGGTAACTATTTGTGGGGTGTTGGTTATTCCAAACAGGGCAATAAGGATAGAGGTATAGCTATGCCTGAGGGCTTTGAGGATGGAACTGAAATTCCTGTAGGAACCAAGATTGCCGATGCTGGTGATTATAACTATATCGCTCTTCGCTTAAAGGTTACAGGCGGAACCAAGGAGCAGCTTTCTCAGTTCATAATTCACCCCTATTCAACTGCTGAGGGTGGCGGATCTTATGACTATCCTGAGCGTACGACCCACACCTATGAGGGCGGTGTTATGCTCGATCTTAATAAGAGGACCTCTACCGAGCTCGGTGCAGTTACTAAATTAGATCTTACATATAACTTCGACGGTTGGATCGTTCTTCCTTCATCTGCGATAAAGAGCCCCAATAAGTCTATCGCAGAGCTTATGAGAATCGGTCTTGAGTTTAAAAAGGCTTCTAATACTAACAACTGGATAGACAGAACCCTTTGGGTCGGTGACATCCTTGCTGTTAAGGATCTTGATAAATTCTCGGAGTATAGACTCAACTGTAAAGCAACTGAGGGCGGTGCAGCTCCCTGTAACGTTGTTGCAACCGCTCCCGTTGATGCTACCTGTACATCAGAGGGATACACCGTTTATAAATGTAAATTCTGCTCCTACAGCGAAACCAGAGATAAGCTTCCTGCTTTAACTACTGATGGTAAGCATAGCTATGACAACGGAACTGCAGTTGCTGCTACCTGTACTGAGGGCAGCTACACTAAATATGTGTGCACCACCTGCGGCGACGTAAAGAAGGAAGATGTTAAAAACGATGCTCTCGGTCACGCTAAAGAAACCGAAACAACTCGTTTGCTTATAAATGAATATGCTGCAGCAACCTGCCATACCGATGGATATAAATATCTGCAGTGCGAATGCGGAAAGATTCTTGTTGATGAAACATATCCTATGACCGCTACTCAGACTATTACAGGTGCTGTTAAGGCAACCTGTACCACATCAGGAAATACAGGTGTTCACACCTGCGATAGCTGTAAGGTAACCTATGATAACGGAACAAGGATCCCCGCGCTTGGACATACAAAGACTGTTGTAAACAAAGTAGACGCAACCTGTAAAAAGGCAGGCTACTCCGGTGATACCGTTTGCACCGTATGTGATGAGACTCTTGAACTCGGAAAACGTATTTCTAAGATTTCAACTCACACCTTTGGTGAGTGGGTCACAACAAAGCAGGCAACCGGCAGCGTAGCAGGCTCCAAGGAGCGCAAGTGTTCGGTATGTGGAACTGTTGAGACCGCTACAATTCCTGCGACCGAAGATCTTGTTCCTTCTGTTCCTGATAGCGGTGAGGGCACTGGCGGAAGCAGTAATGAGAATGACAATGCAACCGGCGGTGACAATACCGGAAGCGAGAATAACGGTGGTTCCACAAACGATGACAACACAAACAACGGCGGAGTATTAAGCCCCCCGACAGGTGAGAATTCCAGCGGCCTTTATATCTGGATCGCTGTTCTCGCAGTAAGTGTTTGCGCGGTAGTTGTTCTCTTGATCGTTCTTGCAAAAAAGAAACCCGCACAGAAATAAGATATAACTAAAAAGAGCAGGCTCAGCGCCTGCTCTTTTTAAGTTGAAAATTATATTTAGACATATATCGTACGGGCGCTTCACGAAGCGCCCGTCAATTAATATCAATGTATATTATATCTTGTAGGAACCGGCGCCCCTAACGGTCCGTGGTCGTGATCTGCAAGAGTCCTGTGGACCGTTAGGGGCGCCGGTTCCTACAAGATAAAACTGAAAAATGGACGAACAGTATTCGCATCCAAGTTAAGTTTCGCAAAAAACATAAACAAAAAAGGAACGGCACGCAGGCCGTTCCCTACATTTTCAATTTTTAATTTCTATTAAAAGCGTTCCGGCAGGGCGTAGGTGTGATCTAAAGGACCGGAGCCTTTGCCAAGATCAAGCCCTGCGCTGATTGCGCCCGACAGGTATTTCTTTGCGCTGTAAATGCTTTCCTCAAGCTCCAAGCCTGCCGCAAGGGCGCAGGCTATCGCAGAGGAAAGGGTGCAGCCTGTTCCGTGTGTGTTGGGGTTATCAATGCGCTTAGCGGCAAACCATTTGTGCTCGCCGTTCCAGAAAAGTAAATCGGTGGCGTCGCTTATAAAATGGCCGCCCTTTACCAAAACTGCTCCCGAAATGTTCCCGCCGATAATCTTTGCGGCAGCGAGCATATCCTCGCGTCCGCCGATCGCTATGCCGCTTAAAACCTCGGCCTCGGGAATGTTGGGGGTGACAACGGTAGCGAGCGGCATAAGAATCTTAACAAGAGCTTCTGCGGCGCTGCCCTTTAAAAGATTGCTGCCGCTTGTCGCTACCATAACAGGATCAACTACAATATTCTCGGCCTCGTATTCTTTGAGCTTGCTTGCAATAACCTCGATGATCTCTTTGTTTGAAACCATTCCGATCTTAACTGCGTCGGGGCGAATGTCGGTAAAAATTGAGTCAAGCTGCTGCGCCACAAATTCGGGCGTTGCTTCTAAAATCGCCGAGACTCCCGTCGTGTTTTGGGCGGTGAGAGCGGTAATAGCGCTCATGGCATACATTTTGTGGGCGGTTATTGTCTTGATATCGGCTTGAATACCTGCACCGCCGCTGCAGTCAGAGCCTGCAATAGTTAAAACCTTTTTCATAGTAAAGCCTCTTTTGCCTCCTGCCAGTTGTAAAAGTAGTAAAGGCAGTTTTCTTTCATTTCGTTTTCGGTATCAGCTGCGTGAGTATCGTAAATTCCCGCAACCTTAAAGCCTGCCTTGAGTGCGGGCTTTATTGCATAAATAGCGTCCTCAAAAATAAGAGCACTTTCTTTATCTGCGCCTGTGAGCTTTAAAGCCTGCTCAAATATTTCTGCCGAGTCCTTTTTTGAAGAGCCGACCTCGTAGCTTGTAATAAGAGCATCAAAATACTGCCATATTCCGTGCTTTTTAAGAACTTCGGTTACAAGAGCGCGGGGTGATGCGGTGGCGATGCAGAGCTTTGCACCGCTGTCTTTAAGTGATCTTACGAAATCCGCCGCACCTTCTTTGAGAGAAAGCTCGTTTAAAAAGGTGTATTTGACCGACTCGTCAAGTCCAACTACTATATCCTCTATGCTCTCGTCGGGGAAAAAGCGGTTTTTCAAAAGAGCGGCATACTCCGCTGTTCCCATAGTAACTGCAATAGCGTCAAGTGCGTCGGGATCATCGAGCTTTACGCCGCGCCCCATTACATATTTCGAGGCGGCGTGCGCCCACATTTCCATCGAGTCAAGAAGAGTTCCGTCCAAGTCAAAAATTGCGCCCTTGATTTTCATTTATATGCTCCTTATTTTGAAAATAACCGTTTTGATGTGTTTAAAAGCTCTTGGCAGGTCTTTGTTATTTCATCGGCGGCAAAAATTGCCGAAACCAGCGCAACCCCGTCAATGCCGCTGCCCTGGAGCTTCACCATATTGTCGGCGGTTATGCCGCCAATCGCACAAACGGGAACGCTGACCGCTGAGGTAATAGATTTGAGAGCATCAAAGCTCACAAAGTCGGCATCGTTTTTTGTGCCTGTTTGAAAAACTGCGCCAACACCGAGGTAGTCTGCGCCCGCATTTACTGCGGCGATAGCCTGCTCTCTCGTTCCTGCCGAAACGCCGAGAATAACCTGCTCGCCAAGTGCTTCTCGTACCTTTCGGCACTCCATATCGCTCTGACCGACGTGTATTCCGTCGGCCTTGACGGCGTAGGCGATCTCAACATTGTCGTTTATTATAAAAGGAACACCGTATCTCTTGCAAAGAGCAGAGATTTCTCGCGCCTCTTTCAAAAAGTCGTCGTAGGGAAGATCCTTTTCTCTCAGTTGCAGAGCGGTGACTCCGCCGGAGAGAGCTTTTTCTACATCTTCATAAAGTGTTCTGCCACCTGTCCAGCGCCTGTCGGTCACGGCGTAAAGCAGCATTGTATTTTTATCGCAGTTCATATTTTGCACCTTTCTCGAGCTCGTCGGCCGTCAGATTGTAAACGCAGTCAATAAGTCTGTTTCTAAAGCTTGAGTTGCCCTCGCCGTTTTTGGCTACGATCTCAAATGCCTTTTCGCCGCAGAGTCCCATCGCGCAAACGCTCGCCGCAGTTGCCATAAGGATATTTTCGGGGTTTGCGGTAATGTAGGCGGCAGTCATAGCGGTCAGCATACAGCCGCTTCCCGTTATATCAGCCATCATAGGAACACCGTTTGTAATAACATAGGTGTTGTTCTGGTCTGAAACAATGTCGGTCGCGCCGGTTATGGCAATTACCGCGCCGGTCTTCTCTGAAAACTCTTTAGCAAACGCGATAACGCTCTCGATGTTGTCGGCTGTCACAGCATCAAGGCTTGAAGCGTCAACTCCTTGGGTGTTGCTAATGCCGAGAGCAAGTGTCTTTATCTCTGAAATGTTTCCGCGGATGACCGAGAATTTGACCTCGTCTAAAAGGCGGTTTGCAGTTTCGGTGCGTAAAGCAGAAGCGCCAGCGCCAACGGGGTCAAGAATTACGGGGTGGCTAAGCTCGTTCGCCCTTTTCCCAGCAGAAAGCATTGAGGGAATTGTTCGGGCGTTGAGTGTGCCGATGTTTATGTTAAGTCCGCCACAGATAGAGGTTATCTCTACAGCGTCCTGCGGGTCGTCCGACATAATGGGCGAGCCGCCGCAGGCAATCAGAATATTTGCGCAGTCATTTACGGTCACATAGTTTGTGATGTTGTGGATAAGGGGATGCCTTTCCCTTACGTTTTTGAGCATTTGACTAAGCATTTTTGCTACCTCCCAAAATCTTCTTTATTATAATACAAATTATCGCAATAATCAAGGCGGCAGGCAAAGTTGCTCCAAGCGGTATATCGACCCTTAAAAGCAGGCGGTATATTACAAGTCCTACAAGCCATAAGATAAGATTTGTTTTGTCAAAATCGCGGCTCGAACTGTCGTTTTTAAATATAAAGTAATCTACAAGCTGAACGGTTATCATAGGGACAAAAACCGAGCCTATAAGATAAAGAAAGCTTTCGAGCCAGTTTTCAGGCGAAAACAGCGCCAAAACCGTTCCGAGAACGCAGGTTATGATTGCTGCCCATTTTTCGTTGAGCTTGGGAATAATGCTTACGGCACTTATTCCCGCCGAGTAGGCGTCAAGGAAGGTGGTGGTAACTGTCGAGAGAATGATTATCGCAAGCGCGGCAACTCCCAGCTTTGCGGCTACCATAATTTTAGCAATGTCACCCTCGCCCGTAAGGGATGCGGCGCCCATTCCTATTATAAACATCCAGCAGCTTACCGCGCCGTAGGAAACAACGCTCGCAAGGGTTGCGGCGTGTTTTTTCTCGGCGTGCCTGGTGTAGTCAGAAATCAGCGGAAGCCAGGAGACCGGCATTGCGGCGCTGCATTCAACCGCCGCTCCAAAGCTCATGGCCTCAGAGGGAGCGGCAACGCCCTCGCCTCTGAAAACCAAGATGCTCAGAACGACCGAAAGAGCTAAAAGAGCCGCCATCGAAATTATGTTAAGCCATTTTAGGCTTTTTATCCCGATAATAATCCAGAGCGCGATCAGTGCGCCTATAACAAAAACCCAGCCGCGATTTTCAAAGAATGGTACGACTGACGCGGCGGCCCAGGCGCCGCTTGAAATCATAACCGCCGTCCAGCCTACAAGTTGAAGAACATTGAGGGCGGAAAATAGATGAGAGCCGCTTTTTCCAAAGGCCATCTTAACCGTTTCCATAGAACTTTTTTCACTCTGCGCGCCGATCATACCTGCAAGGTACATAAGAACGCCGCCGATAATGTGTCCTATCACTATCGCAAGGCATCCCTTTGCAAAGCCGAGCGGGGCAAGGGCGGTTCCGGTCAATATCTCGGCGAGCGAGACCGCCGCACCAAACCAGATAAGCGCGTTACTAAAAACACTTGTTTTGCCTTTTTGCATAAAAACCTCTCCTTCGAAACGGAAAACAAAAAAGCGCCTGCCTGACGACAAACGCTTAAAGCACACAGAAAATTCCTACGTTGGCATTATCCAAATCAGGTATAAGGGTCGAAGCTCTTAGCTTCCTCTCAGCCTGTAATACAAGCTCCCCGTTTCTAAATATTTTGTTTGAGCTTATTATATATCTGTAAGAAAAATTTGTCAATGAATTTTTGCGGTAGAGTTTCCAAAATACTATTCTACTCGCAGTAGAGTTAACATTTAGGGACTTGATTTTTTGTCTTTCTTCCTATATAATATAGAAAAGCTTTCAGAAAGGAGCGAGGAATATGCCTAAAAGCGAGCAGGAGATTCGCGATATAGTTGCAAAGAATATTGCCGATTTTCGTAAAAGTGCAGGGCTTACCCAGTCTGAGCTTGCCGAAAAGATAAATTATTCCGATAAGTCGGTTTCCAAGTGGGAACGCGGCGAGGGCCTGCCGGATGTGTATGTTCTCTCGCAGATAGCTGAGATATGCTCTGTTCAGCCTGGCGACTTCTTTTTGGAAGAACCTAAGAAGCTTAAATCAACTGTCAAAAGGGTCTCAACAAAGGTAAGGCTTGTTATAACCGCCCTTGCAGTAGGCTTGGTGCTTCTTTTTGCCACCATCCTTTACCTTGTGCTCAGCCTTGTCGGGCTTCCTGCGCACTTCCTCGGCCTTGCGTTTTACTGCGCAATTCCCGTTTCGGCAATCGTGCTTATCGTCTTTACGGCGATATGGTTTAAGCACATTTGGAGCTTTTCAGCAATAACGCTGCTTATATGGTCGGTTGCCTTCGGGCTTTGGTTTTATATTAAGGCGCAGGGTATCCTTTATATATTTGCCGTTGCCGCCGCTCTTGAGCTTTTGGTCATTTTGTGGTACCTTTTGCTTTGGTTCCGTTCCCGCGATAAAAAAGCTCAGAACTAAATGTTGCGATTTATTCCTATCGTGTCAAATCAAAGCACAATATTTTGAATGCGGTAATTTTAAAGGTAAAAAATCCTAAAAAAAGTGTTGACAAGCTTTCCTCGTTTGTGGTATTATATTAATACCTCTGACGAGGTTTTATTTTTTGTGCGAAATAATGCCTGTCATGAGGGAGGCAAAAATTTTCCGATATTTGTAGGAGGTGCCGATATGCGAGTTAGTGTTACTTTAGCTTGCACAGAGTGCAAACAGCGTAATTACAACACAAAGAAAAACAAGAAGAATGATCCTGACAGACTCGAGATGAA
>JAFTYW010000044.1 GCA_017461245.1 Oscillospiraceae bacterium
AGACAAACAAGAGCGGAATTATCTTAACTGCCGCTTCTCAGGAAAAGCCTCAGTTTGCAGAGGTTATCGCAGTTGGCCACGGCGGTATAGTTGAGGGCAAAGAAGTTAAAATGATGCTTAAGGTAGGCGACAGAGTGCTTACCGGCAAATACAGCGGCACCGACGTTAAGGTTGACGGTGTTGAGTACAAGATCGTTCGTCAGGACGACATTCTTGCAATAGTTGAATAGTTTGGAGGATAAACACTATGGCTAAAGAAATTATTTACGGCGTAGAAGCCCGCAAGGCGCTTCAGAGCGGTATTGACCAGCTTGCAAATACCGTTAAAATTACACTCGGACCCAAGGGAAGAAACGTTGTTCTTGACAAGAAGTTCGGCGCTCCCCTTATCACAAATGACGGTGTGACTATCGCAAAGGACATCGAGCTTGACTGCGCGTTTGAAAATATGGGCGCTCAGCTTATCAAAGAGGTTGCTACCAAGACTAACGACGCCGCCGGTGATGGTACAACTACCGCAACACTTCTCGCTCAGGCTTTAGTTCGTGAGGGAATGAAGAACGTTGAGGCAGGCGCAAACCCCATGGATATCAAAAAGGGTATGAGCCTTGCGGTTGAAACTGCGGTTAAGTCTATTGTCGAAAATTCAAGAAAGGTTTCCGGCTCTGACGATATTGCAAGAGTTGGTACCATTTCTTCTGCTGACGAGACCGTTGGTAAGCTCATTGCAGAGGCTATGGATAAGGTTTCTGCTGACGGCGTTATCACCGTTGAGGAGTCCAAGACCGCTCAGACCTACAGCGAGATCGTTGAGGGTATGCAGTTTGACAGAGGCTACATCACTCCCTATATGGTAACCGACACCGAAAAGATGGAGGCAGTTCTTGACGACGCTTTCATTCTTATCACCGACAAAAAGATTTCTGTTATTCAGGATATTCTCCCCTTACTTGAGCAGATAGTAAACGCAGGCAAAAAGCTTGTTATCATAGCTGAGGACGTTGAGGGCGAGGCACTTTCCACCCTTATCGTAAACAGACTTCGCGGAACATTCACCTGCGTTGCAGTTAAGGCTCCCGGCTTTGGCGACAGACGTAAGGAGATGCTTCAGGACATCGCCGTTCTTACAGGCGGCCAGGTCATCAGCAGCGAGCTTGGCTTTGAGCTTAAGGACGCTACCGTTAATATGCTCGGCCGCGCCCGTCAGGTAAAGGTACAGAAAGAGAACACCATTATCGTTGACGGCGCCGGTGATAGCGAGGCTATCCGCGCAAGAGTCGGTCAGATCAAGAATCAGATCTCAGTTACAACTTCGGAGTATGACCGCGAAAAATTACAGGAGCGCCTTGCAAAGCTTGCGGGCGGTGTTGCTGTTATCAAGGTTGGCGCCGCTACCGAGATCGAGATGAAGGAGAAGAAGCTGCGAATTGAGGACGCCCTTTCGGCAACCCGCGCCGCAGTTGAAGAGGGAATCGTTGCAGGCGGCGGTACCGCACTTTTAAACGCTATCCCTGCAGTTGAAAAGCTTGCCGCGGCAAGCGAGGGCGACATCAAGACAGGTGTAAAGATCGTTCTGCGCGCTCTCGAAGAGCCCATCCGCCAGATCGCCGCAAACGCAGGCCTTGAGGGCTCTGTTATCATTGACAAGATTCGCCGCTCCCGCAAGGTTGGCTACGGCTTTGACGCCGCAACCGAGACCTATTGCGATATGATAAGCAGCGGTATCGTTGATCCTACCAAGGTTACAAGAAGTGCTCTGCAGAACGCCGCTTCGGTAGCATCAATGGTTCTCACAACCGAGTCGCTGGTTGCTGACAAGAAAGAGGAAAACCCCGTTCCCGCAGCTCCCGCAAACCCCGGTATGGGAATGTATTAATAAAAAAAAGCACCCTTGCGGGTGCTTTTTTATTGCAGGGGGGTCTCCCCTCCCGAGTGAATAGTGAAAAGTTTTGGAAGGGTTTTGCGATAGCAAAACCCTCATTTTTTGTAAATCAACGTTTGTTTTTTCGTAGGGCACGACCTATGTGTCGTGCCGCAGAAAAGGAACGGCACGCAGACCGTTCCCTACGGGTTTTGTCGCACGTTGGCGCAAAACGTAGGGGCGTGCCCTTTTTCTGTTTGGTAAATCTGTTTTATTCATCAAGCTATCTCTTCTTAAAGTCCTCTCCTGTTATTAAATAGTCGATGGAAACATTAAAATACCTTGACATTTGAACTAGCAACGCTAACGAAGGTTCTCTTTGACCGTTTTCGTAATATGATATGCTTTCTCTTGAAATATTTAAATCAAGCGCAACCTTTTGCTGATTGAGATTTCGCTTTTTTCTTATTTCGCGTAAACCTTTCATAATATCACCCTTGATTTTATTGTAACTTTTTGTTACAATAAAAATGTAACAGTTTGTTACTTAAGGGAAGGGCGGGAGATTTATGAATTATGTTTTATGCTACTGTTGCAATAAATATGAGGTTGTTTTTGAGGATACCAACGAGCTTGGCTTGTGCAGGCCGTGCAAAAAGGTTGTTTCGGCCTATGATGAGGTTTGCGAGGAGTTTATTTTGAGAAAAGGACTTCACACAGAACGTGAAATTCCCGACCACTGCAAAAATTATAAAAAATAAAGGACTTGGAGAAAAACTCCAAGTCCTTTTTTTGTTGCGGTTTATTCAAGCTCGATGATCTCGTTATATAGGTCTGAGTATCTGCCGCCTGCGGCAAGTAATTCTTCGTGCGTGCCGCGCTCGATAATGCGGCCCTTTTCAAGCACCATAATGGCGTTTGCCTTGCGAACGGTGGAAAGGCGGTGGGCGATAACAAAGGTGGTGCGGTTTTTCATAAGCGCGTCCATACCCTCTTCGATGTGCCGCTCGGTGCGGGTGTCGACCGAGCTGGTCGCCTCGTCAAGAATGAGGATAGGCGCCTTTGAAATTGCGGCTCGCGCAATGTTTAACAGCTGGCGCTGACCTTGCGAAAGGTTTGCGCCGTCGTTTTCAATAACGGTGTCGTAGCCGTTTTCAAGCTGCATTATAAATGAATGCGCCGAGGAAACCTTTGCCGCAGCTTCAACCTCCTCGTCGGTGGCGTCAAGCCTGCCGTAGCGAATGTTCTCGCGGACAGTTCCTGTAAACAGATGGGTGTCCTGCAGTACCATTGCAATGTTGCTGCGCAAAACCGAGCGGTCAATGTTCTCGATCTTTACGCCGTCTATCGTAATGGTGCCGTCTAGAAGGGTGTAAAAGCGGGAGAGCAGATTTGTAACGGTGGTTTTGCCCGCACCCGTCGAGCCGACAAAGGCGATCTTCTGCCCGGGCTTTGCGTAGAGCGAAATGTCGTGCAAAACTGTAACCTCGGGCGTGTAGCCGAAGTTTACGTTTTCGAGAACGACGTGCCCCTCAATCTTGTCAAGGGCGACTGTGTCGGTATCGGCTTTTTCCTCCTCGGCGTCCAGCACCTCGAAAACGCGCTCAGCGCCCGCAAGTGCCGAGAAGACGGTGTTAAGCTGCATCGAGATCTCGTTTATGGGGCGGTTGAACTGGCGGGTGTAGTTAAGCGATACCGTAAGTCCGCCGACGTCAAAGCCGTAAAGCACGACCAGCAGTCCGCCGACGCAGGCGGTAAGGGCGTAGACCACGTTGCAAAGTTGGTGCGTAACGGGACCCATAATTCCCGCCCGAAACTGTGCCTCGGCTTGAGCGGAGCGAAGCTTGTCGTTAAGATATGCAAACTCGTCGCGGGCAATCTCCTCGTGGTTGAAAACCTTGACGACCTTCTGCCCCGAAACAGTTTCCTCGGTAAAGCCGTTGAGCATACCAAGGCATTTTTGCTGTTGGCTGTAGGCCTTTCTGCCTTTTTTGAGAATAGTTTTGCTCAGCCAGGTGAGGATCGGGGCGGCAATAATGGTAATTGCGCCGAGAATGAGGTTGGTGTAAAGCATCAGAATAATAGTGCCGACAATGGTGATGGCGCCGGAAATTATCTGAATAAGTGTGGTGTTGAGCATCTCGCCGACGGTGTCAACGTCGTTTGTGAAGCGGGACATAATGTCGCCCGCCTGATGCGTGTCGAAATATCTGACGGGAAGGCGCTGCAATTTGCTGAAAAGCTCGGTGCGCATTCTGCTGAGTGTTCTTTGCGATGCCTTGAGCATAAGACGCTGCTGAAGCCATTGGGTGAAAACTGAAACGCCGTAAATTGCGGCAAGAAGCAGTAGCCAGACGGCAAGTCCCCAAAGGCGCTGTGTCAAATCGGGATTTTGCGGGTCAAAATAGATAAACTTGTTGATTATGGGGCGCAGTAGGTACGACGCCGCAAGGGTCGAAAGTGTGTGCAGAGCCGAGCAGATAAGTGCGACAATAATAAGCCGTTTTTCCTGCGAAACGTATTTTGCAAGGCGGAAGATCGAGCTTTTAAGGTCCTTGGGCTTGCCCGAGGCGCTCATGGCGCGGCCTCGACCTGCCATTCTGCCAAGCTCCATCTGTTTTTTCTCGCCGCCGCCCTTAGCGCCGCTGTATTTTGCCTCGATTCGAGCCTGTCTTTGCTTATTCATTTGCACCCGCCTCCTCTCTGTCTTTCTGCGAGTAGTATATCTCTTGATAGGTCGCAGAAGAGGATAAAAGCTCGGCGTGCGTTCCAAAGTCGACGATTCTGCCCTTGTCCATAACGATTATCTTGTCGGCATCCATAACCGAGGTAATTCTCTGTGCGATTATAAGCTTGGTAATACCGGGTAGCTTGTCGCGGAATGCGCGGCGGATAGAAGCGTCAGTCGCGGTGTCGACGGCGCTTGTAGAGTCGTCTAGTATCATAATCTGTGGTTTTTTTAACAGCGCCCTTGCAATGCAGAGCCTCTGCTTTTGGCCGCCCGAAAGGTTGCCGCCGCCTTGTCCTATCTCGGTGTCATACCCGTCGGGGAAAGAGTTTATAAACGAGTCTGCCTGTGCTATCTTGCAAACCTTTACAAGCTCCTCGTCGGTGGCGTTCTCGTTGCCCCAGCGCAAATTTTCAGCAACGGTGCCAGAGAAAAGCGTGTTTTTCTGCAAAACCACCGCAACCTTGTCGCGCAGCTCTTTTATTGAGAGGTCTTTTACGTTTATGCCGTCTACCAAAACCTCTCCGCAGTCGGCATCGTAAAGGCGGGGAATGAGCGAAATTAAGGTGGTCTTGCCCGAGCCTGTCGAGCCGATAATGCCAACAAGCTCGCCCGAGTTTATCTTTATATTTATATCGTCAAGAACGGGCGCCTTTGTGTCCTTAAAATAACGGAAGCTTACGTTTTTAAACTCAACCGAGCCACTGTCGATAGAGTGCTCTTTGTGTTCGGCGGAGCTGTCGCTTATATCGGGGGTAGTAGAAAGTACCTGCGAAATTCTGCGGTGAGATGCGGCAGCGCGTGTTCCCTGCAAAAAGATGTTAGCAAGGAAGTTAAGCGCAGTGAGAACCTGCGAAAGATATGTAATAAAAGCGGTGAGCGTTCCGATCTCCATGCCGCCGACCATTATCTGCCTGCCCGATGCCCAAACAACGATAAGGGTGGTCACGTTGACCGCAAGCGCCGAAATAGGTTGCATCAAGATCATCATTTTGAGGGCAGAGATGCTCTTGTCCATAAGGGCGGTGTTAATGTTCGCAAATTTCTCCTTTTCGTGCTCCTCGCGGACAAAAGATTTTATAACCTTTATGTTGGTTATCGACTCGCCGATACCGTTATTCAGCGTGTCGAGCTGGTGCTGCATGGCGGTGTAGCGCGGTGAGGCGGTCTTTATTATCAAAAAGGTCGCAAGCGCAAGAATGGGAACAACAATTAATATTACCCAGGCAATATCGGGGTTTAGTGAAAAGGACATGATAAGAGCGCCGATAAGCATAATGGGGCTGCGGAAAAAGCCGCGCAGCATGGTCTGGGTAAAGCTCTGGATCTGGGTTATGTCGTTGGTTGTGCGGGTGATAAGCGAGCCTGTCGAAAAACGGTCGATGTCCGAAAACGAAAAGGTCTGTATCTTATCAAAAACGTCCATTCGGACGCCCGCCGCCATCCTCGTAGAGCCGCGGACGGCAAAAAACGCGCCCAGCACGCCCGTTATCAGCATCGCAACGGCAATCAGCACCATATAGATGCCGATCTCTATTATGAAAGGTATGTCGCCGTTTGCCGCGCCCTTGTCGATAATGTTGGCGTTGATAAAGGGCAGAATAAACTCGCCGCAGGCCTCCAAGGTCATAAAAAGCGGGCCGAGCAAAAAGCAGTACCAGTTTTTCTTGATATGTTGTTTGTAGTTTCTCATTTACTGCGCCTCGAAATCTAAAGTCGGTTATTTTTTAAAGATGATGAGTTTGCTGAAAACATAGTTTAAAACGATTACAATAATGTTTATTACGATTTTTGCAAGGAGTCCCTCAATGCCGAAAATTGTAGCGTCAAGCCCTAAGGATATTAAAAGGGGCAGACCTGCAATTTCAATAACCCCCGTTGCAATTCTCGACGAGAGAAACTTTAAAAATTCGGGCAAAACGACCGCCTTTTCAAAGCTTTTGCTGTTAAAGACCCATAGCTTGTTGGTTATAAAGGCAAATAGAACGGCGCTGACCCAGGAAAGCGCGTTTGATATGAAAACCGCCGCCTTTGTATCTAAAAAAGCGGTAAAGAGCAGGGTAAAAAGCGAGTAGGTAATAAAGCTTATCGCCGTTGTTAAAACTCCCCAAAAGATATAGGAGATCGGCTCCCTGTATTTTTTAAGCAGCGCCTTTAGTTTGTCCATTTTTTCTCCCCCTTTGCTTTTTATTATTGTAACACTTTTTTAAGGCATTTACAACACAAAAAGGGCTCCCTCTTTTGAGAGAACCCTCTTTATTTTAGTGAATTGCAGTTCCTTCGGGAACGCTGTCGTCAACAAACAGAATTTTACAACCGCAAGAATCGTGGCTGGCTGCAAGCAGCATTCCGTTGCTCTCAACGCCTGCAAATTTAGCGGGCTTAAGGTTTGCAACAACGATTATCTTCTTGCCGATAAGCTGCTCGGGTGTGTACTCCTTCTTGATGCTCGACATAATAACTCTCTCGCCGAGTCCGTCAAAAAGGGTGAGCTTTAAGCAGCTGTGCGATCTTTCGACGGTTTCGCAGTTTACGACCTTGCAAACTCTGAAATCCATCTTGTCAAAATCGTCGATGGTGATCTGCTCCTTGATGGGCTCAACACCTTCGTTAGCTGCAGGAGCCTCAGCCGCCTTCTTTGCGGCCTTTTCCTCGTCGGTCTCGGGCTTTGAGAAGTCTAAGAGAGGCAGGTACTTTGCCTTTTCGATGGCAAAGAGGAAGAGGTAAAGGCGGGGGCCTTTTGTCTTGCCGATAAGAAGCTCGTAAACGTTTTTAAAGAATGCGCCCTGAGCCGCCTTACGCTCCTTGTCGTTTTCGAAGGTGTGAACTTTGCCGGGAATAGCGTAAAGCTCGGTGTTAAGGTCGTCAAGGCTGTAGCCGTCTGTGGAAAGGAAAGCGTAGAGAAGCTCGATTTCGCGCTTTTCCTCGTTAGAGAGAGCGTTGTATTTCTCAAAATTGCGGTAGGGCAGCAGGTGGTTTAAGCTCTCGGGGCTGCACTGCTCTGCCCAGTACTTTGCAAGGGCAAGGCGCTCTGCAAACTCAGCCTCTTTATAAGGAGTGCCGATCTTCTCAAAAACGGTCTCAAGCATTTTTGAGTTAAAGTCAACGACCGAGCCGAGCGCAACAAGCTGAGCCATAGGAACGGTGATGACTTCGTGTCCCTCGACGAGTGCATTGTGGATAATTTCCTTTGCCCGCTCATCCGCAGTGCCGTCCTTAACGGCGTTGTACATCTTGTCAAACTCAAAGTATTGTCTTAAAATTTCGTCGTCAAAGCAGAAGTCAAATGCGTGAAGCGGCTCTGTCTTTGAGTACAGCCACAAAATAACCTCGGGCTGATAAAGCTGAAGTAAGGTCTTGGGGGTAAGGTTAAGTCCGCTCGAGCCAGACATTTTTCCTGTTGTTCCCTTGATGCCGATAAACTCATAACCCTGGAAATAGGGAGCGGGGAAACCGAATATTTTCTCGGAAATAACGCGGCTTGTCTGGTAGCTTCCGGTGGGGCTTGCGTGGTCCTTTCCGCCCGGCTCAAAGTCGACCTTTTCAAACTTCCAGCGCATAGGCCAGTCAATTTTCCAGGCGAGCTTGCAGTCGTATTCGGTGGTAAAATCAAAGTCAGCCTCGTGGCCGCACTGGCAGGTGTAGTGAGCCTTTGTGCAGTCGTCTGAGAGGGAGGTGATCTTGGTGGTGTCCTTGCCGCACTTTGAGCAGTAGATGCCAACGGGATAGTAGGCCGCCTTTTCCTCTGCAGTCGAATCTTGTGTGCGGAAAGAATCGAGAATGTCAAAGATCTCGGCGCGGTTTTTAAGGGCGTGGATGATCTCGTCCTTGTAAGCGCCCGAGCGGTACATCTCGGCCTGGCGTCTAAAGTCAACCTCTATGCCAAAGCTCTTTAAAGATGCCTCAAACTCCTTTTCAAAATGCTCTGCGTAAGAGGAGCAGCATCCGTAGGGGTCGGGGATAGAGGCGTAGGGCTTGCCGATGTATTTCTCAAAATCGGGAGCGATCTTTGCTACGTTTACGGGCACCTTTCTGAGTCTGTCAAACTCGTCCCAGGAAAAGAGAAGTCTTGCCTTTTTGCCCATTTTTCTTAAGGCAACGCATACAAAGTAGCTTGTAACGATATCTCTGAAGTTGCCGATGTGGATAGAGCCCGAGGGGCTTATTCCTGCGGCGCAGACATACTCTTCCTTGTCGGGAGAGCGGCGGATTATTTCATTTGCAATCTTTTCGGACCAATGCATTATGGTTTCTCCTTTATGTTTATTTCTTGGCGTTATCTTTCATTCTCTGAACGTTGCTTAAGGTCTTCTTTCTGAGCCTAAGCGACTTGGGAGTGACCTCAAGAAGCTCATCGGCAGATAAGAACTCTATGCACTGCTCAAGGCTCATTTTTCTCGGGGGGATAAGGCGGAGAGCCTCGTCTGAGCCGGAGGCGCGGGTGTTGGTAATGTGCTTTTTCTTGCAGACGTTGACTGCCATATCATCGCCTTTGGGGTTCTGGCCGATTATCATACCCTCGTAGACCTCAACACCTGCTCCGATAAAGAGCTGGCCGCGCTCCTGCGCGTTGAAAAGTCCGTAGGTAACGGCGGTGCCGCCCTCAAATGCGATGAGCGAGCCGTAACTTCTTCTTGAAATCTCGCCCTTGTAGGCCTCGTAGCCTTTAAAGCGGGAGTTCATAATTCCCTCGCCCTTGGTGTCGGTCAAGAACTCGTTGCGGTAGCCAAACAGTCCGCGAACGGGGATAACAAACTCTATTCTTGTGCGCGAGCCCTGCGGGTGCATATTGAGGAGAGTTCCCTTTCGGGAGCTTAACTTCTCAATAATAGTTCCAACATACTCGTCGGGAGTGTCGATAAGAACCTCTTCCATAGGCTCGCACTTTTCGCCGTCAATGGTCTTGTAAAGAACCTGCGGGGGAGTTACTGCAAACTCGTAGCCCTCGCGGCGCATATTTTCAATAAGTATCGAAAGGTGCATCTCGCCTCTGCCCATAACCTTAAAGGCGTCGGTCGAGTCTGTTCTCTCGACGCGCAGCGAAACGTCTTTTAAGAGCTCCTTGAAAAGCCTGTCAGCGATCTGGCGGCTGGTAACGAACTTGCCCTCTCGGCCTGCCATGGGGCTGTCGTTAACGCAGAAAAGCATCTCAACAGTCGGCTCGCTTATCTTAACAAAGGGTAGCGGCGCTACATCCTCGGGGGAACAAACCGTGTCGCCGATCGAGATTTTCTCAATGCCCGAGAAGCAGATTATCTCTCCCATCTCAGCCTCTTTGACCTCTGTTCTGTTAAGTCCCTCGATAACGTAAAGGGTGTTTATTCTCGCCTTGTAGCTCTCGTCGGGGGTAACGGCGTTTGTAACCATAACCTCTTGACCGGCCTTGATAACTCCGCGCTCGACTCGGCCAACGCCGATCCTGCCAACGTAGTCGTTGTAGTCAATGGCCGAAACGAGTGTCTGCAAAGGCGCGTCGACTTCGCCCTCGGGGCAGTCTATGTGTTTTATGATGGTTTCAAATAAGGGAACAAGGTCGCTTCCCGCGTCGTCTGGAGCGAGGGAAGCCGTTCCCGCTCTGCCCGAGCAGAAGAGAACGGGGCTTTCAAGCTGTTCCTCGGTAGCGTCAAGGTCTAAGAGAAGCTCTAAAACCTCGTCAACTACCTCAAGAGGTCTTGCATCGGGCTTGTCCACCTTGTTTACAACAACGATGACCTTGTGGTCAAGCTCCAAAGCCTTTTGCAGAACAAATCTTGTCTGCGGCATGGGGCCCTCAAAGGCATCAACAAGGAGCAAAACTCCGTCAACCATTTTGAGTATTCTCTCAACCTCGCCAGAAAAATCGGCGTGTCCCGGTGTGTCAACAATGTTGATCTTTGTGCCGTTATACATTACTGAGGTGTTTTTGGCGAGTATGGTAATTCCACGCTCACGCTCGATGGCGTTGCTGTCCATAACCCTGTCCTCGACCTCTTGGCCCGCACGGAAAACGCCGCCCTGTTTAAGCATCTCGTCAACGAGGGTGGTCTTGCCGTGGTCAACGTGCGCAATTATTGCTACATTTCTAAGTTTTTCCTGCTTCAAAAATGACATCTCCTAAATTTGCGTTTAAATAGCCGTAAAAATACATTTCATTATAACATAGGTACTGCCTATATTGCAAATTTTTTTACAAATTTCTCTAAAAATTTATCCTTTTGCTTCGAGCCAGGTCCGTCCTGTGTGAACGTCGGTTTCAAGCTTGACCTTTAAAGCGGCCGCCGCCTGCATTTCCTCGGTCAGAATACTCTTTACCTTTTCGGCATCTGACGCTGCGCACTCTACTATAAGCTCGTCGTGTACCTGCAAAATGAGCTTTGCGTCAACCGCGTCCTTTTTAAGCCGCGTGTAGACCCTGTTCATTGCAATTTTTATAATGTCGGCGGCAGTTCCCTGAATGGGTGTGTTCATGGCAACCCTCTCGCCCAGCGCGTGAAGCACTTTGTTTTTGCTACTCAGCTCGGGAATAACTCTGCGGCGGTGGAAAAGTGTTGAAACAAATCCGTCCCTCTCGCCGTTTTCGACAGTTTTCTTCATATATTCGGCAACGCCCGAAAAGCCTTCAAGATAGCTTTCGATAAGCCGCTTTGCCTCGGCAACTGAAGTCTTTATGTCTTGTGAAAGGGAATATGCGCCAATTCCGTAAACAATACCGAAGTTTACCGCCTTTGCGCTTCTGCGCAGTTCGGGTGTTATCATCATTTCGGGAAGTCCGTAAACTCTTGCGGCGGTGGCGGTGTGAATGTCGGCGCCGCTTTTAAAGGCCTCCTGCATCGCCTTGTCGTCTGCAACGTGGGCGAGAACGCGAAGCTCTATCTGAGAGTAGTCGGCGTCAACTAAAACTCTGCCCTCGGGAGCCACAAAGAACTCTCGCAGTCGGCTTCCTAACTCTGTCCTAACAGGAATGTTCTGTAAATTGGGCTCTACCGACGAGAGCCTTCCCGTTCTCGTTTCGGTCTGCAAAAAGGTGGTGTGAATTCTCTCCTTTTCGCCAAGCTGACGAAGCAGACCCTCGGTGTAGGTCGATTTAAGTTTGGAGACCTTGCGGTATTCTAAAATTTCGTTTATGATGGGATGGCGGTTACGAAGTCGCTCCAAAATTTCGGCGTTTGTGCTGTAACCTGTTTTAGTCTTCTTTTCGGCGGGCAGTCCTAAGCGCTCAAAGAGAATTTCGCCGAGCTGCTTGGGGGAATTTATGTTAAACTCCTCGCCCGCAAGAGCGTAAACACTTTGCCTTAATCTCTCAATTTCGGCGGCAAGTGTGCGGTCAAACTGCGCTATGCCCTCGCGATTTAGACGGAAACCCTCAAACTCCATTGCCGAGAGGGTCTCGGAAAGCGGAATTTCAATTTCGGTTAAAAGTGAGAGCATATCTGCCTTTTCAAGCTCTGAGTAAAGCGTTTTGCAGAGAAAAAACATCTTGCAGATCTCGTCAAGAGCAGTTTCATCATCGCCAAATTCGGCGGTGTAATCAAGACTGTATTCGGCTTTGCCGAATTTTGTCGTAAGAGCCTCAAAGCCGTAGTCAGAATCGGTCGGCGAAATAAGATAAGCCGCAAGCTTTAAATCAAATGCGATTTTGGGGAGCGGGAGCGAGCCTTTAAAGGCGTAGAGGTACTGCGCCTTGCAGTCGTAGGTGTATTTTGCGTTATCGAGCGAGAAAACGCCCGCGATATCGTCGGTTATAAAGATCTTGTCGCCCGCTGCAAGATAGATCACGCCGTCTTTAAAAAGGTAGTAGACCTCGCCGTCACCTGCCGCACTCTTTATCTCGTCGATAGAGGGGTAGCGCACTAAAGTATAAGCTTTTTTGGGGATTTCAAGCGGCTTTTCCTCGGGCTTTTCGATAGTCGGCGCGTCAGAAACCGAAAGGCCGTACTGCTCCATAATTTTAACAAGGGCAAGGCGGGAGAGAATGGCGGCCGCCGCCTCTCTGTCAACAGAGCGCACCTTGTAGGATGCGGCGTCGGCGTCGATAGGCGCCTCGCGGTTTATGGTCGCAAGCGTCTTGGAAAGGTAAGCGCTCTCGCGCCCGTTTTCAAGCTTTGCTCTCGCCGCAGGCTTTAGGTCGGCAGTTTCAAGGCTGTTATATAGATTGTCAATGTTGCCAAATTTAGAGATAAGGTCAACGGCACCTTTTTGGCCGATTCCCGCAACGCCGGGGATGTTGTCAGAGCTATCGCCCATCAGCGCTTTAAGCTCGACTATCTGGTCGGGGCGCACGCCCATATTTTCTAAAACAGTTTCGGGGGTGTAAACGGTGGTCTCGGTCTTGCCCGCCTTGGTCGCGGGCAGTAAAACGGTAACGTGCTTGTCAACAAGCTGGAGAGAATCGCGGTCGCCCGTTACGATAACGCAGTCGTTACCGCTTTTGCTGGCGGCGGTGGAAAGGGTGCCGATAAGGTCGTCGGCTTCAAAACCCTCTAAGCCGAGTGTGCAAAAACCGAGCGAACTCAGAATGTCCTTTACAGGCTGAAGCTGAGCTCTAAGCTCGTCGGGCATACCCTTGCGGGTGCCCTTGTAGTCAGAATATATCTCGTTGCGGAAGGTCTTTCTCGAAACGTCAAAGCAAACCGCAACAGAGTCGGGCTTTTGCTCGCTGTAGTATTTATTAAAGATGTTCATAAAACCGAAAATGGCATTGGTCGGCGTTCCGTCGGGCGCAGAAAGCGGCCTTATGGCGTAAAACGCGCGGTTTAAAATTGAGTTGCCGTCGATTATCATAAGCTTCATAGTTTTAGCTCCCAAAACTCCCGCCTCGGCGGGATTATTCTGCAAAAACACATATATATTAATTTTACCACATTTTTGCAGTAATTTCAACGCTAACACAAAAAATGTAGGTGGCGCCCCGCAATAGAAATAAAACCGACGTCCGATAGAGTGTAGGGGAGGGGCTTGCTCCTCCCGCATAGTTATGCGAACTTTTCGGGAGGAGCAAGCCCCTCCCCTACGAAAAAAGCACCCGTTCGGGTGCTTTTTTGTTACATACTTTCGGGAACGGAAATGCCGAACATTGTAAGAACGTTTTTGATGACCGTCTTGACCGAGAGGCAGAGGGCAATTCTTGCCTGCATCAGCGGCTCGTTGTCGGGCAGTTTTACGCGGTTTGCGTTGTAGAACTTGTGGAAAAGTGTCGCAAGGTCGATAACGTAGCGGGTGATCTTTGCGGGGTCGTAGTGCTTTGCCGCGCCGACGATCTCGTCGGTAAGCTTTGCAAGGTGTGCGATAAGCTCTTTTTCCTCGCTCGCGGTCAAGAGGCAAAGCTCCTGACGCGTGGCTTCCCTTACCTCAATGCCGTCAGCGGCGAGAGCCTTTATGATAGAGCAAATTCTCGCGTGGGCGTACTGAACGTAGTAAACAGGGTTCTGCGCGTTCTGCGAAACTGCAAGGTCAAGGTCAAAATCAAGGTGGGATGCGGGCTCGCGCAGGTTAAAGAAAAGGCGGGCGGCATCAACGTCAACCTCGTTTAAAAGGTCGGAAAGGGTGATGGACTTACCTGTTCTCTTGCTGACGCGGACGACCTCGCCGTCGCGCATAAGCTTTACAAGCTGCATAAGAACAATGTGAAGCTTGTCCCCCTGTAGACCGACGGCATCCATAGCGCCGCAAAGCCTTGCAACGTGTCCGTGGTGGTCTGCGCCCCAAACGTTTATAACGCGGTCAAAGCCACGCTGGGCAAATTTGTTGTAGTGGTAAGCAATGTCAGCGGCAAAATAGGTGGGGTTGCCGTTTGCGCGGATTAAAACCTCGTCCTTAAGCTCGAGCTTTTCAATCTCAGCCTCGCTCTTGCCCTGCGCCCTGTACTTTTCGGCCATAAACTCGGCGTTTTTGTACCAGAGTGCGCCCTCTTTTTCGTAGGTAAGGCCCTTGTCAGTTAAGATGCCGATTACCTTTTTAACAAGGCCGCTTTTGTGCAGCTCGCTTTCGTGAAACCAAACGTCGTAGTAAATGCGGTACTTTTCAAGGTCGGTCTTAAGTGCGGCGATGTTCTTGGGGAGCGCAAACTCAACCAAAGCCGCTCTGCGCTCGCTCTCGCTCGCCTTAACGTACCTGTCGCCGTACTCGTTTGCAAATTCGACTGCGCGGTCCTTGATGTCAGCGCCGTGGTAAGCGTCCTCAGGAAGCTTAACAGCGTCCTCGCCGAGATAGTGCTGGAGATAGCGAACATCGAGGGAGAGGGCAAACTTATCTATCTGATTTCCCGCGTCGTTGATGTAAAACTCGCGGGTCACATCGTGGCCCGACCAGTCTAAAACTGCGGCAAGGCAGTCGCCAAGGGCGCCGCCGCGGGCGTTTCCTATGTGCATAGGTCCTGTCGGGTTTGCCGAAACGAACTCAACCATAACCTTTTCGCCGCGGCCATAGTCGCTTCTGCCGTAATTTTCGCCCTCAGAGAGAACTGCGCCGATAACCTCAGCCGCCCACTCTTTTGAGAGGAAAAAGTTGATAAATCCGGGGCCCGCAACCTCGCAGCGCTCAAAGTAGCTTTCGCTAAGGTCAAGGTTTGCGACAAGCGCGTCAGCAATGTTTCTGGGGCTTGTCCTCATATTCCTTGCTGAAACCATTGCCGCGTTGGCGGCAAAGTCGCCGTGAGCGGCGTCAGAGGTTATTTCAATGTTAAAGGGAGCAAGCTCGCTTGAAACAAGAGCGCCGCTCTCAAAAGCCTTTTTTGCGGCATCTTGCAGCGCAGAAGTAATTTGCTCCTTTGCAGTTAAAATAAGATTTGCCATTATTTTGCACACTCCTTGATGGTTATAAAAAGCTGATTTTTGCTCATTAATACGTTGTTTATGTCAAGCTCGTAGTTAAAAGATAACCCGTCCTTTGAAAGTCTTATCGAGCCGCCTGTGATGCCGAGGGTCTGGGTGCCGTGCGGGGTGGCGTAGGAGCAGATGTTGCGCCTGCCCGCCTCAACAAGAAGCTGACTGCGCTCGCTGCCGAGCCTGTTTACAGTAACACGCCGCTCGCCCTCGACCTTTATAAGAACGCTGTTTCCGTCAAAGCCATTTTCGTCGGTCTCTTTGTAGCTTATATAGGTCGTCCCGTCCTTTATAAAGCGGTGGCCGCGGGTGGTGACCTCTATTTTATCGCTGTCGCCGCCCATCTCTATAAGGCTTTTTATTTCGATAATTACATCCTGTTTCATAGCTTCGCTATACTTACCTTTTCAATTTGGTAGCCGAGAAAACGGCTTGCCTTCCCACAAAAGTCCTCGGGATTTCCGCTTGCAAAAAATTTGCACTCGCCGCCGTTTTCCGAGAGCATATCGTTTTCGGCCAAGTAGTCTTTGACCTCTTTTGCCGCCTGGGCGCCGACGTCAATGAGGCTTGCCTCGGGCAAAATGGAGCCGATTTCACTTTTAAGCAGCGGGTAGTGGGTACAGCCTAAAACGAGGGTGTCGATGCCCTCTGCTTTAAGCGGGTCTAAATATTCGCAGAGCGCCCCTTTAACTTCCTTGCCCTCGGTCTTGCCGCTCTCGATAAGCGGAACTAACTTGGGGCAGGGTACAGGGTAAATCTCGCAATCGGGTCTTATGTCCGCGAGCCTTGCCTTGTATGCGCCGCTTTTTATGCTCGCCGCAGTCGCAATAACGCCGATCTTGCCGTTTTGTGTCTGCTCTGCAGCGGCCCGCGCCGCAGGCTCTAAAACGCCGATAACTTTTATTCCGTAGCTCTCCATCTGCTCGCGCGTCAAGGTTGAGCTGACAGTTCCGCAGGCGATCAAGATCAGCTTAACGTTTTTGGAAAGCAAAAAGGAAATATCGCCCTCGGCGCATTTATTAAGCTCGTCGAGGCTCTTGTCGCCGTAAGGCACCCTTGCCGTGTCAGCAAGGTAGACTATATTCTCGTCGGGGAGCAAGCGGCGCAGGGCAGAAACTGCCGTAAGTCCGCCAAGACCCGAGTCAAAAACCCCGATAGCTCTGTTATCCATAGCCGCGCTCCTTTTCTTTTTATTTAAGCTCTGCAGTTTCAATGAGCTTGTCGATAAGCTCGCTGTAGCTGATTCCCGATGCCTCAAAAAGCTTGGGATACATACTTATCGAGGTAAATCCGGGCAGATTGTTAATTTCGTTTAGTATAAACTCGCCGTTAGGGAGTGCAAAAAAGTCAACCCTTGAAAGCCCCGCGCAGTCCATGACCTTGTAGGCCTTAACCGCTGTTTCTCTTATGTTTTCGGCAACTTCGGCGTCTATATGGGCGGGAATGTAAAGCTGGGTCGAGCTGTCAGTGTACTTGGCATCAAAATCGTAAAATTCAACCGTCGGCGCTATCTGGCCGAGATATTTTGCCGCAATCGGCTGGTCGTTTCCAAGCACCGCGCATTCAACCTCTGCACCGACAATACAAGCCTCAATAAGCACCTTTTTGTCGACCGAAAAAGCCTCTTTAAGAGCTTTTTCGAGTGCGTCCTTGTCCTTTGCCTTGTTAACTCCAACAGAGGAGCCGGCGTTTGCAGGCTTTACAAAAACGGGGTAGTCAAATTCCGCTTTGATCTGCTTGTCAAGGCATTCTATGCAGCTCTCGCCCTTATAAGCGGTTATATAGGGTGCAGTCCTAATGCCCGCCGCATCTAAGCGAATGTGTGTGACCTCTTTGTCCATACAGCATGCCGACGAGAGAACGCCGCCGCCAACATAAGCGGTCTGTGAGAGCTTAAAAGCGCCCTGGATAACGCCATCCTCGCCGTTTTCGCCGTGCAGAACAGGCCAGAAAACGTCGACCTCAATCTTTTTATACTCGCCGCTTTCAATTCTCAAAATGCCGCCCGCTTTTCCTTGGGGGATAATGGCGGGAGCAAGGTCGGGCAGGTCTTTCCACTTGCCGTTTGATACGTCCTCTGCCAAAAAGCTGTGGAAAAACTCGCCGTTTTCATCTATTATAAGGGTGTGGACTTTGTGCTTTGAGCGGTCGATATTTTTAAGCACCGAGCTTGCTGAGATGAGCGAAATTTGATGCTCGTGCGACTGGCCGCCGCAAACAATACAAACCGATTTCATTTTTGCCGCCTCCGTTTTGGGTATACAATATTTTATGTAAAATTTGTAAATTTAATGTCCAACAATAAATTATAACATAACCCGCCGCCTAAAGCAAGGCTTTTGAAAATGGAAAATGGAAAATTGAGAATGGAAAACTAAAATAAATGCAAAAGGTTGATTATAATCCGTAGGGACGCGTTACCGAAGCGCTCGCAGAGCGAGATGAAGCGAGGTATAAGCGGGTGCCGCGGTCGAAAATTTAAGCGAAAAGCGAAAAAGTTTCGGGCACCGCAAACGGACGACCTGCGTGTCGTGCCGCAAAGCAAAACTAAACATAACGGAACGACACATAGGTCGTTCCCTACGAATCTTATTTTATGTTTTGTTTTAATTTGTGGTTTTGCGTAGCAAAACCGTCCTAAACTTTTCACTATTCACTCTTCACTTTTCACTAAAAAAGCACCCTCTCGGGTGCTTTTTTGTTTACGGGTGCTTTTTTGTTTATTTATCAAGCTTGCGGATATAGCAGCGTCTGCGGTGGTGCTGGCGGTGCTCAAAACGCTTCCACATAAGGTGGATTTTGTTGTTGCTTTCGAGCATCGGACCGGTTTCGCAGTACTTAACGCCGAACTTTTTGGCGCCGTCAAACATCTCAACTAAAAGCTGAGCGTTAACACCGCGGCTCTGCAGTTCGGGTTTGACCGCGATGAGCAGAAACTCCAGCGTGTCGCACTTTTTGGCAGTCAGCGCCTTTAAAAGATGGATAAAGCCGAACGGGAAAAGGTTTCCGCTGCTTTTTCTTGCCGCCTCGCTCATAGAGGGAACGATAACGCCGAATGCAACGGGATCGTCATTCTCGTCAACGATAAGCGAGAGAAAATCGGGGCGAACCATTGTAACAAACTGGTCAAAGACCATATCTATCTGCGCTTGATTTAAGGGAATGTAGCCGTAAAGATGCTTGTATCCCTCGTAAAGCAGGTTAAATATCTTTTGCTTGTAGGGAATGACGTCGCGGGTCTTTTTAAACCTTATCGAGCGCAGGTTGTTATTTTTAAGGGCACGCTCGGCAATGCTGTAAATTCTCGGATCGAGCGAGTCGGGCGCGGTTATCTTGTATTCGATCCAGTCAACAGACTTTTCGTATCCCAGCCTTGCCATATGCTCAACATAGTATTCGTGGTTGTAGATGGTAAAGAACATATTAGGCTCGTCAAAGCCCTCGACAAGCATACCTTCCTTGTCAAAGTCGGTAAAGCCCATAGGGCCTTGCACCTCGTCCATTCCCTCAGAGAGCGCCCAGTCTTCGACTGCCGCAATAAGCTTTTTAGAAACTCTTATGTCGTCTATGTAGTCAAAGCGGGTAAAGCGGACGCATTTTCTGTCCCAAACGCGATTGTATTCGCGGTTTAAAAGGCCGCAAATTCTGCCGACGGGCTTGCCGTCAATGTATGCCATAAAGAATTTGGTGTCGCAGTAGTCGTAAGCGGGGTTTTTCTTGGGGTCAAGGGTGTCAAGCTCGTCAAAATTAAGGGCGGGAACATAAGCCTCGCAGCCCTTATAGAGAATGTTCTGAAATTCGACAAATTTTTTAAGCTCTGCTCTGTCTGTGATCTCGCGGATTTCGATTTCGCACTCGTCAGCGGGCAAAGCAGCCTTTTTGGTAGCGGTTTCTGAAATCATTTTTCACACCTCAGCCTTTAAAGATCTTTTTCATAGGATAGATTATATCACAAAAATCTCGTTTTTTCAACATTTTTAGACATATCTTAAATAATTGACTTTAAAACATTTATATGATAGTATAAATTAAAATAATCTCGCGAAAAGAGGCAAAAATTATGAAACCTTTAAAGCTTGGAATTGCCTACCACGGCAACAGACTTTTAAACCACGCAAGAGAGGATCTAAACGACATTATAAAGCACAATTTTAATACCGTTGTGCATATGTTTTCGCACAACGATATGGTGCGCGGAAAAACCGCTATGAAGGACCTTTTTCAGATGACTCTTGATATGGGTCTTGAACTTTGGGTCGACAACTGGGGCATCGGCGGCACCCCCGGCGACCCCTCGCATTTTCTCTGCTATCACCCCGAGGCGCATCAGTATACCTCTGACGGTGAGGTGCGCCCCATAAACGTCTGCTTTAACCACGAAAGCTTTGTTTCCTTTACAAAGGAATGGATCGATACTGTTTACGAATACGGCGGCAGAAAAATCTTCTGGGATGAGCCCAGCCTTGTGTCCGCTGACGACAAGTTCTCCTGCGCCTGTCCCCTCTGCCAGAAGCTTTTTGAGGAGAAGTACGGCAGAAAGATGCCCGCCGCTCCCGATAAGGACACGGTAGATTTCCAGATGTGGACTGTTAAGAATTACTTTGAGATAGTGACCTCTTACGCAAGAGCAAAGGGAATGGAAAATATCGTCTGCGTTATGCCCGGCAAAAAGCACGGCATCTGCCTTGAGACCGCAGGCGTTCTCGGCGAAATTGAAACCATCGACAATATCGGCACCGATCCCTACTGGGTCGGCGGACCGACGGGCACCGAGGTTTATAAATATGTTTACGAGTCGACTAAAAAGTGCCTTGAGGTCTGCGATACATACAAAAAGGATCACAACCTCTGGATCCAGGGCTACGGCGAGAGACGCGGCTTTGAGGAGGACGTTGTTTATGCGGCTCAAGCGGCTTATGACGCGGGCGCAAGAAATATCTTTGTTTGGGGTTTTCGCGGCTGTGAGGCCAACTGGTATAAGGCAAACCGCCCCGACATTTCATGGCGTACTGTAGGCGACGCTATGCAGAGGGTCTTAGACAGCGAGCGAAACAGAGTTATTGAAGAAGCGAGAAAATTAGTTAAATAAAGAGTGAGGAAGTTATGAGAGGCAAGGCGTATTTAAAAATAATAGTCGCTATGCTCATTTGGGGAACGCTTGGAATTTTTACAAGATTTATCGGCATTTCGAGCGGCGAAATGGTGCTCTTCAGAGTTGTTATCGGCGGTTTTTCGCTGCTACTCGTTTACCTTTTTTCAAAGCATCACTCCTCGGGCAAGGCGATAAGGAGAGCCGCCCCGCTACTGCTCTTATCGGGCGTAGTTATGGGCTTTAACTGGCTGTTTTTGTTTGAGGCCTATAGATACACGGCGGTAAGCATCGCAACGGTGGCATATTACTGCTCGCCCGTTATAGTTATGCTGCTTTCGCCTCTCTTTTTTAAAGAAAGAATTGCGCCTTTGCGCGTTATGGGCATTTTGTGCTGCATCATAGGCCTTGTGCTGATTTCAGGAACCATTTCGGGCGGCGCATCAACTATGAAAGGCTTCGGCTTCGGTCTTATCGCCGCCGCGCTTTACGCCTGTGTCACTATGCTCAATAAGTGTGTAAAGGGAGTTTTGGGCATTGAGATAACCCTCGTTCAGCTGCTCGGCGCATTTATTGTAATGCTGCCCTACTGCCTTATTAAAGGCGGCGGTGTGATAGCACTGCCGCAGAGTTTGCAGGGCGCAGTCTGCCTTGTTATACTCGGCGCAGTTCACACAGGCCTTGCGCTTTATCTTTACTTTTCGTCGCTGCAGACCCTCTCTGCACAGAGCGCCGCTCTCTGCAGCTATATAGACCCGGGCTCTGCGCTTGTTTTCTCGGCAGTTTTCTTAGACGAAAAGCTTACCTTTGTTCAGATAATTGCCGCAGTTTTAATTTTAGGCGGAGCGCTTTTCGGCGAGCTTTTCTCGCCAAATTCTGCAAGGAAAAGGAGAGGCTAAATGAAATATCAGCACATTCTCTTTGACCTTGACGGAACCCTTACCGATCCCTCTATGGGTATCACAAACTCGGTGATGTACGCTTTAAGAAAGTTCGGTATCGAGCCGCCCGACAGAAAGGAGCTTTACTGCTGCATCGGTCCGCCGCTTGTTCATTCCTTTAAAAATCTTTGGGGCTTTGACGACCAAAAGGCTTGGCTTGCGGTGGAATACTACCGCGAGTATTTTGGTGAAAAGGGAATTTTTGAAAACGAGGTCTACGAGGGTATCCCCGAGCTTCTCGCCGCACTTAAACAGAGCGGCAAAAAGGTCTGCCTTGCAACCTCAAAGCCCGAGGAATATGCAGTAGACATTTTAAAACACTTTGACATTTATAAATACTTTGATTTTATCGCCGCCAACACAATGGCCGAGGACCGTGCTACCAAAAAAGAGGTCCTCGAATATTTAAAGAGCAATATCCCCGAGGTAAACGGCGACAACGCCGTTATGGTGGGCGACACTGTTTTTGATGCCGAGGGCGCAAGACAAGCGGGACTCGACTCAATCTGCGTGCTTTACGGCTTTGGCAAAAAGGATGAGCTTCTCGCCGCGGGAGCGGGCAGGGTGGCTGTGAGTGTGTCCGAGCTTAGAAAGTTTTTGCTGGAGGAGTAGAAATGAAAAAGGGTAAACCGAGCGTAAAAGCGCTGCTGCCGAGTTTGTTTGAAGCAATCGTAGGTCTTGCCGCAATCGTTTCATTTTTTATTTTGACGGCAAACGGAATCCCTGTCGGCAAATGGGCAATTACCCTTATAGTCGCCTTTGTTTATATGATGCTGGGCGTTTTCGGCATTATCGGCTGGGTCAAAAAACGCCGCGAGCCCGAAATAGATGAGGATTGGTTCTCCCCTATAAATATGGATTAAAAAAAGCACCCCGAGGGGTGCTTTTTTCGTAGGGGAGGGGCTTGCTCCTCCCGAATGAATAGTGAAAAGTGTTGGAAGGTTTTGCTATCGCAAAACCCCGAATTAAAATAACTGTTTGTGTTTATATCGCAGGGGCGAACTGCGATCACCCTAAAAAAGCACCCGTGAGGGTGCTTTTTTTAATTGAAAGTTGAAAATGGAAAATTGAAAATTATATTGGCGGTTACTTTGTAGGGGCGGATGCCCAGCTTCGCTTCGCTACTGCATAAATTCCGCTTGCCAAATCAAAGATTTGGAGCGTCATTTAACATCCGCCCGCTAAGCAATATGCAACTGTTTCGGGACGATGTGGGCATCGTCCCCTACATTAGTAAAAACAAAAATTATAAACTTTTAAAAAGGGCCTTTTCAACGGTCTCGGCTTCAAGCTCGTAGCTCCTGCCGTCGATAACCTTAATGTCGGGGTGGTTGTGCAGGTTGGGGAGCGGGATCCTCTCAACGAGGTCAACTCGGAATTTTATAGGCTTGTTGTAAACCAGCGGCTTTGCGTTTTTGAAGTTTTCGACTGCCTTTTTGGCGGTGTCGAAAATGAGCTTGTGGGCGCGCTGCGGGGGCAGCATAGCCGCGCCAAAGCTTGAAAGACCGCGCTTCACCTCTGCAGTTTCGATCCAGGGCAGAAGCTCCTTTGCCTCTTTGCAGACCTTGTCGTCACCCGAAACCATAATAACGGGAACGCCCTTGTCGCCCGCGATGCCTGCATCTATGGCAACCTCGCCGACCTTTTCGCCGTTTATCCAATAGTTCTGAATCTCTTTTGAGGACATAGAATGCTCCAAAACGGCTTTGTGGGTGCCCGCCATAGCGTGATAGCCAAGCAGAACAACGGCGTCATAGGTCTCGAGGCTGTCAAAGCGGTCGGTGTAAATCTCACCGCAAACAAGCTCGTCAACATCGTCGGAAATGTTCTCCCAACGAACGCTGTAGCTGTTTCCGTGGCAGTCGCGAGCCGCAACAAAGTCGACTCCCGCAGCCTTTAATCCTGCGGCGCAGGCGTTGATGTCGGCGGTCATAAAGTCCCTGCCCTCGTTAAAGCGGCTAAGGGCGGGCGAGGTCTGCTCTACCGCGTAAACGCCCGAAATGCCTTCAATGTCTGCAATAATTAAAACCCTCATTTTTAGTCCCTCTCATTCGTTAGATTGTCGCTGGGGAAAAGCTCGCGCCAAACGTCTGTGTGAGCCTCGCAGTCAAGGTAGTGGCCGAAAACGCGGTTGTCGCGCTCGGTGGCATCCTTGGTACAGGCCTTTTCGATGGCCTCAAGGTAGTACCACTTTTCGTCCTCGACAAATGCTCTCCAGCCCTCTATCCAACTGCCGTCAAGTAAGCTTTGATTTCTCTCCTCAAATGCCTTTAAGATTGTATCTTTTTCCTCGCCTTTTGCCAGTTTAATGCCTTTTTTCTCGGCGTCCTGAACTGTCGGGATAAACTCAACCGAGTTGTTCTCGGTGTCGTAAATTACCTCAAGAGCGGTGTACCAGCAATCAGGTCTGCCCGTCCAAACAAAGTGGAAGTTGCCTTGGCCGTAGATAAGATGCGAGCCGTTTACTTCTTCGTAGCAACATATACAATGGCTGTGCTGACCAACGACAATGTCAGCGCCGTTTTTGGCCATAGCGTGAAATGCGTGGCGCACTCTCGGGGAAGGGTACGCGCTGTACTCCTTGCCGCCGTGATAGATAACGATGACCTTGTCGTATTTTGCCTTTGCCTCTCTGATGTCCCAGATGGTGTCAAACGGGTCAAAGGGGCGGCAGCCCATTCTGTCGGGAAGTGCATATGTATATTCGTGCTCGCAAACTGCGATAAAGCAAACAGTTTCGCCGTTTTTCTCTACAACGTAGTTCTTTCTCGAGTCCTCATAGTTTTGGCCAAAGCCGACGGTGTCAAGTCCTGCCCTCTCAAATGCCTCAAAGGATTCCTTTGCGGCAGGCTTTCCGTAGTCAAAAAAGTGGTTGTTGCTGATCCCAACGAGATTAACCCCAAGTTTCTTTAAAACCTCGGCGGTCTCAACAGGCGCCAAAAGATTGGGGCCGAATTTCTTTATCTTGTTTCCACCGTGGCCCAGCGCGCACTCTAAGTTTATGAAGTTTATGTCGTTGCCTTTAAAGATCTCGGCAGCGTCGGTAAAAAGGGTGTCTACGTCCTGCTTTTCGAAAAGCGGGGCTGTGATCTCGGTTGGGCAGATGTCTCCGCCAAGCATTATTTTCATTTAGCACCTCTCCTTGTAATTGACTTATTTTAGTTTTGCTTATATAATAATTATAAGGTAAATTCGCACACATATAAATGAACAGTATTTATTTATTTTGCTTGTTTTAGCATTATTTTAAGAAAAAGGGGCAGCCAAAATGAATCCCTATATTGTAAAGGAGCTTCTTCATTATTGCAACGTTTCGGTAAACAAAAGCATAGGCTTCAAAGAGGAAAAGATCCCCTACTATGACTTGACCTTTGTTTTAAGCGGCAGTCTTGTTTATGATATTGACGGCAAAAACTATATTCTCAACAAAAACGACTGCCTTTTCTTAAAGCCGGGAACTTTAAGAGGCAGGCAGGACTGCAGTATTCCTGTAAGCTACGTAAGCTACAACTTCACCGCTACCGACCACGCTCTCTTGCCCGAGCTTGAACCCGTAATGCGATCGGTAATTTCCAAGGATATTAGGGCGCTGATGTCAGTCTTTTCGCAGACACACCTTTCTCAGAATTTTCATTCAAAGGAAAAGTGCATAAACCTCTTAAACTACATTCTTTACGAGCTAATGGACATATGGGAGTTTAAGAGCCAGAACCCACACGTTCAGAAAACCATGAAATGCGTTGACGCGCATATCGACGAGCCTCTCTCGCTCTCTAAGATAAGCGCGCTTGTAAATCTTTCGCCTGAGTATCTCTCGGCGCTGTTTAAAAAGGAAACGGGCAAAACGCTGACCGAATATATAAACGATAGAAAGCTTGCGCTGGCAAAGCGGCTTATTCTCGAGAGCGCAATGCCGCTGAGTGAAATTGCTCAGTCGTTGGGGTACGAAAATTACAATTATTTTTCCCGCATATTCAAGGCGCGTTTTTCAGTCTCGCCCAAAAACATCAAAAAACGCCGCGAAATATAAGTAAATGGAAAATTGAAAATTATAAATATCTTTAAATATATATTGTAGGGACCGGCCTCCCGGACGGTCCGAGGACGGTTGATGAACACATAAACGGACAGTCGAGGACGCCTGTCCCTACAAAACAAATGTAAATGCTCGTTTTAATTTTGGGACTTGCGATAGCAAAACCTTCCAAAATTTCTCATTCATCATTTAAAAAAGCACCCCTCGGGGTGCTTTTTTATTCGTGTGCTTTTTTAAATTTCCTTTTTCTTCATAAAGATGGCGCCGATGGCCATAATCACCGCAAAAACGATAAGGTACCAAACGCAAGCCATCTTGTGCGAAACGACACAGGCAGTAACCATAAAAGCCGAGCCGACAAGCGCGATGGCAGGGAACAGAAAACGTCTTGTAAAGCTCTCTTGCTTTTCCTTTATCATCCAACCGATAAAAATGGGAATGTAAAGCGCGTAAATGGTTATGATGGGAATTTCGGTTGGGTCAAAAACAAAGGGGCCGCTCCAGGTTCCCGCAAGGTTTGAAAGCACAAAGTAAACTCCCCAGAGAGCGCAGAAAACAAGCGCGGCGACCGATGAGTTTGCAACGCTGTTGGTTTCTCTGTCGACCTGCGAAAAGATCTTGGGCTTGGGACCCTCGCCTCTTGCCGCAAGGGAATACATTCCGCGGCTGCAGCCGAGCATAAGACCGTTCATAGTTCCCATGCAGGAAATGGCAATAAACAGATTGAGAACGTTGCCGAAAACCTTGCCGAAAACATTTATGAACGCTGTTGTAGCACCGTTGTCAGCAAGCGACTGGTTGCTCTCGCCGCCCGCAACTCCTATATAATAGAAGATGTAAATTGCCATAATGATAAGCCCGCCGATTATAAGAGCGCGCGGCAGATTTTTTTTGGAGTCCTTGATCTCGGCGTTTATCGAGGTTGCAATGATCCAACCCTCGTAAGCAAAGGCAGTTGAGCAAACGGCGGCAAAAAGCGGATTTCCGCCTGTGTCGTAGCCTACCGCCTCGGTTGTAAAGTTGTTTGCTAAGGTTCCGTTAACAAGGCCGTAAATGATGCCGACAACCGCCATAAGACAAAGCGGGACGAGCTTTATAAAGGTTGTCGAAACCTGAAATTTTCCCGCAAGCTTGGGAGAAAGAACGTTGAGGGCAAATGACGCTACCAAAAAGAGCATCATAAGCACCATGCATTCTGTTCCCATAACGGTCTCTGCCCCCGCCGCATCACGAAGTGCAAGCAGCGGAAAATCGGGCGCTACCGACTTTATAAAAACAAGGGTGTACCTCGCTGAAAGCCATGCCAGCGCAACGGTCAGGGTGGGGTAATAAATGGTGGTTAAAAACCAGCCTATCATATATGCGTATTTGCTGCCGACTGCCTCCTCAGCATAGTCAACAACGCCGTTAACTCTTTCGTATTTTTGAGCCATGGCGCCGAACGCCAGAACGCATCCGAGCATAATAAGACCGCCGATAACCCAGGCAACTATGCCCAGCGGCATATTTCCGCCGGTCTTCTGCAAAACCGTTTGCGCCTTAAAGAAAACGCCCGAGCCGATCACGATACCAACGACCATACAAATTGCCGTCATCAGTCCGTATTTTTTAATTAGTTTTTCTTCACCCATCTCTTTTCTCCTCAAAAATCTTTTTGTAGGCTTTCGCCATTTACTATTTTAACCCATTAAAGCAAAAAAAGCAATCATTTTTAAGCAATTTATTCAAGCGGTAAATAAATTAAAGAAAGAGCGAGAAAAAAAGAGAAAAAGCCGAATATTTTGGGAAAACGGCGCTTGACTTGGAAATAGATTTGTACTATTATATAGATAGTGAAAAATTATAATTTTCTAAATATAATGAAAGTGGTGAAATTTATGGCAAAATCAACCGATTTCCGTTACAACACCGGTGCAACAAGAGTGCCCTGGCCTGCTGTCGGAGAGAACTACAACAAAGAGGACCTCATGGCTGTTGTTCGCTTTATGATGAAGGGCGAAGGCGAGGAGTATGAAAAGGCTATCGAGGCTGTTAAGGTAGAGGTAGAAAAGCTTGATAAGCTCGCAACACCTCCCGGAAAGCTCTCTTTAGGACCTCAGGTAGAGGCTGCAGAGGCTGCCTGCGATGAGTATCTTAAAACTAACGGCTGTGCTTTCGTTGCAAACGCAACTGCAGGCTTTGAGATTGCTTATAAATATGCAAACCTCGGCCCCGGCGATGAGGTTATCGTTCCTGCAATTACCTTTATTGCAACAATGGCATATCCTCTCTCTGTAGGCGCAAAGCTCGTTTTTGCAGACCTTGATCCTATGACCTGTAATATGGACCCCAAGGACGTAGAGAAGAAGATTACTGATAAGACCAAGGTTATCGTTCCCGTTCATATCGGCGGTTACCCCGTTGATATGGATGCTATTATGGAGATTGCAAGAAAGCACAACATCCTCGTTCTTGAGGACGCTGCTCACGCTTTCGGCGCAGTTTACAAGGGCAAGATGGTTGGTACTATCGGCGACTTCGGTGCTTACAGCTTCCACGAGGTTAAGAACTGCACCTCCTTCGGCGAGGGCGGTATTGTTACCACTAATGTTGAAGAGTTCCGTCCCTTCTTAAAGCGTTCGCGCTTCTTTGGATGTAACTTTGACACTCCCATTGAGAACTGGCTCTATGATGTTAACGCTATGCCCGGTAAATACGGTCCTTTCGTAGCATTAAACAGCTCGACAACCGAAATTCAGGGTCTCGGCTTAAGACTTCAGGTTGAGCGTTATGAGAAGATCCTCGCTGAGAGAAAGGCTGCTGCTGAGTATATCACAAAGCGCCTCTCGGGCAACGATGCTATCATTCCTCAGGATGTAAGCAACCCCGACGTTCAGCCTACATATCACCTCTATCTTCTCCAGATCGATCCTGCAAAGGCCGGCGGCAACGTTCAGACCTTAAAGCAGAAGCTCACCGAGAAGGGCGTTACAAACATTCCTCACTTTGGACCTCTCTTCCACTTTGACCTTCTCAAGACCTATGGCTATGACAAGGACGAGATCGCTAAGACCTGCCCCGTTTGTGAAGAGGTATTTAACAACCGCTTTACCCACCTGCCCATCTATGGCCTCACCGGCGAGCAGCTTGAATTCATGGCTGACGCTATCTTAGAGTCCATCGCAGAAATGCAGGCCGGCAAATAAGAAGAACAAAAAAGGCACCCGCAAGGGTGCCTTTTTTTAGTGAAAAGTGAAGAGTGAATAATGAAAAGTTTAGGAAGGTTTTGCTTTGCAAAACCCAAAGATTTAAGCAGGCATTAAGTTGATACTGTAGGGAACGACCTATGTGTCGTTCCGTTTCTTTTCTTTGTTGCGGCACGACACGCAGGTCGTGCCCTACGATTTTACATCAACATTTGATAGGGCGTAGGGCAGGGGTTTACTCATGCCGCCAAAACGGGAGGACCAAGGCCCGTCCGTTTGCGGTGCCCGAAAATTTTTCGCTTGTTGCTCAAATTTTCGACCGCTGCACCCGTTTATGCCTCGCTTCATCTCGCTCTGCGAGCGCTTCGGCAACACGCCCCCTACGAATTATATTGAACGTTTTATTATAAAAACTCTTAATTTTTCATTTTACACTTTCAATTTTCAATTTAAAAAAGCCGCATTTATATGCGGCTTTTGTTTTATACGTTTGCGGGGAGAACTGTAACAAGCGAGCCCAAATGCGAGGTCTCATTTTCAAACTCGATGGTGAATTTTCCGTCCTCGTAAACAAGTTTAGTAACCGATGCGTTTGCAACCCAGGGGGTGTCGCACATGCGCGAAAGGGTCTTGTGCTTTAAAAACTGCATCATAACACGGATGACGGTAGCGTGTGTTGCGCAAACTATCTCCTGTCCGTCGTGTGCCCTTGCAATTTCCTCAAAGGCCGAATAAACGCGGACAAGAAGCTCGGTAATGCTCTCGCCGCCGCGGCAGATTACATCGGCAGAAATGCAGTCAAGCCATCTTTTCCAAAGCCCGTCGGTGTCTGTTGCGGCAAGCTCCTCAAAGGTTTTAAACTCCCACTCGCCGCCGTAAATCTCTCTAAGGCGGGGTGTGGTCGTAACCTCCATTCCCTTGACCCTTGCGATAGCCTCAGCGGTGTGCGCGGCTCTTATAAGGTCGCTGGAATAAATTGCGTCCACCTTAACGCCTTCAAAGTACTTGGCGGCGCATTCTGCCTGCTTGTAGCCGTTCTCGGTAAGATCCCAGTCGCCGTGACCCAAAAAACGTTTTTCGCGGTTTGCAAGGCTCTCGCCGTGCCTTATAAGATAAAGACTTGTTGCCATTTTGTGTTTCTCCTTAATTTTGTGCTTGCCTTTTCCCCAGCAGGTGATAGAACACCGCAAACATAACCGAGAGTATCACAAAGGTGATGGCCCAGCTTACAGGATAAACGCTCACTAATGTTTCAAATGTGGGCGACCAGCTAAATGCTGTGTAGAGCCAGATAACTCTGAAAAAGCATATTCCGAAAAGCGCGCCGATCATCGGGAACAGGGCGTAGCCCGTTCCTCTGCAGGCGCCCGAGCCGCACTCGTAAAATCCACATATAAAATAGAAAGGAACAATAACCGCAAGGCGCTTAAGTCCGATCTCAACAACCGCAGCATCGTTTGTGAAAAGGCCGAGTAAGGAGCGGTCAAAGAGCATACAGACGCCGCTGATTATAACGCCGACGCCGAGGGTAACGGCAAGGCTTTCCAAGTAGATGTTTTTGAGCCTTTTGATGTTTCCCGCGCCGACATTCTGTCCGCAGAAAACAAGCACCGCCTGACCCATAGCCGCCATGGTCGTGTAGCAGATGTTCTCTATGTTGTTTGCGGTGGTCGAGGCTGCAATGTAGTTTGTGCCAAAGCTGTTTATCGCCGACTGAATAAGAAGGTTTGAAAGCGAGAAAAGCGCGCTCTGCAACCCCGTGGGAACACCTATTCTGATAATATCCCAAAGCTGCTTTTTAACAATGCGAGCCTCTTTGATGTGGAAATAATAGCACTCGCCTGTTCTCATAAGATGCACCCAGACCAAAACGGCAGAGGCGTACTGCGAGATGATGGTAGCCAGCGCAACGCCGTCAACCGACATATCAAAGCCGAGAACAAAAAAGAGGTTTAAAACAACGTTGAGGGCACCCGAAAATGCAAGATAGTAGAAGGGGCGGCGGCTGTCGCCTACCGAGCGCAGGATAGATGCGCCGAAGTTGTAAACAACAAGTGCGGGGATTCCTGCAAACATGACCCGCAGGTATAAAACTGCGTCGTCAAAAATATCGGCGGGAGTTCCAACCGCCTTTAAGATTATCGGCGAGAGGAAAAGGCCGAGAATGCAAACAAAAATTCCGATTATAACGCTAACCGTTCCCGCGGTGTGAACCGTGTCAGACAGTCCCTTTCGGTCGTCAGCGCCAATCTGCTGAGCCACAACAACGGCAACACCCGTCGCAAGACCGATAAAAACATTGATGATAATGTTATAGGTAGAGCCTGTTGCGCCAACGGCGGCAAGGGCGTGGGTTCCCGAAAACTTGCCGAGAACTATCATATCAGCCGCGCTGTAAATAAACTGCAGAATGTTGGTCGCCATAAGAGGAAGGGCAAAAAGCAAAATGTTTTTGGAAAGCGAGCCTTCCAGCATATTGACCTCGAAAAGTCCGTGTTTTCTCATTTTTCTGCCTCCCCGCTTTTTATAAGCTCTTTGATAACCTCGCCCGCAAGGATCAGTCCCGCCACAGGCGGAACAAATGAAATGCTGGCGGGAGTGCGCACGTCATCGGTGCCGATGGGCTTGATCGGCTGCTCCTTTGAGTAGACCACCTTTAAGCCTTTGATGCCCCTGTCCTTAAGCTCTTTTCGCATAACTCGGCATAAGGGGCAGACCGAGGTCTTAAAAATGTCGCATACCTCGAACTGCGTCGGGTCGAGCTTGTTGCCCGTTCCCATACAGCTTATTATGGGAATGCCCGCGGCCTTAGAGCGCACGGCAAGCTCGATTTTTGCCGTCACCATATCGACGGCGTCGATTATATAGTCAAACTGAGATAGATCTACCTCATCGGCGGTTTCGGGGGTGTAGAAAAAGCAGTTCTCGAAAAGTTTAACGTCGGGATTAAGGCTTTTAAGCCGCTCTGTAGCCGCGGCAGTTTTGCTCATTCCAACGGTGTTTACGGTCGCAAAAAACTGGCGGTTTATGTTGCTTAAAGACACCTTGTCGCCGTCAAAGAGGGAAAGCGTTCCAACGCCGCCGCGTACAAGCGCCTCGGCAGCCGCGCCGCCCACTCCACCAAGTCCAAAAACGGCAACGTGAGCTTTTTTAAGGGTAGCAAGAGCCCCCTTGCCGATAAGCCGCGCCGTTCTCTCGAATATCTCGTCCATTAAATCACCGCCTTAACACCTTCATTATACCATTCGCACCCGCATTTTCAAGCCAAAAAACGAATAAAATTATTTTTTTTGCCAACACTTTTTAAAAAGCAAAAAGGGGGCATTTTTATTTCCCGTCAGACTAAAATTTTCTGGAAAGCCGTTTTGTATAGCAGTTTGGTTGCAGTTTTTCTGATTGCCGTCGTGCTGGTAAGCCTCTATCCAAGGGATAAAAAACCAAGCAGTAACATCTCGTCCTCGCTCGGCACTCTGGAGTTTTCGCCTAAGGATAGTGACCGCTTTACTTTATTATGTACCCTTTCGCAAAATGATAACAGCTCGCCCTACGCCTATTTTCTCTTAGGCTTTAACGGGCCGATGGGGCAGATCTCGGTAACAAGACTCTTTCGAGAGACTGTGCTTACCGAGGACGGAGCTGGTAACAAGGTCATTCTCGGCGAAAGCTTTGATAAAAACGGCGCGTCGGGCGCCTTAGAGGCATTAAACGCCCACCTCGCCCTTAATATAAATAGGTATATCAGCTTTACAAACAGCACTCTTTTGGAGTTTACCGAGCTTTTTGACCCCATTACATTGAATGTTCCGCAGGATCTCTCGCAGGTCGACAGAAAAAAGGACATTTTTATAAAGATAGACAAGGGCAGGCAGTCACTTTCCGGCGCGCTCTTAATTGATTACATTGCCTGTACCGCCTGGCAGTTCGGCAGCAGTCAGACTCTAAAGGAGAGCGCCGAGGCTGTAACCGAGTTTTTGAGGCAAAATCACGAGGCGCTTTCCCTCGCCCTCGACACTCGGGCCGAGGAGTTTATCCTCTCCAAAACCAAGACCAACATTTCGGTCACCGACATAGAAAACAGGCGCGAGCTTGTAAAGTACCTTTTGTTTGAAAGCGGCGACGGTGTAATAACCCTCGCCGCTCGGGGCGAGTACAAAAACGCAAACACCGAGTTTCATTTGAGCAGTCAAAGCCGCAAAAGCCTGCGCTCGCGCTACGGTACAATTTAAAAAAGGACACCCGCGGGTGTCCTTTTTGCTTTTATTTAAGAAAGCCTTCTATGATTTTCTGCTCGGCTTCTTCGCGGGTGAGGCCTAAAGAGCAAAGCTTCATAAGCTGCTCGCCTGCGATCTTGCCGATTGCCGCCTCGTGAATAAGCTCGGCATCGGCGCATCTTGCTAACAGCCCCGGAACCGCGTCAACGCTGCCGTTTTCAGCTAAGATAGCGTCGCACTCGGTGTGTCCCGTGCAAATTGTGTTGCCCTCAATGCGAGAGGTGTATCTCTGGGTGGAGTTGCCTCTTGCAACCGAGCGGGAAACAACGTCGGTCTTGGAGTTTTCGCCGTTTAGGTAAACTACAAAGTTGGTGTCAACCGTGTTGCTGCCGTTGGTAAGGAGCCTTTCGCGGACTGTGAAAACCGCGTCCTTTTCTAAGGTTGCAGTGGTGTCCCTCTGCGCATCGTCAACGCCGCCGAGCTGCTCAGAGTCAACTACGGCAGTTGCGCCCTCAGCGAGAAAGAACTCACTTACTGTGTTAATTTTCTTGTCCTCGCTCGCGCCCGTTCCAATGTGCTTTTCGCGGTAGGTAACGCTGGCGTTTTTGCCTACGAAAAATCTGTGAACGCCGTGGTGCAGAGCCTCGCCCTTTTCCTCGGAATGAACGCCGCAGCCTGCAACAATGGTAACCTCGGCGCCCTCACCGATGTAAAAGTCGTTAACAACGTTGTCGTGCACACCGCTCTTGGTAACGCAGGCTGGAATGTAGGCGGTCTCTCCCTTTGTGCCTTCCTTTATGTGCATTTCAATTCCCTTGCCGTCGGGCAGGCGGGTAATCTGAATGTTTTCGGTGGAGTTTAATGCGGCGCAGGAGCCGTTTTCTCTAAGGCTGAAAGCTCCGTTTTTGGCATCATCGGTCCAGCCGATTGCCGAAAGAAGCTCGTCTAACTTATTCATCTGCGCACCTCTTTCCTACGGGGCAATTCCTAAAATCCTCGCCGTCAAAAAGGGTGGGGAGAATTTCGCTCGGCGCGCCCTCGCGAGTTACAACACCGCCGCTTACAACAATAATTTTATCGGCAATATCCAAAATTCCGCGCTGGTGCGAGATAATGAGCTGACCTGCCGACGAGGTCTTTCTGAGTGTTTCAAAAACGCTGATAAGGCGCCTAAAGCTCCAAATATCAATGCCCGCCTCGGGCTCGTCAAAAACGTTGTATTTGCGCTTCCTTGCCAGAACAGAGGCAATCTCAATGCGCTTCTGCTCGCCGCCCGAAAGGTTGGAGTTTATCTCACGGTCAATGTAATCGTACATACAAAGGCCGACAGTTCCCATGATCTCCTTAAGGTCGTCATTTGCCATCTCGCCGCCGTTTGCGATGTTAAGAAGGTCGCGGACCTTGAAACCCTTAAAGGTAACGGGGCGCTGAAAGCCGTAACCGATGCCCGCATTGGCACGCTCGGTTATGTCAAGGGCGGTTATGTCCTTGCCGTCAAGCAGGATCTGACCCTCGCAGGCGGTGTAAATACCCGAGATAAGCTTTGCGATTGTGCTCTTGCCGCCGCCGTTGGGGCCCGTAACGGCAACAATCTGCCCCTCGGGAACGGTAAGGCTTATGTTTTTTACAATATCCTTGCCGTCGTCGGCCTTAAAGGATATGTTTTTAAGCTCTAACAATATATTTCACTCCTAAAAATAGGTATATTTTCTTCCTTAATATGATAACAAGTTTGTCGCCTCTTGTCAACGAAAGCGCCTAAATTTATTCTGCCCCAAAAATTATAGCAAAACTTGACAAGACGGCAAAATCCTATAAAATTAAACTAAAAGCACAAACTAATTTTGGAGAACGCTATGCTAACACTAAAACCATTTAAAGATAGTGATGCCGCATTTTTTGCAGAGCTTTTAAAAAATGAGCAGACCTATGCCCTTATCTGCGGCGGAAAATACGGCGCTTATCCTGCAAGCGCGCAGGATATAATAAACTATTATGCCGCCCTCTCAAACGCCCATCCTATGACAGCCTACCTCGAAAATAGGGCGGTCGGGCATATTCTGATTGTAAAGAAGGGCGAAAATGCGCTTCTCGGCAGCGTTGTGATAGATAGCGCCGAGAGAGGCCGTGGCCTTGGCAAAGAAATGCTGAAAGCCGCTGTTAGCTACGCTTTTGAAAAGCTCGGCGCAAAAGAGGCGAGCATCGGCGTTTTTGAGGAAAACCACGGCGCCCTTGCGCTTTACAAAGCCCTCGGCTTTAAAGAGGACAAAAAAGAAAAGCGCCCCTTTTTAAGAGAGGAGCGCACATATATCTGGCTTAAATTAAAAGGAGAAAACTATGAACACCTTTGAGAAGATCTACGAGGTGGTGCGCCGCATCCCAAAAGGCAAGGTCGCAACCTACGGACAGATTGCGGCTATGGCGGGAAACCCGCACTGGTCGCAGGTGGTCGGCTACGCCCTGCACGTAAACCCCGACCCGTCTACCATACCCTGCCATAGAGTTGTAAACCGATTTGGAGAGGTCAGCCGCGCCTTTGCCTTCGGAGGAGAAAATATGCAGATAGAGCTTTTAAAAGGCGAGGGCGTTGCTTTTCTTCCCGACGGCAAGGTCGATATGAAAAACCACCTTTGGAATTTGGAATAAGAAAAAGCGAGGATAACCACACGGCTTATAAGGAATATCCCTTTCGGCTCCCTCTGACGAGGGTAGCGAAGCGCGACGCGGGAGTGAATGACAGTCCTGTGGACTGTCAGAGCCGCGGCGTGACCGAGCCACAGCGAGAAATGGCAAAACCGCAAGGTTTTGACTGAGGGAGAGATTTTTTGTTTTCTCTCCCCCAGTCATTTTTTGCAAAAATGACAGCCCCCTCGTCAGAGGGGGCCTTTGTTTATTTTATCCTAAATATGTGGTTAATCATTGTCCTGCGGGAGATTTTTTAAAAGCTGGCGGGGCAGAGTTTGCCTCAGCGCGTCGAGCATTCTGTCGTTGGGGGTAAATACAACGAGGGTGCGCTTAAACTCGGTGTGCGGGAAAATGAGGTAGTAGTTGTAGCGGCTCTCGGTGTCGCGCTCGGCGTGAAACTCTGCGCCGAAGCTGCTGCCTCTAAATTTTGCGCTGTCGTAAAGGCCGACTTCCTCAACCGTCTTTATGTCAACGGAAACGAGGCGCTCTCTCTTTTTCTGCGCAATTATCTTATCAAAATCAAGTGAGTTGTTAACGATAATGTACTCAAACTCAAGGCGCATCTTTTTAAGTACCTGCCAGCACAAAAAGATTATGAGCCCGCAAAAAAGCATCGAAACTGTTGAAAGATATGCGATACCGTGTGTCAAAAGATAAAAAGGTATCATAGCGCCGAAAATAACGGCTGATAAAACGAGAGTTACAAAAATAGCTTTTATTTTGGTTTTGTCCTTTGCGGTGAATTTGCGGCGGACTAAGGTTTCAACAAAAATATCCATAATGCTACTCCTTTGGAAAGTATAAATAGAGTATAACACAGCTTTTTTAAAAAAACAATTAAAAAAGTATAAACACTCGGATTTTACTAATACTAAATTCGGAGGTGAAAACAATGAACAATACTCCTAATAAATCCATTCACTGCACAGTTGAGCAGTGTAAGTACAACTGCAAAGAAGAAAAATATTGTATGCTCGATCAGGTCGACATCGGAACACACGAGATGAACCCCACTGTTCCTAAGTGCGTTGACTGTAACTCTTTCGTAGCAGAAAATAAGTAACCTCAAAAAAAGAACACCCTCGGGTGTTCTTTTTTTAATGTGGAATCAGGAATGCGAAATACGGAATTTTGGAAGGTTTTGCTAACGCAAAACCTCAGTTTTAAGCAGGCGTTGTGTTAACATTGTAGGGACAGGCGTCCTCGACTGTCCGTTTCTGCGTAAAGATAACACCCTTGGACAGTTCGTCTGACGCCCGTCCCTACAAAAAGCCAAAATAGAATTCGTAGGGAACGGCCTATGTGCCGTTCCGTAAATAATATTAATACTTATCTTTTCGTCCTATAAAATAATCTGCTGAAACATTGTAAAAATCACACAGCTTAATTAAATCCTCGATTTTAAGTTCGGCTCTGCCTGCTTCTATGTGATTATAACCTTGCTGAGATTTGTTGATGATCTTACCCAACTGCTCCTGCGTCAAATCTCTGTCTTCCCTTAAGGCTCGCATACGTTCTCTGTAATTCATACTGTTACCCGCCTAATTTATAATATAAATCATCGTAACATACTCATAAATTGAGTATTGACAATTACTCAAACATTGAGTATAATGAGGTTATAAAATTTAGGAGGTATAATTAACTATGAAACAAAAAACAATGAGTCTTTTTGTTATCCTTGGCGGAGTGCTTGGAGCTTTTACAAGCGGAAAAATAGCTTTTCCTCTAATTATCATTATTATCGGAGGCTTTTGTCTGGGTGCATCGACTCTGCTTTTTACTTCAGTTTACAGTGGAACCATATGGGGAATAAAAATTAAGCCGGCAAAAAACGCGGCTCTTGTTAATGTGTTGTGTATTGTTGGCTTGATATTGGGCGGTTATGCCGCAATTTGTACCGTAATTGCCATCCTCGCCTCTTTGGCCGCATTTAATTTGATAGCAATAGTAGGGTATCTTGTGGGATTTTTTGTTCCGCTTGCCGTTGCTCCCATCATTGCAAAGAAAATTACAGAAAATCTTATCGTTGCCGCTTCTGACAATGCGCTTTGTCTTGGAGAAATAGAGCTGTTCAAAGAAATTGACAAAAGCATTGGTAACGCATCGCATTTTGTTGTTGGTTTTGAAGGTGTTGCACTTTTTAGTAGCACAAATTACTGCTACGCTGTTTACAGATATCAAGATTATCAGTTAGGCGAATTAACCGATGCTAACGAGGTTGCTCTGGTTGGTACGTATTTTGTTCAAAAATATCATAAAGATTTTACGTTTAAAGTTGACGTTGAGGTTATTCCCGGTGAGCCCGGTCAAACAGTTGTTGCGGTAGGAACCGGCGGTATCGGTGTTGCGAGAATTCAGGGCACTCCCGATAAAAGCATATTCAGGAGTTATATATTTACTAAAAGGTGAGGCATAACAAATGGAAGCACAAAAAAGCAGACTTTCAATGCAGGAGTTTTTGGCTATAAATGAAAAATATATGGAATATAAAAAAAGCGTTGAAAAGAAAGATACAAGAAATACTGTTTTAGGGGTTTTGCTGAGTTTAGTAATAGTAGCGATTTCAATATACATAGGTGTTGTTACGTTTGATATTATAATTACATTAGGAGTTCTTGTTGTTCTTATGGTTGTTTTTATTGCTTTTGCGGTAAGCAACGAGAAAAAAACAAAGCAAGAATTAGAGAAATATGGCAGTAGGCTCTATCAAAAATATTTGAAAGAAAACGATTTTATATAATCGAACAGTAAACACAAAGAGAAGGCTTAACCTTTGGTTGAGCCTTCTTTTTATGTTCAGTATTTTTTAGATTAAAAGAGCAAAGCGGTACGCAGGCCGTTCCCTACAATCGCACACACCGATTTTGTTTCGTAGGGACAGGCCTGCTCCGCTTTGCTACTGCATAAGTTCAGCTTGCCAAATCAAAGATTTGGAGCTTCATTTGTCTGGACTGTCCGCAAGGTTAAACGGGCAGTCGGGGACGCCTGCCCCTACGGATTTTATCGAACGTTTGTTTTAAGTTGTGGGGTTGGGCGATTTTCAGTAAGCCGAAAAAACGGCGCGTCGGTAAACGCCGCACCCTACAATATAAATAAAATTTTATCTTTGAAAAAACAATAAGAAGCTACCAAATTTCATAAAACCGTCCAAAAATCTGCAAAAAGCAATTTTTTAGGCGCGCAGGAAACGACAATGGCGGGCGGTATAATAGTTTTCCGGACAAAAATAAAAAGGAGCAGAAAAATGAAACAGAAAAGTGCGGTAGCCATAAAAACACATAAAGGACTGTCTGAGGAGGGCAAACGGCGACTTGTCGGCTTTGCTCTGTCGGCCTTGCTCGGCGCGCTTTTTGGGTGCGTTCGCTTTTCGGACAGGCTCTCGCCCTTCGGCGTTTCGGCGGTTGCGGCGCTACCCGGCGGCTACAGCTTTTTTGCTCTTGCGGGAAGTATTCTCGGCTACGCCGCAATCGGCTCGCTCTCTGACGGGATAAGATACATAGCGCAGATGTTGATTCTTGTGGCGGTAAAATGGGCGTTTGCCGCTTTCTTAGAGGGCGAGAAAAAATGGGCGCTGTCCGCACTCTCGGCCTCAGTAAATTTGGCCGTCGGCGCAGTCTGGCTCTTTACCGAATCGGTCATCGTTTACGATATTCTTTATTTAGTTGCCGAGAGCGTGATCTGTGCCGGCGCAGTTTATTTTATAGCGCAGGTCTTTAAAATTTTTGAAAAGGGCGCCGCTATGCAGAGCAGTGAGAATGTAGTCGCGTTTTCTGTCTGCGCCGCGCTATGCCTTATGTCGCTTTCAAACATTGTTGTTGGTATGCTGTCGGTGGGACATGTTGTTGCGGCACTCCTTGTTATGAGCATGGCGCACTCCTTGGGGGCGCTTGGCGGTGCAGCGGCAGGACTCTCAATAGGCGCGGCAATCTCGCTCTCTTCAGCAGACGGCGGCTTTGCCGTTATGGCGTTGGGCCTTTCGGGAATGCTTTCGGGGCTTTTTTGGAATTTGTCGCGCTACGCCGTGACGGTCCTCTTTCTGCTCTGCACGCTCTTGTCGGTGGCGGTCGCCTCGGTGTCAACGGGCAGTCTTTACCTATTGTACGAGGTGCTGTCGGCGGCAGTGATATTTCTGCTTATCCCCGAGCGGTATATCAAGGCGCTTGGTGTCTACTTTCCGCCGCTGTCGAGTAAAGGCGAGTATTACCCAAATAAATATCTCTCGGCTCGGCTTGATTTTGTTTCAAAATCGCTTTTGGAAACCTCGCGCGCCATCTGCGAAATGTCGCAGGGGTTGCAAATCAAAAAAGGTGGCGATCTTGACAAGGTCTTCGGCTCTGCCGCCGATAAGGTCTGCCGCCGCTGCTCTATGAAGCTCAGTTGCTGGAACACCTCTTATAACGAAACTATGGACGCATTTAACCATTTGATTTCTCCGCTAAAGCGGCAGGGCAGAATTGAGCCCGAAAACGTTCCCGATCTTTTCCGCCGCCGCTGTATGAAGCTGGGCAGCCTCATTTCTGAGATAAATTCGGCTTATAGGCAGAGCGCCGACGAGGCACAGGCGGCGCTGAGAAACCGCCAGATAAGAGAGGTTGTAACCGAGCAGTTTTCGGGAATGAGCAAAATGCTCTGCGAGATGTCGCAGGAGCTATCCCTTACAATGTGCGACCGAACGGTAGAAAACAGAATAAGCGGCGAACTGCTTCGCGTTGGGCTAGCCGTGCGCGATGTTGCCTGTCCCGTTGACCGCTTTGGTAGAAAAACGGTGGAGTTTTACTGTCTTTCAGATGACGCTGAAAAATTAGAGGCTCTGCCTGTCGAGGAGAGCGTTTCTGAGATCTGCGGCAGCGAAATGAAACTCTCGGGCACTCTTAAAACGGGCGAGCTTACAAGGCTTAGTTTTTCAGAGTTGCCGCCCTATAGGCTTGAAACGGCGTTTTTCCAGAAAAGCGCCGAGGGCGAGGGGGTCTGCGGCGATAGCTTTGATTTTGTAAATTTGGCAAACGGCTTTTCGGCGGCGGTTTTAAGCGACGGAATGGGCAGGGGCAAGGGCGCCGCGGCTTTGAGCAAAATGACTGTCGGGCTGGTTTCGCGCTTTTTAAGCCTCGGATTTCCCTTAGAGAGCTGCGTTTCGCTCGTAAACTCCTCGCTTATGCTCAAAAATGAGGAAGAGGAGCTTTCGACCCTTGATGCCGCCGTTTTTGACCTTTACAGCGGCAATGTTTCGATTAAAAAGGCGGGCGCCGCCCCAACCTTTATAAAGCGCTCAAGGCGTGTTTCCAAGGTCGAGATAGGCGCTCTGCCTCTTGGAATACTCGGCGAGGTAAAGCTTAAGGGCGCAGACCTGCGCCTGTCTCGCGGCGATACGCTTGTAATGGGCTCTGACGGGCTTTGCGCCTTAAAGGACTCGCAGATAGAGTCGATACTTAAAAAGAGCGATAATCTCACCCTCGAGGCGCTGGCTCACGCCCTCGGTCAAAGGGCGGTAGATGCAGACGGTGCGGGAGCGGGCGACGACGTGACGGTGCTGGTAATGCGCATAATGTAATTTTTTTGTGTTTCGCTTGCCCGTGAAAAATTCTTGTGATACAATGAGAAAAAAGGCGTTAATTTGGAGGAGCTTATGAAGCTTGTTCTCATCACAGCCCTTGGAGTAGGCGGCGCGACTATGATCGGCTCGCTTCTGGGCTTTGCGTTTAAAAAAATATCGCACAGATTTTCTGACATCGTGCTTTCCTTTGCGGCCGGCGTTATGCTGGCCGCCGCGGTCTTGGGCCTTATTCTGCCCTCGCTTGAATACGGCGGAAAATTCGGGCTTATCTATGCTGTTGCGGGAATTTTCGCAGGCGCGCTCTGCTTAAATCTCATAGATAAATTAGTTCCGCATCTTCACAAGCTTGTCGGTCCCGAGGACGAGGCTCACAACAACGCAAATTTAAGCCGTGTTCTGCTTTTTGTAATGGCGATCGCCATTCACAATCTGCCCGAGGGAATTGCGGCGGGTGTCGGCTTTGGCTCGGGAAACACCTCGCAGGCGCTTGTTATCGCGGGCGGCATCGCCCTGCAGAATATCCCCGAGGGAATGGTTATCATAGGTCCTATGCTCGCCTCGGGTGTTTCGACAAAGAAAACCCTTGTCTGTGCGCTTTTAACAGGTCTTGTTGAGGTCGTGGGAACGCTTATAGGCTACTTTGCGGTTAGTGTTTCGACGGCGATCTTGCCCTTTGCCCTCGCCTTTGCGGGTGGTACAATGCTTTACGTCATAAGCGACGAAATGATTCCCGAGACCCACGCTCACGGCAGCCAGCGCGGCGCGACCTACGCGCTACTCGTCGGCTTCTGCCTTATGCTTGTAACCGATGTGCTGCTCGGCTAAAAAACTACCTCAATATTGAGGTGTAATTTGTAGGGAACGGCCTTAAGTGCCGTTCCTATTTTTCGGCACGACACATAGGTCGTGCCCTACGATATAAATTTAAATGATTGGTTTGATTTTGCGGCGTTTTTTACAAAATGAAATATAAAAACAAAAGCCATCGCTTATGCGATGGCTTTTTTGTAAGATAAACAGATTATCTTTTGCTGAACTTATGTGATCTAAAACAAGAAACCCCTGCATAAGCAGAGGTTTCTGATAATAACAACTGTATTGTTATCTCTTGCTGAACTGGGGAGCACGACGTGCGGCTTTGAGACCGTACTTCTTACGCTCTTTCATTCTGGGATCACGAGTTAAGAAGCCTGCCTTCTTAAGCTCGCCTCTGAGCTCAGCGTTGAATTCTAAGAGAGCTCTTGCTACACCGTGACGGATAGCACCGGCCTGACCGGTAACACCGCCGCCTGCAACCTTGACAACAACGTCAAACTTGTCAGCAGTTTCGGTTAAAGCGAGGGGCTGTCTTGCGATGAGCTTTAAGGTTTCAAGACCGAAGTATTCGTCGATGCTTCTGTCATTGATGGTGAAGTTGCCGGTACCCTGATAGAGTCTTACACGAGCAACAGAGTGCTTTCTTCTTCCTGTTCCGTAGAAAAAGGGTTTCTTATCGTACATACTAACGCCTCCTCACTTATAATGTGTATTCCTGCGGCTTCTGCGCAGCGTGGTTGTGCTCGCCGTCCTTGTAGATGTGAAGACGGGTGAGAGCAGCTCTTCCGATAGTGGTGTCAGGAACCATGCCCTTAACGGCAAGCTCCATAGCCTTAGCGGAATTTTCCTTCATAAGAATTGAGTATTTGACTTCTTTAAGTCCGCCTACCCAACCTGTATGACGGCGATAGAATTTCTGCTCTGCCTTGTTTCCGGTGAGAACAGCTTTGTCGGAATTGATGATGATTACATGATCACCGCAATCAATATGAGGAG
>JAFTYW010000045.1 GCA_017461245.1 Oscillospiraceae bacterium
CTTCGGTTAAGCGCAAGAAAAAGTCCGAGGCTGCTCGTAAACGCAAGTTTAAGTAAGTCTCAACATAACATGTATGGATAAAGCGGGCTTTGTCCCGCTTTTTTCATTATTATTTTGCGGTGATTATTATGAGTTTATTTATGCCTGATTATTTTTTTGATAAAATTTGGGATATCCCTCTTTCATTTTTGGAAGAAAATAATATAAAATGCCTACTTCTTGATGTTGATAATACATTAACCACCCACGACAATCCCGAGCCTCATCAAAATGCGGTCAAATGGCTTGATTTGGTGTCAAAAGCAGGAATAAAATCGGTTATCATTTCCAATAATACAGAGCCGAGAGTTGCGCCTTTCGCAAACGATCTGGGCGTTCAGTTCGTCTCCCACGCTAAAAAACCTCTCTCAAAAGGAGCAAAGCAAGCAGTTAAGCTTACCGAAACCCCAAAAGAAAATATGCTTGTTATCGGAGATCAGATTTTTACCGATGTATTGTTTGGCAAATTTTCCAAGGTTAGAACCGTTCTCGCGACTCCTATGGAGCTTGAAACAACAAAGTTTTTTAAATTTAAAAGATGGCTCGAAAGGCTTATTTTAAAAGGAAAGAGGAAATAAAATGAACGCATTTTTCGGTCCAGCAGGCAGAGATGATAGCTTAAATTCACTTGGATATAAAACCACCCTTGATATACCCAGATGTATGCAGGAAAAAGGGCTTGACGCCTTTGAGTATCAATGCGGCAGGGGAGTCAATGTAAAAACCGATGTTGCAAAACAACTGGGTAGCCTTGCTAAAGAAAAAAACATCCGCCTTTCTTTGCATGCGCCGTATTATATTTCTCTTTCATCTGTTGAGGCGGAAAAGCGCGATAAAAGCATTGATTATATAATGCAAAGCGCAAAGGCTACTGATGCTATGGGAGCAAACAGAATTATCGTTCACAGCGGCTCCTGCAGTAAAATAACCCGTGAGTATGCCCTTGAGCTTGCAAAGGACACTCTTTTAAGAGCAAGAAAAGCTCTGGACGAAAGCGGTTTAGGTCACATTCATATCTGCCCAGAAACCATGGGCAAGATCAATCAGCTCGGAACTCTTTCTGAGGTTATGGAGCTTTGCAAAATTGACGATAGAATGATTCCTTGCATTGATTTCGGTCACCTCAACGCAAGAGATTTAGGTATAATAAAAGGCGAGCAGGAGTACGCTGCAATTCTCGATGAGATTGAAAATAAGCTTGGAGCTGACAGGCTTAAAATATTCCATTCCCATTTCTCTAAAATTGAGTATACCGCAGGCGGTGAAAAGCAGCATCTTACCTTTGACGACACACAGTTTGGCCCCGATTTTGAGCCACTTATGAACCAAGTTGTAAAGAGAAATCTTGCACCTACATTTATTTGTGAGTCGGCAGGAACTCAGTCTGACGATGCACTTAAAATGAAGCAGTATTATCTGAAACTGAAAAGCGGTGAATAATATTGAACAATTCTCGTTTGTTAAAGCTTATTAAAACAATCCCCGAAAATATTGATGCCGTAATCATCTTTGACAGTGCTAATAAAAGATATTTAACTGGCGTAAATACCGACGATGCAGGAACGCTGATTATAACCAAAAATTCGGCGTATTTTATCATTGATTCAAGGTATATTGAGGTTGTTGGATGCTCGGTAACTAAAGATATAAATGTTATTTTGCAAAATGAATTACATTCGCAAATTGCTGAGATTTTTTCAGAGCAATACGTAAAATCTTTCTCTATTGAAACCCAGAAAACGCCTATATCTGTAGCCGAAAAGTTTAAAAAGGAAATAAAAAATGCAACTCTTGATTTGAGCTATGATGCGGGTGAAGCGATAAATAAGCTGCGCAGCTTAAAAGACCAGACAGAGCTTGAGCTTATTAAAGCCGCTCAAAAAATCACAGATGATGCATTTGAATACATCCTTCCTAAAATTAAAGAAGGCAAGACCGAAAAAGAGCTTGCTTTAGAGCTTGAATTTTATATGCGTTCACACGGAGCTGACGGAGTTTCCTTTGATATAATTTTTATCGGCGGAGCAAACACTTCTATGCCGCACGGAGTTCCAAGCGATTATAAATTAAAACACGGTGACCTTATTACCATGGATTTTGGCGCTGATTTTAACGGTTACAAAAGCGATATGACCCGTACGGTCGCTCTTGGCGCTGTTTCGGATGAGCAAAAGAAGGTTTATAATATCGTTTTAGAAGCTCAAGAGAAGGCGATAGAGCAAGTCAAAGAGGGAATGGTCTGCTCTGAAATAGATAAAATCGCCCGCGATGTAATAAAATCTTACGGCTACGGCGAATATTTCGGACACGCTCTAGGTCACAGCGTCGGTCTTGATATTCACGAATCGCCGAATTTTTCGCCCAAATGCGATACGCTTTTAAAAGAGGGAATGATCTTGTCGGTCGAGCCTGGAATATATTTGCCGAAGAAATTCGGTGTAAGAATTGAAGATTTGGTGTATGTGACCGAAAAAGGCCCAATAAACCTTACAAAAAGCAAGAAATCCTTGATTATATTGTAAAAAACTATTGCAAAAAATGTTTTTTTAATATAGAATATTAATATATTATTAAAAGTATATTTGGAGGTTATCCTAATGGTATCAGCAGGAGAATTCAGAAATGGCGTTACATTCGATATGGATGGAAACGTATATCAGATTATCGAGTTTCAGCACGTTAAACCCGGTAAAGGCGCAGCATTCGTAAGAACCAAGATCAAGAACGTTATCAGCGGTGCAGTTGTTGAAAAAACCTTCAACCCCACTGAAAAATTCCCCACAGCTTTCGTTGAGAGAAGAGAAATGCAGTATCTCTACAATGATGGCGAGCTCTATTATTTCATGGATCAGGAAACTTATGAGCAGATTCCCATCAATGCAGAAACTCTTGGTGAAAACTTTAAGTTCGTAAAAGAGAATATGGATGTAAAGATCCTCTCTTACAAGGGAACTGTTTTCGGTGTTGAGCCTCCGTTCTTTGTAGAACTCGAAGTAACTCAGACCGATCCCGGATTTAAGGGCGACACTGCTACTAATGCAAGCAAACCCGCAACCTTAGAGACCGGTGCAGAGATCCGTGTTCCTCTCTTTATTGATGAAGGTGATATCATCAGAATCGATACCAGAACCGGAGAATACATGGAAAGAGCATAACCTTTTCAAAAAATATAAAGGGGGCATTTTAAATGACCTTAACAGAAAAAGCAGCATATTTAAAGGGTCTTGCAAGCGGTCTTGCGCTTGATGAAACAAAACCCGAAACTAAGCTTATTAACGCACTTATCGACCTCGTTGATGATATTGCTCTTACAGTTGCTGATATTGATGACGAGCTTGCAGTTGTTGTTGAGCAGGTTGATTTGATTGATGAGGACCTCGAGTCGTTAGAGGAAGACTTCTATGAGGATGACGAAGAAGACGATGAGGACGAGCTTATTAAAATAACCTGTCCCAACTGCGATGACGACATTTATATTGATGATGCTATTCTTAATGATGGCGAGCTCCAGTGTCCCAACTGCGGTGAAACCTTAGAGTTTGACCTTGACTGCTGTGATTGCGATTGTGATGATTGTGATTGCTGTGAACAGGAGCAGGACGACTAACTCAAAACCTATTAAAAACAGCCTTAGATTTTGCTAAGGCTGTTTTGTCTTATCCTTATTAAATCTTGGAGTGAATTTTATGAACATAAACCAGTTAATTACAGCTCTTGTTAAATATGCTCTTGATAAAAAGCTTATCAGCGAGCTTGATAAGACCTATACTGTCAACAGAATAATCGAGATTCTTAATTTAAACGAATATACATACGAGGCTTGCGAGGAAACAGACCTCAGCGTGATTTTAAACGGAATTTGCGATTATGCAGTAGAGCAGGGAATAGTAGAGGATAGTATTGCCTATCGTGATCTTTTTGATACAAAGATCATGGGTGCGGTTATGCCCAGACCGAGCGAGGTTATAAAAGAATTTAATACCTTGTATCAGGAGAGTCCCAAGGTTGCAACTGAATATTATTATGATTTAAGCCGTAACAGCAACTATATTCGCGTTGACAGAATTAAAAAGGATAAGAAGTGGACAACCGAAACCGAGTTTGGAACTCTTGATATTACAATAAACCTTTCAAAACCCGAAAAGGATCCCAAGGCTATTGCTGCCGCTAAAAACGCAAAGCAAAGCGGATATCCTAAATGCCTTTTATGCCGTGAAAACGAGGGATATGCAGGCAGAGTTGACTCTCCGGCAAGACAAAACCATAGAATTATCCCTATAACCGTTAATCAAAGCGCTTGGGGAATGCAGTATTCGCCTTATGTTTACTATAATGAACACTGCATTGTCTTTAATTTCGAGCATACTCCTATGAAAATAGAGAAGGCCACGTTTGTAAAGCTCTTTGATTTCGTAAAGCTTTTCCCGCATTATTTCTTAGGCTCAAACGCTGATCTGCCGATCGTTGGCGGCTCTATCTTAAGCCACGATCATTTCCAGGGCGGAAGATATGATTTCGCTATGGCAAAGGCTCCTATTGAAAAGACCATTACATTTGACGGTTTTGAAGACGTTGAGGCAGGAATTGTTAAATGGCCGATGTCAGTTATCAGATTACGTGGAACAAACACTGATAGAATAATAGAACTGTCTGACAAAATTTTAACAAAGTGGAGAGAGTATACCGACGAGGAAGCCTTTATTTTTGCTGAAACTGATGGTGTGCCTCACAACACGATAACTCCTATTGCAAGAAAAAATGCTGATATGTTTGAAATGGACTTAGTTCTTCGTAACAATATCACATCAGAAGAACATCCGCTTGGCGTATATCATCCGCATGCACAGTACCATCATATTAAGAAAGAAAATATTGGTCTTATAGAGGTTATGGGATTAGCTGTTCTTCCTGCAAGGCTTGAAAGGGAACTTTCTAGACTCTGTGACGCTATAATCAATGGAGACGATATTCGCGCTGATTCAGAACTCGAGAAGCATGCCGATTGGGTAGATGAGATCAAACAAAAATATTCTGATTTAAATAAAGATAATATAAATGGAATTATCGAAAAAGAAGTTGGAATTGTTTTTGGAAAAGTTTTGGAATGTGCAGGAGTTTATAAGTGCACAGAAGACGGAAGAAATGCATTTATGAAATTCGTCAATTCTGTCAAATAAAAAGTACAAGGCATCCCGAGATAAAAATCGGGATGTTTTTATTATAGGGAAGTCGGTTAAAAAATCTACATAAGTAGACAAAATAGATGTAGGTTTTGTATAAGTGACGATATCTTACTTATTTGTAAGGTATCGTCATTTTTTATTTTGTAGGTGATGCAATGTGGCGGATTTTAAAGAAACTAAAATATATAACGTTTCGCTTATCTCGTATGCTCCTGTATCGTTTATCAAATCTACTCTTGAAAATCATATTTCACAATTAAAAGCTTATGCATTTTGTTTTCACGATAGAGATACTGATAAAGAGCCTCACACTCATATATTGATATGTTGCAAATCTCCTATGTATCTACAAACTTATATAAATTGGTTTAGGTATATAAATGAGAATGACCAATTACAAAACACTTTCGGTCAAAAGCTTGTAGATATAAAAGGAGCTTATCAATATCTCATTCACGAAAATGACATTGATAAATACCAATACTTACCCACTGATAGAAAGTCCTATAATGCAGATTTTTTCTCTATCTCCTCTCACGAGGATAAATCAATATTAGCTTTAACAGATATTCTTGCAGGTTGCTCGCTTCGTGATTGCGCTTTAAGATATGGCAGAGATTTTATATACCACTATGCACACATTCGACAACTCATTTTAGACATAGAGGAACAAGAGGGCATAACCCTTTTGAATATAAAAAAATAAAACAAAAAAGGAGACAAAAAAATGAAAGTAATCGGAAAAGGAAAGTATGCAGGCGAGTATCAAGGAACAAAGTATGAAAAACTGTTTTATGCAGTAGAAACAACACCGCCCAAAAAATTCGCAAATTTCCACGGTCAGTATGTTGAAACAATCGTTTGTCCCGCAACAATCGAAAACGATATTGCAAATATCGGTGATGAAATCAATGTTTATTACAACAAATATGGAAAAGTCGACGCCATTTTTGTTGTAAAAGATAAATAAAAAATTAGGAGGGAAAGGAGAATGGAGAACGCTATGGCAACTCTTTTAGGTGACATCGGCACATTTTTCACACAGTCTATCACTTGGCTTGGTGATGTGCTTGACGTAGTAACCGGAAGTCCTGCACTTCTCGTTATGGTAATCGCAATGCCTATCGTAGGCTTTGCCGTCGGTCTGCTTTCAAGACTTATCCGTCTTTAAGCAAAATTACCGCCCTTGGCCGCAAAAGTCGAGGGCGGTTTTTTCTTTGAGGTGATTTATGAAAAAAATAATATCTTTAATTATTGTTGCAGTCTTTTCTATAACTGCATTATGCATTCCTTCTTTTGCATATAGTCAGAATTTCAGAAACTATTTTAAGCTTGATTATATGTCTATAGGTTCATTACCTTCCTCAGATTACTATTACGTTATTCCTGAGGACTATAACGATATCCACGTTTATCCAAAGCAGGAAGATGCACCCTTTGGAGCTTTTTCTTTCGTTCACGTTTATTTCGATTATGATGGCAGTCAACAGATTAAAGCTGGAGATCGCCTTGTCTGTTCTTTTGATTTTACAGTTGCAGACTTTTCTACTGTCGATAATCCTAAGCACTCGACCGCTTTTGCCAGCATTCAAGCAAAGTATAATGGAAATAAATTTCAGAAGGTCGGCACGTGCGATTTGATTCATTCGGGTTATGATTATACTCAAGGCACAAATATCTATCGTTTTTTGGTAAATATAGATTTTTATGCACCTGAGAATATTGAAACGTTGTATTTTTCTTTTGGAGTAAATTTTAATGGGTTTGAGCCTGTAACGTCTCATGTTCTTTCTGCAACGTTTAATACTGTCGAGAATTTTTACCTTGGTTCTGCTGATTCTCCTGAAGCTCCTAAATACGACTCTAATACTGAAACTATCGGCAAAACTGACGATTTAAAAAATCAAGAGGATAAACTAATGCAAGATACCGAGCAGGGTAGAGAAAGCACACTTTCATTATTTGCAGGTCTTGCAGACTTAATAACCGAGCTTTCAGTTCCTCTTATGGCTATATCTGCATTATTTAATTATTTCGTAGGCAATTCTATTTTAAATAGTGTGCTTCAAATTTCATTAACTCTTGGTCTTTTAGCCTTTGTATTTAATTTAGGTCAATCCCTTATTTCTCGTTCAAATAATCAACGTGGACAAAAACAAAATAATAAAAAAGGTGGTGGTTAATTGTGCTAAATTTCTTTGATTGGATAGTCGGCTTTTTTGAAACTATCGGTGAAATTATTACTATGATTATAGATAGCCTTTTAACTGCTATCTCCGTCATTGCTTCTGCGGTTGCAGTTCCTGTAATCTTTACAGGTCTTGTTCCTCAAATTCTCTTAACTGCTATGTTGGCTCTTGTTTCTCTTGCGGTTATAAAATTCTTGTTAGGTAGGTGATAAAATGACACAAGCAATAAAAAGTATAATCGACTTGTTTTGGAATTTATACAATACTGTAAATGATAAGCTTGTCTTTGATTTATTCGGCTTTGAAGTTCATTTTATGACTTTTGCCGTTTCTGCAATCGTTTTAGGCTTTGTTATATCTATCTTTTGGAAAGGAGTTAAATCGTGATAATTTTACCTTGTTTAGAATTCTTTTTTCTATCGTTTAACTATCTGACTGCGGTTTTTCTGCTTATCTTTGCTTTTGCCTTACTTTTTAAAATAACGGGGGTATTTAAATGAGTCCTACTGTAGTTTTTCTTATAGCAATATTTATGGTCTTATGTATATTTCTTTTCGGAGGAGGTAGCAACTAATGCAAACAATTTTATCTGCTTTAAGGTCAATTCTCGGTGAGCCTGCTTTTTATGATGCAGGTACTGGATATAGCGGTTCTTGGGATTATGGTCTTATGATAGAATATCTTGTCGGTGCCTTGATCCTTATGATTGTAATATCATCAGTATTTAGGTTTCTTATGCTTTTAGTGAAAGGAAAGAGATAAAATGATAAGAGTTTTCTTTGGAAATATCGGTTGTGGTAAAACTACCTTTGCCTGCAGGCAGTTCTATAAACAACACAAAAATGATATAAAACTACTTAAAAAAGGTGAACTACCTCTATATGATAATTACTACGCTAATTTCGACACTACGATAGCAAAAAAATGCTCTCTTGAGGGTCTTGGACAATGGACTTTTCCCGAACATTCGTATATTATCGTAGACGAGGCAGGAATTACATATAATAACCGAAAATTCAAATCATTACCGCAGGAGACTATTGCTTGGTTTAAGCTTTCAAGGCATTATAAATGCGACGTTGATTTTATATCGCAATCTTGGGATGATATGGATATAACTATCCGTAGACTTGCAAGCGAATTGTGGTATATAAAAAAGCTCGGTCCTTTTACTATGCTGCGTAGAGTTTATAAGAGGGTAGGAATAGACGAAAGCACACACCAAATCGTCGACTTTTACGAGTTCGGTAAAATCTTACCTTGTTTCTTGCCTTATCCGTTTCATAGAGATAATATAAAAATATTCCTTCGCAAGCCTTACTATAAGTATTTCGACTCTTACTCAAAAGAACCTTTGCCCGAAAAATATAATTGACAAACTCGCTCAAAGGCATTATAATAAAAAAGAGGGGAGAGTGGTGAGACTCTCCCCCAGAAAAACTTATTTGTTTTTCTTGTTTTTAGCCCTGTCAGGCTTTTTGAATTTAGCTTTGAAATCTACGATTATGTAATCAACCTCGTAGCCTTTCAAGGCTTTTTTCTTTGCCTTTAAGAGCTTAATAATTTTCTGCATCGGACTCACCTCCTTTGCAGAGAGATTATAAAAAGAGGGAATTAACCCCTCTCTTTACCAAGGTTTAGTTAAGTAGTAATACAACCATTTTACTAACTTCATTGTAACCAACCCTTCTTTAGTTGCTATATTAAATTTTCAAGGTGCATGCCGTTGTCGGCAAGGGATAAAAAACACATAAAAATAGACCTACCTTTTATTCCGTCATAGCGGTAATGATATACACCGCTATGACAATAGGGAATAAACGGTAGGGCGGTTTTTGTCAATATAAAACGAAGTGATATTGACAAAAAATTTTAATGTGTTATCCCTGATCACCGACTACGGCTTGCAACTTGAAATATAACAACTTAAAAATTAAGTGCCACTTTGGCGGCGCAGCCGATGCAGAACACATACTGCGTCTGTGTTCTGCATAGCCAATAGCCAAATTGTTAAATCTGCATAAATTCAAACTATCAAAATTGTATCATTCTACAAAATAAAAATAATTGTATTGACTTTTTAGGTTTAATATATTAAACTAATTATAGTCACTTGTACAAAACGATTATTTTGTCAGCTCTGATAGGGTGTAAGCCTATCAGGGCATTAACTGAATCTATTTAGTTAGACAAAATAAATATTTTGTATAACTCGGGGAAGTAATTAAAGCTGAAAATCGGCAAAACAGCTTGATTACTTCATTAAACTCTATTTTGTATTAAATAAAAAATAATTAATTTATGTAAGTCATTTTACAATCTTTATTTTAAAACATCTTCTTTCCTTTTATCGAAAAGTTTTTCTATTGCATATAATGTAATGGTTTAAATTAAAAATTCAGGAAGGTGTTTTCATGCAAAAGATTTATATCAATATGCCTTCGGTTACATTTGCAATGAAATCAGAAAAAATTCTTAGTGCAAATCATATTTATGGCTTGGTAGTTAAAACTCCCTCTCAATTCAGCGGCTGTGGCTGTGGCTACAGTATTGTTATAAATTCCAACCAATTAGAAGCTGCTAAAAGCATTTTAGATAAAAATAATATCAAAATAAATGATATAAGATCGTCTGATGAGGTGTATTTATGATTTATTTTGATAATGCAGCCACATCTTATCCAAAGCCGCTCGAAACCGCAAAAGCAGTCTATGACAGCATCGTCAGATATGGTGGAAATCCAGGTCGAAGCGGTCATAAAATGTCCTTAAATGCTGCCAAAATCGTTTATAATTTAAGAGAAAAAGCAGCCGATTTCTTTGGAATTAGTGATTGCGAACGGGTTATTTTAACAAAAAACTGTACCGAAGCGCTTAATTTAGCCATTTTCAGCGTGATGAAAAACGGCGGAAATGCTGTTATTTCTAATTTTGAACATAATTCGGTTATGCGGCCATTAGAATATCTCAAAAACAACAAAATTTGCAGTTATAAAGTTGCAAAAATTTCGTTTGAAAATGCGGATTTGACCGTTAAAGAGTTTGAAAAACTTGTTGACAGCAATACAAAAATGATAATTTGTACCCATGCATCAAATGTTACGGGAAAAATTGCGCCAATCAAAGAAATTTCAGAACTCTGCAAACGTAAAAATATGATTTTTTGCGTAGATGCGTCGCAAACTGCAGGCATTGTTCCTATTAATATGCAGCAAGACTGCATAGATATTTTGTGTTGCCCGGGTCACAAGGGGCTTTTTGGCCCTACCGGCACAGGTTTACTGATTGCAAATCAAAAAATTTCGATCTCCCCTATTATTTACGGCGGTACCGGAAGCGTATCAGTGAGCTTAGAACAGCCCGATTTTCTGCCGGATATAGCTGAAAGTGGAACTGTTAATGTTTCTGGTGCAGCAGGCTTATCTGCGGGCATTTCTTTCATAAATAAGGTTGGAATTAACAATATTTACAGTCACGAACTTGAGTTGGCACGTTATTTTCACAAAAAACTGATGCAAATGCCGCATATTTTGCTTTATTCAAGCGAGCCTACCGAAAATAAATCTGTAGCAACCATTTCATTCAATGCAAAGGGCAAAGCCTCTACAGATGTTGCTGACACACTTGATAAGTATAATATAGCTGTCAGAAGCGGCTTGCATTGCTCGCCGATGGCGCATAGCTTTTTAGGAACAAGAGAAACCGGTACTGTACGGGCAAGTTTTTCGTATTTTAACACTAAAAAAGAAATAGATTATTTCTGCAACATTCTAAGACAAATATAATTATAAATTTATTATTAAATAGACAAAAACTCATTGAAATTTCTAAAAAATATGGTAAAATAATAATATAAAAGCATAATAAGCAAAGGAATTGTGTTATATGCAGGACTTTTTTATTGCAGTTGGAGATTTCTTTTCCAGTCTATTTAATGATTTAATTAATTTTGACAGGTGGTATCTTGATTTGATAGATATCGCCCTTGTTGCCGTTATCTTGTATTTCGCAATTAAATTTGTAAGAGAAACAAGAGCTGCTCAGCTCGTTAAAGGAATTATTCTTTTTCTTGTCTTTTACCTTTTTGCAATAGTATTTGATCTAACGACAATTTCCTTTATTCTGCAGTACGTTTTTCAATATGGTCTTGTTGCTATTGCGCTTATATTTCAGCCTGAGATCAGAAGAGCTCTCGAAAAGGTTGGTCGTAGCCAGATTTCCCACATTTTCAAGCAGCCCTCTAAGGATACTGACTCCAAATGGAGATATTCTATTGACCCGATTTGTGAGGCTTGTTACCGATTATCCTGCGACAAAACCGGCGCTTTGATTGTTATCGAGCGCAAAACTCGCTTAGGCGAAAGCGTTGAACGCGCCGTTGTTATTGATTCGATCCCCTCAGTTTCTTTAATTACAAACATATTCTTCACCAACTCACCTCTTCACGACGGCGGTCTTATCATTCGTGATGGTAGACTGTATGCCGCAAGCTGCTTCTTCCAGCCCTCTGACAAGGTTGAGAATATCAGCCTTGGCTCAAGGCATAGAGCCGCTTTGGGTGTTAGTGAGGTTTCAGATGCAATCGTTATTGTTGTTTCTGAGGAAACAGGAATCATTTCCATCGCAACTGATGGCAAGCTTATCCGCAATTTTACAAAGGAAACCCTTAAAGAGTATCTGAACGAAAATCTGCTTGATTTTGATCTTGATGAAAACGGAAATCAAGTTCAAAAGAAACAAAGTAAGATCAAATCAGTTCTGGGAAGGCGGAATGCAAAATGAAACATTTAAATATTTCCAGACTGTTCTATAATAAGACTTTTTGCCAGGTGTTTTCAATTATCGGCGCAATAATTATCTGGGCAACAGTTACGCTTACTGTTAAAACAGACAGCGAGAAAATCATCAGAAACGTTCCTATCGACTTTTCTGTTGAAGGAACTGCTGTTGCTGCCTTGGGACTCAGCACATTTGACCACAGCGAAGATGCAGTTGACATTACCCTTTCGGGTTCACGCGGTGCCTTAAACTCTGTTACTAAAGAGGACTTTTTGGTAACTCTTTCTGTCGGCAGAGTTACAACAACGGGCAAGCATACAGTTTACATTGATGTAAACCTCAGAGATCAAAACAAAAATCTAACCGTTATTGATTATTCACCAAAATCAATTCAAGTTAATTTTGACAAGCTTGCAATAAAGACACTTCCAATCACAACCGATATCTCAAATCTCTCAGCAAAAAATGAGTTTATGCTTGATAAGGGCTATCCTGCTGCTCAAGAGGTAACTATTTCGGGACCTGAGAGCGTTATTGGTACAGTTTCAAGCTGCGTTGCAAAAATCAACGACAGAAAGAAAGATATGGCACAAACTGCAACATTTAATTCAGTCCCCCTTATTCTTCTAGACGAAACAGGAAAAGCTGTAGAGAGCGAAAGCATATCTTTTGATAAAGATAGCGTTGATATTTCGGTACCTGTTTTAAAGATCAAAAAGCTTCCTATTGCAGCAGATTTCATTAATAAACCCTCTAATTTTACGGATAGTGAGTTTGCATATACCCTTTCGCTTACCGAAATTGAGGTTGCTGGTCCGGTTGAAACTATTGATACAATGTCTCAACTTTATGTCAGATATGTTGATTTAAAAAGTGTTAAACCCGGAGATGTTGTGACACTGGACATTGAACTCCCATCAGGATTTATAAACATTGCGAATATTACTTCTGTTGATGTAACCATTCCTTCAAACAATATGCAACAGAAAAACTTCACTGTAAATCAGTTTAAGTTTATAAGCGCTCCCGAAGACAAAGAGTTTACTCTTGTAACCAAAAAGCTCAGTAATGTAACTTTGGTTGGTGAGAGAACAATTATAAACAGTATTACCGCTCAGGATATTGTTATCGAGGTTGACTTCTCAGCTGCAACTCTTTCGAGCGGAGTAACGACCCTTCCCGCCACCATTACTGTTCCTAACAAAAAAGGCGTTTTCTGGGCATACGGAAATTACGAGGTTGTAGTTCGAAGCAATTAGCTAAAAAGCCGCTCTGCTAATGCGGAGCGGCTTTATTTTATAAATGTGAGGTGAAAACAAGTGATTGTTGTCTCTGATGTTATTACAAACTTAAATGATGATCCCATCTCATCAATAGAAAAGGCAAAAAAACTTATTTCCTTGTCTGATAACGATATTGCCGATTGTTTTGTACTTAAAACCTCAATAGATGCAAGGCATAGAAAACAGCCTCAGCTTGTTTCATCTGTAGGTTTTATAACTAAAAAAGACGAAAAAAACCTTGTTAAAAAGCTTAATAACTCAAAAATCAGCTTTAGAAATATTTGTTCAACACTTCCAAAGGTTTCTTGTGGAAAAGTCGAATTAAAAAATAGGCCTATTGTTGTAGGTTTTGGACCTGCCGGAATGTTTGCAGGTTTGGTTTTGGCAAGATACGGCTATCGACCGATTATAATTGAACGCGGTGCCGAGGTTGATAAGCGCGTAAAGGACGTTTCTCTGTTTTGGGAAACAGGTAAGCTTGATACTCAAAGCAATGTTCAGTTTGGTGAAGGCGGCGCAGGAACCTTTTCAGATGGAAAACTGACCACCCGAATAAACGACCCGCTTTGCGACTTTATTCTAAGCGAATTTGTTCGTTTTGGCGCACCGTCTGAAATACTTAAAAAGGCAAAGCCGCATATTGGAACCGACTATTTAAGAGAGGTCGTTAAATCAATCAAATCCGAGATCATTTCGCTTGGCGGCGAGATTTTAAATCATTCTCAGTTAACCGATTTGGCGGTCAAAAATGGCAAAATAGAGCGAATTTTCATAAACAACTTACCTATTCCCTGCTCTGCTCTTATTTTAGCTATCGGGCACAGCGCCAGAGACACCTTTGAGATGCTACTTAGCAAGGATATTATGATGCAAACAAAGCCATTTTCAATTGGTGTCAGAATTGAGCATCTGCAAGACAATATAAATTTTGGTTTATATGGAAAATACGCAGGTCACCCACTTCTTTCGAAAGGTGAATATCAACTTTCGCTTAGAAAAAATGACAGAGCAGTTTACACCTTTTGTATGTGTCCGGGCGGCACCGTTGTGCCGTCATCTTCTGAATCGGATACAGTAGTTACAAACGGAATGAGTGTTTTTGCAAGAGATGGCAAAAATGCAAATAGTGCGCTTGTTGTTTCTGTTTCTCAAAGGGATTTTGGTGAAAATCCTATGGATGCCATAAACTTTCAGAGAAAGTTTGAAAAGGCTGCATTTACCGCGGGCGGTAGCAATTACTCCGCTCCTGCTCAAAGTGTTGGCGCGTTTTTAAATGACAAACCCGAGCTTAAGATAGGCAAAGTTGAGCCTACCTACTCGCTAGGTGTAAAAGAATGCGATTTTAACGCCATATTCCCATCTGAAATTTCAGATATGATGAAATGCGGTTTAAGCGATTTCGGGCGAAAAATACGCGGTTTTGATGCAAGTGACGCTATTTTAACCGGAATCGAAACAAGAACGTCATCCCCTGTTAGAATTTTGCGAGGAGAGAATCTTGAGTCTGTATCGGTAAGTGGACTTTATCCCTGCGGCGAAGGCGCGGGATATGCGGGCGGAATTATGAGCGCCGCAGTTGACGGTATTAAAGTTGCTCTCGCTTTGATTGAAAAATATAAACCTATGTAAAAAAGAACCCTATGTAATTTTCTTACATAGGGTTCTAATTTTTATTTAATTAAATCTGCTAACTTAAAGAGCTCCTGGTCAATGCTCTTTTTCATTTTAAGAGCTTCGTGGATATTGTAGTCAACGATGTCATTACCTTTCATAGCAACAACTCTGTTACCGATTCCATTCTTTAAAAGATCAACAGCATATTTACCCATTCTCGAAGCAACGATCCTGTCCTTTGCAGAAGGAGCACCGCCGCGCTGAATGTGAGCCAAAATTGCGGCACGAGTTTCAATTCCCGTAGCTTCTTCGATCTTTTTAGAAATCTCAGCAGAGCCGCCGATGCCCTCAGCAACAACAACGATAAAATTGTGCTTGCCTCTGTTTTTAGCGTCAACAACCTTTGCAAGAATATCCTTTTCAAAATCAAAAGGAATTTCGGGAACAACTATTGCAGTTGCGCCGCCTGCAAGACCTGCGTTAAGAGCAAGGTCGCCGCATCTTCTGCCCATAACCTCAACAACGCTGCAGCGAGCGTGAGAGTTACAGGTATCGCGAAGCTTATCAATTAAATCAACAACAGTGTTCATCGCTGTGTCGTAACCAATTGTGTAATCGGTACAAGTAATATCATTATCAATAGTTCCGGGGATACCTACGCAGTTAATGCCGGCCGAAGAAAGATCGGCTGCGCCGCGGAAAGATCCGTCACCGCCGATAACAACAAGGCCTTCAATACCAAGCTTTTCGCAGGTTTCTTTTCCCTTTAAAACGCCTTCTTGATCCTTGAACTCAAGGCATCTTGCGGTGTAAATAGCTGTACCGCCCTTATTGATAATATTGGAAACACTATTAACAGTCATTTCCTCGATTTTGCCGTTGATAAGACCGTTATAACCATCATAAATTCCGTAGACTTTAAATCCCTCAGCGAGAGCACAGCGCACAACCGAACGAACGGCAGCGTTCATACCGGGAGCATCTCCTCCGCTTGTTAAAACACCGATTGATCTCATACTGATTCCTCCATAACATAGTATATACTATAAATAAGTTTATAACTATGTTACATTTATGTCAATATTTGACAAGAACTTTTTTATGGACAAATCGCTCATCTTTTAAAACGAATGTTACATTTCTTAATCTCTTATCACAACGCATTCATCACCTATCAAGTCGCGAATGTTGCCAATCAGAATATAATTACAGTCGGTTGTGAATTTATCGCCTAATTTAAGGAGCTTGTTTGTATCAGCAATTCGCACGATAACTTGATAATCTCCTCTGCTTGCACGTGATAAAAGATTTAAGATGCTTTTGTATTCATAAGAGTCCTCGGAAGGCACCTTTAAAAACAGCTTTTTCTCTTTTGGCTTTGGTTTTACAAAATCCTCTGCAAAGGAAACGCTGTCGCAAATAAGCTTAGCGCTTCCCTCGTCCTTCATATCAAGCGAGCCGTTTATTAAAACTATGCTTTTCTGATCATCGACCTTGTACTCATACAGCATACTTTCAAATCTCGCAAGAATATTCGGGAACGCAAGAACCTCGATCTCGCCTTCCATATCCTCTAATGTAATATATGCCATTGATCTGTTCGATCTTGTGTTTTTAAGTTTTATTTGAGTAATGACCCCCAAAACACTTACCTTTTGCCCATCATAAAAGCGCCCAGATCCATCGTTTAGCTCACCGCTTGTAACAAGGCTGTGCTTTTTAATAAGCGAAGTGTAAGGCATAATGGGGTGTCCTGAGATGAACATTCCAACAGTTTCTTTTTCAAACTTAAGAATAATATCGTTTGTAAACTCCTCTTTTGGCGCAAGGATTACTCCGCTTGACTCTGTAAAGCTTACGCTTTCCATTGCAAACAGATTAGTCTGACCGAACATTGTTCTTTTATTCTCGGCGTCGATACTGTCAAGCACCTCGGTATACCCCTCAAGCATCTGCCTGCGGTTGTACTCAAGTGAATCGAGCGAACCGCTCTTTATAAGGCTTTCAATGGACTTTTTGTTGAAATCCTTGCCGCTGAGTCGCTTGCAGAAATCGTAGAAGGACTTAAACTTGCCTTGCTGCTGGCGACTTTTTATTATTGAGGTAATAACGCCTTTTCCAAGATTTTTAATAGCAAGAAGTCCGAAACGAATGTTGTTATTGTCAACAGTAAAACCCATATCACTCTTTGAAATATCGGGCGGCAAGACCTTAATTCCCATTTCACCGCAAGCAGAGACATAAGAAATAAGCTTGTCTGTGTTTTCAAGAACGCTGGTCATAAGCGCCGCCATAAACTCAACGGGATAGTGACATTTAAGATATGCTGTTTTGTATGAAACAAAGGCATAGGCCGCGGCGTGAGATTTGTTAAATGCGTAAGAAGCAAAGCTCAGCATCTGGTCGAAAATTTCGTTAGCGGTTTTTTCGTCAACACCGCGCTTGACCGCTCCGTCGCATTCGTCAGAGCCGTAAATAAAGTTCTGGCGTTCTTTTTCCATAACGTCAAATTTTTTCTTTGACATTGCACGCCTTACAAGGTCAGCCTTACCAAGAGAATATCCCGCAAGCTCGCGGAAAATCTGCATTACCTGCTCCTGATAAACAATGCAGCCGTAAGTAACCTCTAAAATCGGCTTTAAAATAGGGTGCTTGTAGGTTATGCCCTCGGGATTGTGGCGGTTTTTGTTGTACTGCGGGATAGAATCCATCGGTCCGGGACGATAAAGAGAGATGATCGCGATTAGATCCTCAATATTTTCGGGCTTAAGAGCCATAAGTTCCTCTCTCATACCTGCGGATTCAAACTGGAAAACGCCCTTTGTATTGCCCTTTGAAAGCATCAAAAAAGTTTCTTTGTCATTTATAGATATGCTGTTTTCATCAAAATTGGGATTTCTTTTCTTTATCTGTTTTACAGTATCATCAATTACTGTCAATGTGCGCAACCCAAGGAAATCCATCTTAAGAAGACCAAGCTCTTCAAGTGTAGTCATCGGGAACTGAGTTACAACGCTGTCATCATTTTTCTGCAACGGAACGTAGTCCGAAACAGGCTTGTCTGTGATAACAACACCTGCTGCATGCATTGAGCTGTGGCGAGGCATTCCCTCAACCTTTTGAGCCATATCAATAAGCTCTTTGATCTGAGCGCTTTCGTTATATTTCTCTCTTAATTTTTCTGAAGCATTTAAAGCTTTTTCAATAGTTATTTTAAGGTCGTTGGGTACAAGCTTGGCAATCTCGTCAACCACCTGATAGCTCATTCCAAGCGCCCTGCCAACGTCACGAATAGCCTGCTTTGCCGCCATTGTTCCAAAGGTTACGATCTGTGCAACATGGTCAGCACCGTATTTTCTTATAACATAATCAATAACTTCCTGTCTTCGCTCGTAACAAAAGTCAACGTCAAAGTCCGGCATGCTGATTCTTTCGGGGTTAAGAAAACGTTCAAAAAGAAGATTGTATCTGATCGGATCAATTCCGGTTATTCCAATGCAGTAAGCCGCAAGGCTTCCTGCGCCCGAGCCTCTGCCCGGGCCTACTGGAATATCGTTTTCCTTGGCAAAGCGAATAAAATCATAAACAATGAGATAATAAGTGATATATCCCATTTTTTCTATGATTGAAAGCTCATAATTTAATCTGTCGACGATTTTCTCGTCAACATCTTTGCCGTAATTTCTATAAAGCCCCTCAAAGCAGAGCCTGTAGAAATAATCGCGGTTATTTTCTCCCGTGGGAGCGGTGTAATTAGGCAGTTTTGTGTTTCCAAACTCAAATGTTACATTGCACATATCAGCAATTTTAACCGTATTTTCGATAGCACCGTCAAAGGCAGAAAACAGCTTTTCCATTTCCTCTTTGGATTTTATATAAAAGTCCTCTGTGGAAAATTCGAGTCCACCCTCATCGTAAATAGTTTTACCGGTTTGAATGCTTATTAAAACATTCTGCATTTTTGAGTCGATTTTTTCGATATAATGAGCATCGTTTGTTGCAACAAGGCCAACACTAAGCTCTTTTGAAAGTCTGTTTAAATCGCCTAAAATCTTTTTCTGCTCTACAATTCCATGGTCTTGAATCTCAATAAAGAAATTCTCTTTTCCAAATATGTTAATATATCTTTCGGCAGCAGCTTTGGCGCCGTTATAATCGTCATTAACAAGTTTTCTGGGAATTTCTCCTGCAAGGCAGGCGGAAAGCGCAATAAGCCCCTCGGAATTTTCTTCAAGTAGCTCTAAATCAACTCTCGGTTTAGTGTAAAATCCTTCGGTGAAAGCCTGAGAAACCATTTTAATAAGGTTTTGGTAGCCAACATTGTTTTTACAAAGCAAAACAAGGTGGTAAGGCGAAACATCAATACCCGAAACCTTATCGAATCTTGTTCTCGGAGCAACATAAACCTCGCAACCAATGATAGGCTTGACTCCCTGCGCAATGCACTCTTTATAAAAATCAACAACTCCGTTCATCACGCCGTGGTCGGTTATTGCAACGGCGGGTTGTCCGAGCTCTTTTGCACGACTAACAAGACGCTTGATTCTGCAAGCGCCGTCAAGGAGGCTGTATTCGCTGTGAACATGGAGATGCACAAACTCGGACATAAATTCACTTCCCTATTTTTGTTTTAATTCCTCTGAAATCTGAACTATCTTCTTAAGTCTTCTGTCAATTCCCGATTTACTGAACTGGCCATTCAACTCGCGTGCCATTTCGCTAAGCGGCATTTCGGGGTTTTCAAGCCTGAAAAGAGCGATTTTTTGCAAGTCATCTGGTAAAAACTCCATGCCTCTTTTTGAAACTATGTAATTTATTGCATCTACTTGATTTAACGCAACATTTATAGTCTTTTTAAGGTTTGCAGTTTCGCAGTTGTTTCTGCGGTTTATTCTGTTTCTAAGGTCTTTTATAACCTTGGAATCCATAAGCTCCAGGCTCTTTTTAATTGCACCTATTCCGGTTAAAACATCCTCTATTGCAGTGCTATCCTTAAAATAAACAATATGACTTTCGCGCCTGATCATACTTTTGGGAGAAAACTCAAGTGCCGTCAGCATATTCTGGGTAAAAACCGCGTAATTCTTATTTTTAAAAGAAAGCTCAAGGTGATATTCTGCAGAAGGATCGGCAATCGAGCCGCAACCCAAGAAAACGCCTTTTATGTATGCCCACGTAATAGCTTCGTCAAGCGAAAGTAAACCTATTGTTTCAGAAAACTTGCCGCAGTTAAAGCTATCACATATAGTTTTACAGATTTTCGCATCATCAATTTTGACTTGAAACAAGTCTCTCTTTTGCTCTTTTGAGGCAAAAAGCGTTAAAACAGGCACATTAACCCGATATAGACGACCAATCAGCTTGGAAAAGTATACCGCGACCTCATTACATTCAGATAAAAACTCAATTTCCCTTTCAGAATATGCTCTTGCAGAACAAAGCAAGCCGTAAAGCAAAGAAGCTTTACAGCTATCAGGCATCTTATATGCTTCGCATATCTCAATTTTAACCTGATTTGAAAAAGTCATTTGAGTTTACCCACTTTAATTTTTGTCAATATCCCTATGATTTACACTTACATTTATCCCGTTTTCAGAAATATGCTTTTTAAGTATTTCCGAAAATACGACTGAGCGGTGTTTTCCGCCTGTGCATCCTATTGCAATAACAAGCTGGCTTTTTCCCTCGTCGATGTATAAAGGGATTAAGTAATCGATCATATCGACCAGCTTTTTCTCATAGATCTGAGCCTGCGGCCACTTCATAACATAGTCATAAACCGACTCATCTAATCCCGTTTTGTCCTTAAGTGCGTCGATATAGAACGGATTAGGAATGCATCTTACATCAAAAACAAGGTCTGCTTCGTTAGGCAAACCATATTTAAAGCCAAACGAAACACATCGCACTATCATAGATTTTCTTTTATCACCCAAAAACAGACTTATTATCCGTTCTTTTAGCTGTGAAGGCGATAAAAACGAGGTGTCAATTATGTAGTCAGCGGACTCTCTGATGCGCCTCAGCATTGCTCTTTCAGCATTTATTGCAGATTGAGTACCGAGCATTCCGTCGTCAAGCGGATGTTTTCGGCGAGTTTCCTTGTATCTGTTCATTAAAACAGCATCAACGCAGTCAAGAAAAAGGATTTTATAAGAAATATTTTGCTTTTTAAGCTCGTCAAGGCCATCATACAGAGCATAGAATAAATCTCCTCCCCGAACGTCTGTTGCGATAGCAACCTTTGAGAGCTTTTCATTTTTGCCGTTGGTGCATATCTCAGATATTTTAGGTATTAACTGAGGTGGCATATTGTCAATACAGAAATATCCAATATCCTCAAGCGCAACCATTGCGCGAGATTTTCCCGAGCCTGAAAGACCCGTTACAATAACTATTTCCATAAAAACTCCAAATCAAATTATTTTAACTTCCAATTCAAGCTTGTATCCCGTTTTTTCAAGAACGATTTCGGCAACTTTTTGTGATAAAGAAAGAACATCATTGCAGGTTGCGTCGCCTAAGTTTATAACAAAGCCTGCATGCTTTTCACTTATCTGCGCATCCCCAACTCTGAAGCCTTTTAAACCACACTGGTCAATTAACAAAGAAGCATAGCTCCCCTCGGGACGCTTAAAGGTACTTCCAGCGCTTGGGAAATCAAGCGGCTGTTTTTCTTTTCGTCTGCTTAAGAGTTCAGTCATTGTTTGCTTTATCTGAGTAGGATCGCCCTTATTTAGTCTAAGAGTAACACTTACTATGCAAAGGCTTTTATCAGAAAAATAACTGTGTCTGTACGAAAAATCAAGCTCATCAGCGTTTATACTATGCAAATTTCCTTTTTCGTCTATATACTCGCATCCGCAAACTATATCCTTCATTTCGCCGCCGTAAGCACCTGCATTCATAACAACTGCGCCACCAAGACTTCCCGGAATACCGTAAGCAAATTCCATTCCAGCAAGCTCGTTTTCAAGCGCAAAATTGCAAACCGTCGATAAAAGCGCTCCTGCGCCGCATTTTATGGTGTTATTATCAATAAGTTCAATATATGAAAGCTGGTTTGAGATGCAGATAGCCGCGCCTCTATAACCGTCATCTCCTACAAGAAGATTGGACCCTTTGCCAACAATCATATAAGGAACATTAAATTCTCCGCAAAGTGAAATAGCTTTACAGCACTTTTCCACGGAATCCGGCATAACAAACACATCTGCGGCACCGCCGATTTTGAATGAGGTGTGCAGTTTCATGGATTCGTTTAAAGAAAACGAAATATTATTTAATTTTAGTTGATTTTGAAAGTCGGTAAACAACAGATCACCTCAAAATTTATTGGTGTAATAAACCTAACATAGCGGCGCCGATAATTCCCGCGTCATTTCCAAGCTCTGCAGCAACAATTTTTGTTGCTTTTATTGGGTTGCAATCGAATGACTCCCTTGTTGCATACTCTCTGATGGGAGCAAGAAGAGTTTCCCCTTCCTTAGAAATTCCCCCGCCAATCATAAGAATATCGGGCTGAAAAATATTTATAAAGTTGGTACAACCGCAGCCAAGATAACCGATATACGTATCAACAACCTTTTTGGCAATCGCATCGCCTTTTCGCATAGCGTCAAAAGCTGTTCTGCCATTTACTTTTTCTAAATCTGAACCACATTCCTGCCACAAAAGGCTATCTTTATTTTGCCTCATAGCTTCTTTTGTTTGCTCTATAAGCGCGGTTGCAGAGCAATACTGCTCCATGCATCCTTTTCTGCCACAGTTACATTGTTTGCCGTTCATTTCAATAACCATATGACCAAGCTCCGCGCCAAAGAAATTAGATCCGCTGTAAATTTTGCTGTCAATTATAATTCCGCCGCCGATTCCTGTTCCAATAGTAACGCAAATCGCATCTTTGGAACCTTTTGCGGCGCCCGCAAGAAACTCACCATAGGCTGCGGAATTGGCATCATTTTCAACAAAGCAATTTACGCTAACACGCTCACAGATCAGATCTTTAAGCGGCGTGTCAAAAAATCCTAAATTATGTGCTCTTTCAACTACTCCTGTTTCAGAGTTTACTGAACCTGGAGTTCCAATGCCTATCCATTTTACATCGTTTATCGAAATATTTATACTTTTGCAAAGCTCATTTATAGTTTTAACTATATCGTCAACTATTTCTTCCGCGCTTCTGGGGCAAGCGGTCGGAATACTCTTTTTAAGAACAATTTTCTTATCATCGTTTACAATACCGATAGCAATATTGGTACCGCCTAAATCAACGCCAATATAATAGTTCATAATTTCTCCTTTAAGCTCTGGGGGCTATATCTCCAACAGTTTCATCATCAACCATACCAAGCTGCTTCATAAGCTCTTCAGCAGCATTATATCCCATCTTTTTCTGGCGGTTGCTCATAGCCGCGACCTCCAAGATAATAGCAAGGTTTCTACCGGGCCTTACAGGAATTGTAAGGCTTTCAACAGTTACGCCAAGAATATCAAGCTTTTCGCTTTCAATACCAATGCGGTCGTATATCTTTTTATTATCCCACGGTTCAAGGTTAACAACCATATCAATTTTCTCTGTAACCTTGACAGCACCCATACCGAATATCTGTCTTACATTTATAATTCCTATTCCGCGAAGCTCAACAAAATGACGGATATTTTCGGGCGAAGTACCAACCAAGGTTTTGGCAGAAACCCTGCGGATCTCAACGGCATCGTCAGCAATCAATCGGTGACCGCGCTTAACAAGCTCGATCGCGGTTTCACTCTTACCGACTCCGCTTTCGCCAAGTATAAGAATACCCTCACCGTAAACCTCAACCAAAACACCGTGTCTGGTAATTCTCGGAGCAAGCTCAACATTCAAAAACGAAATGATTGCAGCAAGAAAATGCGAGGTTGCCTCAGCGGTGCGCATCAGAAACACACCGTACTTTTTGGCGGCATCAAGCATTTCAGGAATTATTTCCTTGGACCTTGCTACAACAACAAGGGGCGGTTTGTGAGACATAAAGCTGTCCAAAACCTTTTCCCTTTGCTCGCTTGAAAGTTTTTCTATATATCCGTATTCAGCGTTTCCGATAATCTGAATTCGCTTTTCATCATAGTGATCATAATCGCCTGCAAACTGCAAACCGGGGCGGTTAACCTCGTTGCTGAAGATCTGCATTTCGGCGCAGTCAAAAGGCGAATGTATTTCTTCAAGAAACAGTTCTTTTTTGATTTTTTCAAGAGAAACTGAAAATCCGGCCATATTTATTCTCCTTAAAAAGTTATATATATTTTATTATACTATTTATTTAATGTAATTTCAAATATTTATTAAAGATTTTGCGTTATTTTATGAAAAAAGGCTGTTTAATTTCTTAAACAGCCTAAAAATCACTTTATTTCTTCAGTATCGCTCAGAACACCGACAACAAGATACCTGTATTCCTTTCCATCTCCAAGGCAGGTGCTCAATGTAACCAGCTTATCCTCGGTTGTAACTTCAATTTCTTCCCTTACATTTACTGCGCTGTAGCCAGGATTTTTCATAGTATCAATATATTTCTGATAGCCATCATCTGTACTAAAATCAAAGGAATACATAATGTGGTAATTGTTGTATTGGAAAGCCGAAACGATTTTGTATGTCAGCTTCTTATCGGGAGTGTAGATATAAAACTCGGTACACTGGTTGAAAAATTCCTCATCCTGAAGCTTGTGAAGGTTTTCGAACATATAACCCTTGGTCATATTGTGACCGTACAACATCGTGTTTTTATCTGTAAAATCCTTTGTATTGCATCTTTTTTCGCTATAGATAGCGCCTGCATATTCGTATTTGCCGTAAATATTATGGTGAAGATAAAACTCATCGTTAGTCTTATGCTGCAAAATAGGATAATCTATATTTGTATTAGGAACACGGATCCAGGCATAAATATCCTCGTTGGTTTGCCAAAGCTTTTCAAAATCAATTGGTTTATCAATTTTCTCAGCAGTAACTATGTTAGACGAAGCATCGGGAATGACGTTATTCTTATTCCCTTTACCTCCAATAATAGCCACTATGGCAATGCTTGCCGCAACGATAATTGCCGACAAGGCAATAATGAACGATACAATTATTTTCTTTTTACTTGACATAAATACACCTCTGCTATGTATACAAAAACCCTGCAAGCCTATCGGGATGCAGGGTTTTTAAATACTTAACTTAATAAAACTTAGCCAACAAATCTGCTAACAACGCCAACTGCAAGGGTAAGTACAAGGAAAACTATAACACAGATCTTTGTAAATTTCTTAAGCTTTTCCTCTCTTGTTCTGCCGCGATTGTTGTTAAAATAAGACTGAGAAGCATCACCTGTAACTGCTGATGACATAGAATCTGACGAATCTTGAAGCATAACAAGAACAATGATTGCAACGCTGGTTAAGATAAGAAAAATACCTGCAATTATTTCAAAAACGTTCATTTAAATTTCCTCCGAAAACTTTTTCAACTATAAGATAATACCACATTTGTTTTTATTTTTCAAGGGTTTTTACATATTTTTTTAAAAACTATATCTCAAAGTCCTCTTTTGACAAATCCGTCTCAAAATTAATCTTTTTGGGAACTCGCTTAAGAGGGTCGTAATCGTACCTTCTGCAGCTTGAAAAAGCGTCTACTATTCCTTTTTTCTCGCAGAAGACTCTTTCAGAATCTCCGTTTCGTTTTCCAAAGCGGCAATACATACAAGCGGGTTCGATTTTGTTGTTAAAAAGTTTAAGCTTCACTTTAAACATTCCCTCTCATTTAAATTAAAATAAGCTCGCGCGCAGCCTCAAGCGTTGCATCGGTTATAATTTCTCCGCCCATTATCCGAGCAACCTCGTAAACGCGCTCATTTTCATCGAGAACTCTTACAGATGTATATGTTTTATCATCGGTTTGCTTCTTTTCAATATAGAGATGCGAATCTGCAAGAGATGCAATCTGCGCAAGATGAGTTACACATAAGACCTGCTTATTTTTCGAAACAAGTCTGATTTTCTCTCCAATTTTCCTTGCGGTCTTTCCGCTGACACCTGTATCGATTTCGTCAAAAATAAGGGTGCCGGTTAGATCTCCGTCGGTAAGTACGGTTTTAATTGCAAGCATTATTCTTGACAGCTCGCCCCCCGAAGCGATTTTTGAAATAGGCTTAAGTTCCTCACCGCTATTTGCTGATATTAAGAACTCGATCTGGTCGCAGCCATCTGATTTGAGTTCTACTCTGTTTTGCTCAACCGCAAACTTTACATTAGGCATATCGAGGAAATTAAGCTCGCTCATAATCTGTTCGCAAAGCTTAGCCGCAGCGTCAGCTCTCTTTTTAGAAATTTCCTCGGCAATAGCGGTCGCTCTTTCTTTTAAAAGTTTGTATTTATTTTCAAGCTCCTCTTTTCTTTGCTCTCCAAAGGTTATACCGTCAAGCTCAGTTTGAAGTGCCTCGAGCTTTAAAAGAATATCCTCAACACTTCCGCCGTATTTTTGCTTGAGTCTGAATATAAGGTCAAGTCTTTCTTCAAGCGCATCAAGCTCATTCTCGTCAAAATCAAACCGACCGTCAGCGGCGCGGATCTCAGAAAAAATATCCTCTAATTCATAAACTACATTATTTGCTCTCTCAGAAAGAGCAGAAAATTCACTATCAAATTCAGAAATCTGCGAAATTGCATAGGCCGCATCTCGCACCAAGCTTAAAGCGCCCTCTCTCCTATCATCACCGTTAAGGATACTGTGGGCAGAGGAAACGCTTTCGGCTAAGTTTCCCGAGTTTTTTATCATATCTCTGCGGCTTAAAAGCTCGTCTTCCTCGCCGTTTTGAAGCTCCGCGGCAGAAATTTCATCAATCTGAAAGCTTAAAAGCTCAATTTTTCTCTCCTTAAGCTCGTCGTCGGTTTCAAGACTTAAAAGCATATCTTTTACTTCGCACATTTCTTTATACACAGCTCTATATTCTGAAACTTTGTCAGTCAAAGATGCGTATCCGTCAATAAAGCCGACGTGTTTTGAGGGAGAAAATAGCTGCTGGCTATCGTGCTGACCGTGAATGTTAATGAGTATCGGTGCGATTTGCTTAACAACAGCCATAGGAACAAGAGCGCCGTTTAATCTAAAAACACTCCTGCCCTCAGACGACAGTTCACGGCTTAGCAAAAGCATTCCGTCCTCAGAAATATCACAACCCAGCTCGGTCAAAGCATTAATAGCATCATTCTCAAAATCGCCGAAAACTGCAGATATCTTGGCTTTTGATGCGCCGGTTCTGATAATATCTTTTGAGGTTTTCTCTCCGGTTACGGCGTTTATTGAGTCAATAATAATTGATTTACCCGCACCTGTTTCACCGGTTAATACGTTAAATCCCACAGAAAAGTCAATATTCGCCTTTTCAATTACTGCTACATTTTCAATCTGAAGCTGAATCAGCATTGCAAATGTCCCCTTTTACTATCCTTTAATAATTTGACGAATTTCGCTAACAAGCTTTAGCGCCTGCTGCTCGCTTCTTAAAAGAATAAAAACAGTATCGTCACCTGCAATAGAGCCAACAACATCGCGAATTTTCATATTATCAAGCGCGGCACAGGCAGCATTTGCCATACCGGTGTGACACTTTAAAACAACAATATGGAAAGCATAGTCAATGCTAACAACCGCCTCAGAAAAGATTGCACGGAACTTTGTGCTAAGTTCACTCACCTTTTCCTGAGTAGGAACATCGTACTTGTAAATTCCGGTGTCAGTCATTACCTTGATCAAACGAAGCTCGCGAATATCTCTGGAAAGTGTTGCTTGTGTTGCAGAAAATCCACCTTCTTTAAGAAGCTCCATAAGCCTGCTTTGTGTGTCAACGTCGTTTTTTGAAATAATTTCAAGGATCTTTTCTTGTCTTTTCTGTTTCACGAGATTCAACTACCTTTCCATCAGCTTTTGATTTATTGCAGAATAATAATTTTTACCTTCAAGACAAATAAATTTTACGTTTTTGTGGTATCTGTTAATGGTTATTTTGTCGTTCTCGGTTATTTGCTGCGAACACAGTCCGTCAGCAACAACACAAGCCGTCTTTTTATCAAGATTTGCATTTGTTTTAACGGTAACAGTTTCATTTTCCGGCAAAATAATGGTCCGCGACAGCAACGAATGAGCACAAATTGGTGTAAGGGAGATTGCCTTTACAGACGGATGCATAATCGGACCGCCCGCTGACATGGCGTAAGCCGTTGAACCGGATGCCGTTGAAAGAATGATTCCGTCAGCTCTGTAGTGCGCTGTTTCAATTCCGCCGCAATTTACATCAATATCAATAATTCCCGAAAAAGCATTTTTGCAAATTATAACATCGTTTATTGCGTTAAAAGAGGTTTTACCGTCTTTATTTTCAATGTCAACCTTAAGAACGAGCCGTTCCTCAATGCTGTATTTTCCCTGTGCTATTTTATGTAGTAGATTTAACTCGTCTTTTTCAATTCCGGTAAGAAAACCAAGGGTACCAAGGTTGACCCCAATGATTGGAATTTCAAATTCAAGAAGAAGGTATGCGGCTCTGATTATAGTTCCGTCTCCACCTATTGTAACGGCAAAATCAATGTTTCCGTAAAGCTTATCTGAGGAAATGCTCTTAACACTGCTATCGGTTATCTTATCCCTTATATCCTCAAGAACATAAACTTCAACACTATCCTTTTGGAGAGCTACAATAATAGACTGAATTATTTCTAAACAATCTTTTTTTTGAAAGTTTGGAAGCAACAGTGCCTTCAAGACGTCCACCTCTTTTATTTATCAAGTTCATTATGCGATGCAGAAACGATTTTTTCTCCTGCACCCTCTTCGATTTCGCTTAATCCTGTTCCCTTTTTAAGATACAAAAGGTATTCTATGTTGCCCTCAGGGCCCTTTACAGGTGAAAAGGTTAAGCCCTTTACATCAAATTCCAGTTCTCGAGCAAATGAAATGATGCTGTTTACCACATCAATATGTACCTGCTTATCTCTTACAACGCCTTTTTTGCCGACGTTTTCCCTCCCCGCCTCAAACTGAGGCTTTATAAGGCAAACTAATTCTCCATTATCCTGCAAAAATGATTTTGCAACCGGCAAAACAAGCTTTAACGATATAAAAGATACATCGATGCTTATAAAATCAATGGCTTGTCCAACCTGCTCTGGCGTAAGGTATCTTACGTTTGTTCTTTCTAAGTTGACAACCCTTTCGTCACATCTTAACTTCCAAGCAAGCTGACCGTAACCGACGTCTACTGCGAAAACCTTAACCGCGCCGTTTTGAAGCATGCAATCGGTAAAACCGCCTGTTGACGCGCCAATATCCATACAAACCTTGCTTTCAAGATTTATAGGAAAGAGCCGCATTGCCTTTTCAAGCTTTAATCCGCCGCGACTAACATAGTTTAATGTATTTCCGCGAATTTCTATTTTTAAATCCTCAAAAACAGTTGCGCCAGCCTTGTCAATTCTCTCGTCATCAACAAAAACAACGCCCGACATTATGAGCGATTTAGCGCGTTCTCTTGACTGAGCAAGCCCTTTTTCAAAGAGAATAACATCAAGTCTCTTTTTCTGCATTTATATTGTTTCCTTTATAATTTTATAGATATTTTTGCTGTCAAGCTTGTACTCTTCCAAAGCCTCATTAACGGTTTGGTGAGAAATAAAGCCGTTTCCAAGCGTTCTTGTTGTATACTTACCTTTAAAGCCGCTCTTTACAAGCTCAGATCCAAAAAGCTCTGAGACCGAGCCGCGCTCTACGCCTTCTTCAATAAATATAACGTTGTCATATTTGTTTATAATGTCGATAACATCAGCAGAAGCCTCAAGCTTAACAAGCTTTAAAATATCAATGCCGATATTTTCTTGTTCGAGCATTTCTATTGCTTTAACACACTGTGCATATTCTCTGCCATAGGTGATTACAAGGCAGGAAACGCTATCTTTTCGCGATTTATAGAGAGTTTTTTCAGTGTCAGATAAATCAAATCTTTCTGCAACGGTTTCGGGACAGCCTTTGGGGTATCTAACTGCTACAACTCCCTTTTCGTCGTAAATCGCCATGTTTAAGCAAAGCTCCAATTCAGTTATGTTGGACGGAGAATATATTGTAACGTTAGGAATTGTAGAAAGGAATGCAACATCATAAATTCCTTGATGGGTTTCACCGTCGGCACCAACTATTCCCGCTCTGTCAACCGCCAAAACGATGTGCAGATTATCTATGGCGGCATCGTGAAGCACCTGGTCATAAGAGCGCTGCAAGAACGTTGAATATATCGCAACAACGGGAACGAGTCCGTTCTTAGCCATTCCTGCGGCGCAAGTAACGGCAAGAGGCTCTGCAATTCCAACATCAATAAATCGCCGTGGATATTCTGTCGCAAAAAGGTTAAGTCCCGAGGCATATTTCATTGCGGGAGAAATTGCGCAAATACTTGCATCTTCTTTTCCAAGCCGAGTTAAAATCTTACCGAAAGCCTCAGAAAAGCCCTCTGATGTGATATTAACTCCGTTGCCTTTTTGAATATCAAAGCAGGAAACGCCGTGATATGCTCCGGGGTTCTCCTCGGCATACTTGTAGCCTTTTCCCTTTACAGTTTCAACGTGGACAAAAACAGGCTTGTTTAAGAACTTTGCGCGCTCCAAAACCTCGCAAAGAGAGTTTACATCGTGTCCGTCAACGGGACCCAAATAAGTAAACCCGAACTCCTCAAACCAGGTTGAATGATAAAGCGCGTATTTAAGCATTGACTTAGAACGAATAATGCGTCTGCGAAGCCATTTTCCAATAAATGGGAGCTCGGTAATAAAGCGCTCGATCTTGTCCTTAGCCTTAAAATACTTAGGTCTTACGCGGATTTCAGAAAGGTATTTTGCAACTCCGCCGATATTTTTTGAAATCGAAACCTTGTTATCGTTTAAAATTACAACAGGTCGGTCGTGGTATCTGCCGATATTATTAAGGCCCTCATAGAACATTCCGCCGCTTGCCGCGCCGTCACCAACTACAGCGACAACGTGTCCGTCCTCGCCCGCGATAGTTTTTGCTCGCGCTAAACCAAATGCGGCGGCAAGAGAGGTACTGCTGTGTCCTGTTGCAAAAGCGTCGTGCTCACTTTCTTTAGGTGTAGGAAATCCCGACAAGCCATTTTTAGTTCTTAAGGTGTTTAATCTTTCTTTTCTGCCTGTAAGAATTTTATGTGTGTAGGACTGATGCCCAACATCCCAGACAATTTGGTCCTTAGGACTTTCAAAAACCCTATGCAAAGCAACAGAAAGCTCAACCACTCCCAAATTGGAGGAAAGGTGTCCTCCGTTCTTTGAAAGGATCTCTATCAAAGTTTCTCTTATTTCGTCGCAAAGCGGCTCGAGCTCACTGACTGAAAGATTTTTTACGTCCTGCGGCGAGTCTATTTTTTTAAGAATTTTATTTTCCATAAGCATTCCTTTTTTACATTTTTCTGGTACATAAATAATCAGATAATTGTGTTAAAAAGGTCTTGTCCTCAAATGCATCTAATGCGGCTACTGCTTCGGTTGTAAGCCTCAAAGCGTCAGCCTTCGCTCCCTCAATTCCGTGGAAGGAAACATAAGTTGTTTTATTATTCTTTTCGTCACTGCCAATAGGTTTGCCGAGTAGCGATGCATCACCGACGCAATCAAGAATATCGTCAATGATCTGAAAGGCCAGACCGATTTTTTCGGCAAAGCGATCAGCAGCCTCAATTTTAGTTTGATCACCGCCTGCAAGAATAACCCCTGCAGTTGATGCAGCTCTCAAAAGTGCCGCTGTTTTATCTCTGTATAATGTCAGCAAAAGCTCCTCAGATATTTCTTTGCCTTCATTTTGCAGGTCAATAACCTGGCCGCCGATCATTCCCTCAGCACCTGAAAAGTTTCCTATTACAGCGGCGGCTTTCAGTTTAAGTTCAGAATTAATATTGCTTTCAGATGAAAGCATGGTTTCGAATGCAAGATTTAAAAGAGCATCTCCCGCAAGAAGCGCATTTGCTTCTCCAAAAGCCTTATGGCAGGAAGGTTTTCCCCTTCTCATATCGTCATCATCCATGCAAGGAAGATCATCATGAATGAGCGAATAGGTGTGAATCATTTCCATTGCACAGGCAAAGGGAAGCGCCGACCTCACATCTCCGCCGCAAATTCTGTTAAACTCCAAAAGCAAGACAGGGCGTATTCTCTTTCCGCCTGCCCCAACGCTGTAATTCATAGCGTCAAAAAGCACCTGCTTCTTGGAGTCTTTGCGATTTAAAATATTATAAAGTTCTTTTTCAACTAAAGAACAATATTCCTGCAGTCTTATTTCAAAATCAACCATTTATTTATCCTCATTATTGTTTATAGCCAGACTTTTAACCTTTTGCTCAGCGGTTTCAAGGCGCTTATTGCAAAAAGCGCAAAGCTTTGTAGCCTCCTCAAAAAGCTCAAGCGACTCATCCAAAGAAGAATTTCCGTTTTCCAAAACCGAAACAATCTCCTCTATCCTTTTCATTGCATCTTCAAAAGTTAATTTACTTTCAGCCATAATTTTATCCTCTTTCTTTTACAGAAGTAACGCGCACATCGGCGGTTCCATCGTGAAAAAGTATTGAAATTTCATCGCCTGCACTCAAACCATTTGCAGTTACTGTGTTTTTATCCTTTGTAACAACAGAAAAGCCTCTTGTCAAAACCTTTAAAGGACTAAGTCCATCAAGCTTTGAAGCGTAATTCACAAGCTCAAGGCGTTTTTTATGAAGTAGCTGCTGCGATAAAGCAGAAACTGAAGAAACATTTTTACTAAGCTTTATTTTTTGCTTTTCAAAAAGCTCCTCGGGCCTGCTGAGGCAGGGTCTGCTTAAAAAGAAATTGAGCTTAGAGCGCATATTGTCTATATAAAACTGAACGTCATTAAGACAAGGTCTGTTTTCTAAATTGTGTATTTTTTCGCTATAGTAACTTAACTTATTTTCAATAACAGAATTAAGCTTTTGCGATAATTCTGAAACGCAGAAAAGCAGTGTATTTATGTCGGGCGTACACAATTCTGCAGCTGCTGACGGTGTTGGCGCCCTGAGATCTGCGGCAAAATCTGAAATCGTAAAATCAGTTTCATGCCCTACCGCAGATACTATCGGGATTTCAGATGCATATATCTCTCTTGCCAGAGCCTCGTCGTTAAAGCACCACAGCTCCTCGGCACTTCCGCCGCCACGGCCTATTATTATGACGTCAACTTTTTCGTTATTGTTAAAGTACTTAATACCGTCAATTATTGTTTTTGCAGCACTTTCCCCCTGCACCAGTGCAGGATATAAAACGATATGACAAAGAGGATAACGCCGCCCAAAAATATTAAGCATATCTTGAATTGCCGCCCCTGTAGGAGAGGTTACAATTCCGATTTTTTCGGGATAGCTTGGAAGCGGCTTTTTATGCCCCTCGTCAAAAATTCCCTCGGCTTTAAGCTTTTCTTTAAGTTCCTCAAAGGCAAGGGCAAGATTTCCCGCCCCGTCGGGAAGCATTTCTGTTACATATATCTGATAAATTCCGTCCCGCTCAAAAACCGAGACCTGCCCTCTGACAATAACATTTTGGCCATCTTTTGGGGTGAATTTAACGTTTGAAGCATGCTGACGGAACATTACCGCTTTAATTATACTTTCGCTGTCCTTTAGAGAAAAATAAAAGTGCCCGCTTTTTAAGTGATTTGTAAAATTAGAGATCTCTCCCCCAATATAAATATCACTGAGTCGGACATCGTGGTCCATTTTCAGTTTCAGGTATTTATTAACTTGTGAAACCGAAATTACCTGTTCCAATTTAATTCCTCTTTCAGCTTTATTTAAATTGTTCATCACGAATCTTGCACAAAACCGCTATTCCCGCCGCGTTATCGCTGCTAAACCTCGGCTCAGCAAATATTCCGTTATACTTTTGAGATAAATTATCTTTTATCTTTTTGTTGGACATTACTCCACCCGCAAAAACGAACGGAAGGTTCGGATATTTTGCGCGAGCATTCTCGCATATTTTGTCAATAGTTTCACCGACAAAATCAAGGCAATACCTTGCAATATCAGCGCTGTTTTCGCCCCGTGCGAGCATTTTTTCTGTTTGATTCTGCAGTCCCGAAAGATTGCAATCCATCCCTTTAACGCAGGCCTTTATTTTAAAGGTTTTGTCTGATTTGGTTGCAAGCTCTTCGAGCTGAGCGCCGCAAGGAAAGTCAAGCCCCAGCATAACACCGACTCTGTCAATAGCTTGTCCCGCTTTAATATCAAGGCTCTTGCCGATGCACTCTACAGAAATGATTTTATCCGCGTCGGGTGTGATTTTAAGTAAATCGGTAGTTCCGCCCGAAATATGTAGCGCAAGAAACTCTTTTTTAATTAGATCAAGCCTATCAGCCGAATAAAGCGCCGCAGCAATATGCCCTCTCTGGTGTGAAAAGAAGTGCTGCCTTGCGCCATAGGCTGCAGAAAGAGCCTGCGAAAGCATTCTACCAACGAGAAAACACGGCATATACGAGCCTTGGTTATCACAAGGAGAAACCGATACGCCTACTGACGCAGGCTTTTCATTAAGCTTTGACAAAACCGCCTCTGTTACATCTCCCAGCTGTTTGACGTGCAGAAAAACTGCATCGCTCTGCCTTAAACCACAGCTATTCTCTTTAACAGGCAAAAGTAGCTTTTCAGAAATCATCTTGCCGCTTTCAGAGTCATAAGCCGCAACAGACGAGGTGTAATTACTTGTGTCAATTCCCAGATAAACAGACACGTTATTCTCCCTTTCCGTTAGCGCGGTCCAAGCTCTTAACATAAGAGCCGAGAATTCCGTTAACAAACGAAAAATCGTCATCTCCACCGTACTTTTTGCAAAGCTCGACCGCCTCGTTAATGGTGACGCTGACGGGAATATCGTCAAACTGCATTATCTCGCCTATAGCAAGCTGGAGAACAGAAAGAGAAACCTTGCTGATCCTCTTCATATCCCAGCGTTTTGCAAAGCTCGCTATTGTGTTGTTGATCTGCTCACAGTTTTCCTGTGTAAAGTGAATTAAACTTGATGCAAAAGCAGACACCTTAAAATCGCGCATTTCACCTGCAAGATCAATGATCTCATCAATACCTGCATTTGAAAACTGCGCCTCAAAATTAAGAATAAACGCCTGCTCTCTTGATTCGCTTCGTGTCATTTGTTATCCCCTGTTCATTTAGTCAAAAACACAAATAAGCCCTAATGGGCTTATTTGTTTATTTTCTGTTTTTATCCTCAATTACAATTCCCGAAACGTGAATATTTACCTTAGAAACTGCAATCGAAGTCATATTCTGAACAGAATCCTTGATTTTCTTCTGGATTTCGGCGGCAACAGTCTGAACCTTTGCTCCGTATTTTATCTTTAAGTAAACATCAATAACAGCCACGCCATCATTCAAATCAACCGAAACAGCGCTCTTAACAGGCTTTGATTTGAAAAGACCCTTGATGCTTGAAGGAGCAACTGCAAGCTCTGCAACGCCTTCAATTTCCTTTGCAGCAATTCTTGTGATAGCTGCAACTACATCCTCGGAAATTTTAAGATTTCCAACATTGTCAACGCGCTCAGAAAACTCATTTTGATAACTCATGGTAAATACATCCTCCTTTATTGATACATGCATAAATGCATTTTTATGCACATAATCCTTGAATATACACTTATATTATACCACAAATTTCAAAATACACAACTATTTTGCTTCAACAATATTAATATTTTCTGAATTTATTTTTGTTTTTTGC
>JAFTYW010000046.1 GCA_017461245.1 Oscillospiraceae bacterium
CACTTTCTCCTAATTTTTATATGACTTAAAATAACAATAAAATCCCTTTAAATACTCCAAAACGCCCGAGTCATTTCAGACGCGGGCGTTTTATAGTTCATTAAAGCGCAGCTTTAGCTTTTTTAACGAGATCTTTGAAAGCCTTATCGTCATGAATGGCGATTTCCGAAATCATTTTACGATTAAGGGTAATTCCAGCTTTTTTAAGACCGTTCATAAATGTAGAATAATTGATGTTGTTTGCACGGCATGCAGCAGAGATTCTGGTGATCCAGAGTGCTCTGAAATCACGTTTCTTCTGCTTACGGCCAATGTAAGCATACTGTCCGGATTTCATAACTGCTTCTTTAGCAGTCTTGAAGAGCTTGCTCTTGCTTCCATAATATCCTTTCGCAAGCTTTAAAACTTTCTTTCTTCTCTTGCGAGTCATCATTGCTCCTTTAACACGAGCCATTGTTGTTACCTCCCGATTTATAATCGTTGTTATTTTGTTTCTGCAGATACATTATCTGCCGCAGACTCGTTTATTTATAAGGAACGAGCAGCTTGATAGCAGCAACATTAGTCTTATCGGCATAAGCAGCCTTTCTAAGACCTCTCTTGCGCTTGGTTGATTTCTTTGCAAGAATGTGTGACTTAAATGCGTGCGCTCTTTTAACCTTTCCGTTTTTGGTAAGATTAAAGCGCTTTTTTGCTCCCGAATGTGTTTTGAGCTTAGGCATAAAACAAACCTCCTGTTTTTATTTACTTTAAGGGTTTTGCGGACAAGAACAAAACCATACTACGACCTTCAAGCTTAGGTTCTTTAGCAACGACGCCATACTCTGAACAAGCCTCAGCAAAACGAACAACGCTTGCCTTACCAAGCTCGGTATGAGCCATTTCACGACCTCTGAATCTCAGAGCGACCTTAACCTTGTTTCCTGCTTTAAGAAATTTAACGGCGTGGTTGACCTTGGTGTTAAAATCGTTTGTATCAATGTTAAGCGAAAGTCTGATCTCTTTAACATCAATAACCTTTTGATTTTTCTTTGCTTCCTTTTCACGTTTTGTCTGTTCAAAACGGTACTTGCCGTAATCCATAATACGACAAACAGGCGGCTGAGCCTGAGGAGCGATTTTTACAAGGTCAAGGTCTTTTTCGGCGGAAATCTTGAGAGCCTCTTTGGTAGACATGATACCAAGCTGTTCCCCGTCAGGACCGATAAGACGAATTTCCTTGTCGCGAATTTCTTCATTGATAAGCAGTTCTTGTGTAGCTATGGAAAGCACCTCCGCACCTTAAAATGTTCGGCGACCGTGATTCTGAGGGGTCGCCTGCCCCTAAAAATAAACAAAGCGCAAACGAAAGCAGCTTCCATTTACGCAATACGGCAAGGCTATTATAACCTTTTTCTGTATTGACCCAAGTAGTACTAAAAACCCTTAGGTGAGAACGGAAAAGACTGTTCTGCTTTGTTTTCTCAAATATTTTAGCAGATTTCTTTTCCGTTGTCAACCCTTATTTTAAAATTTATTTCAGTTCGATAACAGTTACGCCCATTTCACCTTCTCCGAAGGTTCCACTTCTGAAGGATTTGACGTTTTTATTCGACTTTAGCCTTTGCCAGACAGCGTTTTTAAGCGCTCCTGTTCCTTTTCCGTGAATAACCGTTACACTTCCAAGACCTGTCATTATAGCAGAATCGATGAACTGATCAAGCTCCATAACACCTTCTACTGTGTCATAGCCTCTTATATCAAGCTCAGTTTTGATCTCTCTTGTTGCTCGGCTCTCACCGTTTACCTTGATTTTCTTAAGTGGCTCAACCTTTTTATCAATCAAAATGAGGTTACTGATATTAACCCTCATTTTCATTATGCCCACTCTTACCAAGGCATTACCCTGAGCATCTGGCGGTGTAATAACTATTCCTTCTTTATCTATATCAGCAAGCCTTACGTTATCACCCGCAATGAGATCACGTGGTAAGCGGTAATCCTTCTTTTTGCGGCGTACAATGGGGTCTGCCTCGTTTTCAAGGCGCCTGATATCAGACCTAAGGCGTCCCTTGGCATCAGAAAGCCTTGATGAAAACTCTTTTTTGTCTTTTTTGCTCTTGAGTTCTTCAAGCTCACGTAAAATCTCTTCAGATTTTCTGCTTATTTCATCAACAAGGCTTTTCGCCTGCTGTCTTGCATCATCAATAATTTGTTCGGATGCTTTGATGTTTTTATCATTTTTTTCTCTAAGGATTTTATTAAGTTCTTCGTTTTCTCTTAATAGCGCATCGAGTCTTGCCCTCTCACTTTCGGCCTCTCTCCTGCTTTTTTCAAGATTTTCAAGCATATTTTCAAATCGCCTGTCCTCAGCAGAGATAAGACCTTTTGCATTTTCAATTATATCTGTTTGCAAGCCTAATTTTTGAGAAATAGCAAAAGCATTCGATTTTCCGGGAACGCCTATCAAAAGCTTATAGGTAGGTTTAAGCGAAGCAACATCAAACTCACAGCTTGCATTTTCAACACCGTCAGTTTCGAGCGCGAACATTTTCATTTCGGCATAGTGAGTTGTTGCAGCCGTTTTTGCGCCTAGGTATTTAAGCTTTTCTATGATAGAAACGGCAAGTGCTGCGCCTTCGATCGGGTCTGTTCCTGCTCCAACCTCATCAAGCAAAACAAGGCTTTTCTTATCTGCATTCCTTATAATATCTATGATATTGACCATATGCGATGAAAAAGTTGAAAGGCTCTGTTCTATACTCTGCTCGTCGCCAATATCAGCATAAACGCTGTCATAAACCGAAACAGTGCTTTCATCCTGCGCAGGAATAAACAGTCCGCACATTGCCATAAGAGATAAAAGACCCAAGGTTTTTAATGCAACTGTTTTTCCGCCTGTGTTTGGGCCGGTTATAACAAGAACAGAAAAGTCCTTTCCTAATCTAATATCAATAGGAACGACCTTATCCCTATCAATAAGCGGGTGGCGAGCCTTTTTAAGTTCGGTTATACCTTTATCATTAAGTAAAGGAAGCGAGGCCTTAGTTTTATAGGCATAATTTGCCATCGCAAAACGAATATCTATCTCTATCATTGCCTCGTATGAAAGCTCAATAGACTCGGCAAAGGTTCCCGCCTCGCTTGAAAGCTCGGCAATTATTCTGAGAATTTCATCTCTTTCCTTGGCCTCTAAAATACGGATTCGGTTATTTGCCTCTACAACGGCAGTAGGCTCAATAAATATTGTTGCACCGCTTGAAGATGTATCGTGAACAAGGCCCTCGATCTCACCGCGGTATTCCTGCTTTACAGGGATAACAAATCTTCCATCACGCTGGGTCACGATAGAATCCTGCAAATGCTTCTGATGAGACTGACTGCGGATGAGCTTATCAAGTTTTTCTCTAATTTGCTGATTTTCTCTCCTTATGCTTCTGCGAATGTCTGCAAGCTCTTTGCTTGCTGAATCGGCAACGGTATCCTCAGAAACTATACAGGTAAAGATCTTTTCCTCGAAATACTTATTAGGAAAAAGAGAATTGAAGTAATCATCAAGTGTTGTTTCAACGCTCGAAAATTGCTCTCTGTACTGGCAGAGTCCTCTAACATTCCTAAGAACCTCGGCAATCTGTAAAAGCTCTAATAACGAGAGATTTCCACCATTTTTCGCTCTTTTAAGGGCAGAGTTTACATTTTTGACTCCCGAAAAATGCGGCGAGCCGAATTTTGCCGCAAGCTCATAAGCATCCTTGGTTTTATTTAATGCAGACAAAGCCGCATCAAAATCATAATGCGGCTTAAGCTCTAATATTTTTTGTCGGCTTTCCTCTATTCCCGCCTCCTCAGACACAGCCTTTAAAACAGCATCTAATTCAAGGCAAGAAAGATGTTTTTGGTTTTCTGCTTGGTACATAAAAATTCCTCGTTGTAATTTATTGGTCCATTGTTTTTAAAAAGTCAAGTGATTTATAATTTCGATCGGTCTGACACAGCAAATAACTCTCGCAAACCTCTGAAAGCAGCTTTAAGTTCTCCTCATCAAGTGTAAAGGAGAAAACCTTTTCAGGCGCACTATACACAATATGACGCATTGCAGCCAAAACACTTGGAGTAATAAGCGCATATCCCGTCTGCTCGTCGGCATTTTGGTTATGTTCTGCACAGTCAGTGCACAAAAGAGTACCTTCCAATATGTAAAACCTCATTTTTTTATCAAACTGAGAGCATTCTCTGCAGGCAACTAAATCGGGACAAAGGCCACTTATCGCCATAGCTCTGAGCTCAAAAACAGACTTTATAATTCTGCTGTCCTTCTTAGTATTTGCAAGCAGATGCATTGAATTAAGCATAAGGCGGAGCATTTCTTTGCAGTTATCAACGTCAGGCTTAATCTCATATATGATCTGACAAAAATATGATGCTATGGTCAATCTCTGCAAATTAAGTCGAATATCGTAAAAAAGCTGATTAATATCTGCCTGATCAACGTAATATCTCGTGTTACTTTTAAAAAGTTCAAAGGTCGAATAACAAAACAATCCCGTAGAGGTGGCAAGGCGACTGCCTTTCCTGCGGGCGCCCTTAACATAAGCCTCAACAGTTCCGTGTTCGGCAGTTAATATTGTAATATATTTATCATTTTCACCGCTATTGCTTTCTTTAATCACAATTCCCTCTGTCCGAATCTGCATATGTTTTATTATCCTCTCTTTGACCCTCGCTTATCTGTTGCTCTGACAACTTTTTATATAAAATATAAACGCCAACGTTCCCCGTTTTTTCAAACAGTTTCCAAACCTGCGATACTTCCATAAAATCAGTCTCCGTTTCACTTATTTTAACTTGCTTTAATAAGTTAACCCGCTTACTGATATTATATGTGGGGAAAAGTTTTACATTTCCAAGGAAATAAATTATTCTTCAGAAAGACCAAATTCTTTAATAAGTCCCTCTTTATTTCTCCAATCCTCACAAATTTTGATCCAGCACTGGAGATTTACCGGCATACCGATAAACTCTTCCAGATCTTTTCTTGAAAGCATACCGATCTTCTTAAGCATACTTCCCGATTTTCCAATCAAAATGCCCTTATGGCTTTTTTTCTCGCAAAAAATAGTGGCGTGAATATCCATAAGTTCTTTGCCTTCTCTTTGGCGCATTTTGTCAATGGAAACCGCAACGCCGTGAGGAACCTCATCGCGAAGCAAGGTGAGTATCTTTTCGCGAATAAGCTCTGCTGCAATAGCCTTTTCGGGCTGGTCGGTAAGTGTGTCGTCAGGAAAGAAATGCGGCATATAGGGCGCATTTTTAACAATACTGTCAAGAATAACGTCAAGATTATCCATAGTCTGCGCCGAGGCAGGAACTATCTCTTCAAAATCATACAGTTTTCTGTACTCGTCAATTAAAGCAGCAAGCCTTTTCATATCCTTGATGCAGTCTATCTTATTGATAACTAAGATTGCCTTTGCTCTCTGCTTTTTTATCGATTCAATGAGCGAAAGCTCTGTTTCATCGGGCTGACGAAATGCTTCAACAACAAGAACGATCATATCGACCTCGTTGATTGCATCTAAAATAGCACGTTTCATATGCTGACCAAGCCTGTTTTTAGGCATATGCATTCCGGGTGTGTCGGTAAAAACAATTTGTGTTTCGTCAAGAGTCAGAACGCCCATTATTTTTGTTCTGGTAGTCTGTGGTCTGTCAGAAACTATTGCAATTTTTTCGCCCAAAAGAGCGTTTAAAAGGGTTGATTTGCCAACGTTTGGGCGGCCTATAATAGTAACAAAAGAAGATTTAGTTTTTTGCATATTTTTTCTCCGTTTTAAGATAAAATGCCGTATGAAAACATACGGCACCTATAATATATTTAGCCTTCGTCTTCCATAACATAGCTTGCACCGCGTGAAAGGCCAAGGCTTGAGAGAGCCTCCTCCTCTTTTTCACGCATTCTTACAAGCTCAAGACCGCCGTTTTCGTGGTCATATCCCAAAAGGTGAAGCATGGAGTGAACTGTTAAAAAGCCGATCTCTCTCTGTAAAGAGTGTCCGTATACCTCAGCCTGCTCGTAGGCCTTTTCAACAGAAATAACAATATCGCCAAGCTGATAGGCACCTGTATCGTGATTTATATCCCATTTTCCGTCTTCCCCAAGAGGAAAGGAAAGAACGTCAGTTTCAATGTCTTTATTGCGAAATTTGGAATTGAGAGAACGAATTTCCTCGTTATCGACAAAATTAACGCTGACCTCGGCACTACCTTTAAAACCCTCGTTACTGAGAACAGCATGGCAGCAGCGACGGATAAGCAAACGAATGCCCGTAGGAATCTTAACTGCGTTCTGATGATTTACGATAATTACCTTTATACTTTGCATTTTGTCCTTCCTCCTGTTCACTCTTTTCGTAAGCCTTTATAATTTGCTGAACCAATCTGTGCCTTACAACGTCTTTTCTTGAAAAATGAACCTGCTCGATACCCTCTATATTCTTAAGGATCTTTATAACCGAAACAAGTCCCGATGACTTATTTGATGGCAGGTCTATTTGGGTAATATCACCCGTTACAACAATTTTCGACCCAAATCCCAAACGGGTCAAAAACATTTTCATTTGTTCGGGAGTCGTGTTCTGAGCCTCGTCGAGAATAATGAATGAATCATCAAGCGTTCTGCCTCGCATATAAGCCAGCGGCGCAACTTCAATGCAGCCCCTCTCTTGATATTTCTGGAAGTTTTCGTATCCCAGCATATCAAACAGTGCATCATAAAGCGGCCTTAAATACGGGTCAACCTTATTTTGTAGGTCACCGGGCAGAAATCCGAGGTTTTCTCCTGCCTCAACGGCAGGTCTTGTCAGTATGATGCGGTTTACTTGATTTGCACGAAACGCCTTTACCGCCATTGCAACTGCAAGGTAGGTTTTACCTGTTCCCGCAGGGCCAACGCCAAAAACAACGGTATTTTTCTCGATAGCATCAACGTACTGTTGCTGACCGAGGGTCTTTGCACGAATCGGTCTGCCCTTTGACGATATGCATATACAGTTGTCGCTTAGAGAATAGACCTGCTCGTCATTTCCCTCGTCAACAAGCGAAATAACATAGTTTATATTCTGGTCAGTAAGCGCCTCGCCCTTTTCAACGTAAACAAGCAGACAACGGATAACCCGCACAGCTCTTGCAACGTTTTCCACATCTCCCTGAACCTTTATTTCAGAGCCGCGGCAAAGAATAGACACATTACATTCTTTTTCAATGATTTTAATATTGCTGTCAAAATTACCAAACAGAGTGAGCAGGTGTTCAAGCCGCTCAATGTTGATTGACTGTTCCGACATATACGCTATTACCTCACAATAAACGATTTACTTTATAAGTTTAACATATTTTTTCCGATTTGTCATCACTTTCATACATTTTTTATGCAAAATTTTGTTTATTTTTGCTCAGTTTCAATATATTGCTGCTCCGCAATATCGGTTAAAAAAGTGTAATCGACCTGTGCCCTACATCTTTCGCCGTCAGATTTCCAGGTTATGTGCTTTTTTTGGATCTGAGCCTCGTACAATTCGCTCTTTTCAAAATGCTCTATTTCGTCTTTTATCCGCTCCTTCGCCTCATCCTCTGATAAAGTTTTCTCGAGGGTTATCTCCTTGGTGTAGCTCTCTTTTATAAGATAAATGGGAAAATCAAGCCCAAAAAGCGACATCCGCTCTCTCGAAACAGATTTGTTCCAGTCTGTTTCGTCAACATCCTTTCCAAACGAAAAATCAAGCTTATTACCAAACGCCTCAACAGAATAGAATATTTTTTCTTCGCTGCCAACTTTTTCTTCCACAGACATCGAAATCTCAAAAGTTTTGCTGACCTCTGCAAGCGCAGTTATCTTTCCGCTGGAATGTTCAAGAATTATGTTATCCTTTTTATCGTTGTAAAAGCCCGTAACAAGAAGTTGCCCTTTAACAACTCCACTTCCCTCTATTGCAATAGGCTTTCCTTTTACAATTTCCATTTTAACAACTATTCCGTCCATTGATGCAACAAGATTAGATGGGCGGCTTGTGTCCTCACTGACAGGCGGAGTTGCTCGTTCCTTGACAATGATATGAGCGAAACTCCCATCGAGATTTATTGAAATACGACCCAGGTCACTTAATTTAATCATCATTTCATTTTCTATTTTTGAAATATCAAGACTGCTTTTTCGACCACCCTCAGAAAAGCCACACTCCTCCAAAGTTTCCAAAATCAGATTATCCGAAAGACGCTCGTTTCCTGTTATATCAATATCCCATATATATCCCGACAAGAATATCAGCATAAATATCATAAGGGCAAATCCAACAATAAGTCCTAGCCGCTTTTTGTAGCGGTTTGTGAAAAATCTTATGCCTTTTCTTTTTACAATTCGTTTTCTTAAGCCTGCAACCTTAGCCGCTTTGGTCTTTCGGTAGTCAGAAACAAAGCAGCTTACAATAAGTGTATCGTCAAAAAGTCGCAGATCAAACAAATTTATATCGTTTTTTGAGCAGAAATTTAGAAATTCCTCTCTGCCGATTCCCTTGACCTCAAATGTTACATATCCTTTTAAATATCTCGGCAATTTATGTATAGGCATAGCTTATCTCCAAATCATTCAAACTCGACAGTGGTTATTTTTCCCTCAATAACAGCATTCTTTTTATTGTAATCCTTTAAACAGAGTTTTTCCCCGTTAAAGCAAACTGTACTGTGGCGAAATCTGATTTTAATTATGTTTTCCTTATATTCAAGGATCTTCTGTATGCCATCTAATTCGATATGGTTTTGTCCGCTGATTTCTATATACGGCAAATCAGCAATTGAAACAGGCGGCATATCGGTCTGATTTTCAACAAACGAGGTGAATTTATTTGCGATGGTTTTGTCCGTTTTGTTTTTCATAAAATCATTCCTTTAAAAAGTTTTGCTTATATAAATCTATGCAAGGACAAATCTTGTCTTGCTATTTTTCTCTCTTAATTCGCATATAAATTACTCAGTAGATTAAGTTAAGGAGAGCATTATGAAGCTTAAATCAAGGCAAAAAAGGCTGATTATTTCAATATTTCTTGTAATTGCAAGCGTCTTGTTGATTGTTTTTCCTAAAAAGGCCTCATTTGGCGCATACATAGGTTTAATAAACTGTCTTGAAATAATTGTTCCGTCGTTGTTTCCGTTTATGGTGGTAACCGTCTTTTTAACAGAAAGCGGTTACCACGATCGTATTTTCTCGCTGCCTGCGGCACTGATGTCGAAAGGAACAGGGCTAAGTCGACAGGTTTGTAGCTTATTCTTTATCGGTATGCTTGGCGGCTATCAATGCGCGGCAAAAAGTATTTCACTTATGTGCAAGAAGAATATCATTTCGAGCGAAACCGCCTCTGTTTTGCTATGCTTTTGCACCAATGCAGGCCCCGCGTTTCTTGTTTCGGCGGTCGGATCGGGAATGTTTCTAAGCAGCAGTATTGGCGTTATATTGTTCATAGCAAGCATTTTAAGTTCAGTTACATTAATGGCTTTTCATTTCTCAAAATTAAAGGATAGTGATATTTTTTACAGACCAAAAAGCAGAGATAACCTATCGGTTTGTTTTGTGAACTCGGTAAAGGAAGCCTGCAAAACAACAAGCGTTATGTGCGCCTTTATAGTGTTTTTCTCGGTTATAATTTACCTAATTCCTGACTTCCCCAAAAACTTATACCCTTTAAAGTGTTTGATTTACAGTTTTCTTGAAGTTACCTCGGGCGTTGCGGCGGCATCTATTGAAACATCACTTGCCGCAGTTCTTGCTGTTTCGGCAATATGCGGCTGGGGCGGTCTTTGTGTGATATTTCAGATTCACGCCATTTGCAGTGATTGCAAAATTAAAATCTTGCCTTTTATCATTTCAAGGCTTTTGCATGCGCTACTTTCCGCCTTTTATACTTTCCTCCTGCTTTTAACCATTCCCATAGAGGTAAAACAAACGTTTATCAGCAACACTTCAGCCGCTTTGCCGTCCATAATTTCGGCGCCTCTGCCCGCCCTTATGCTGCTAATTTGCTGCGCTACATTCCCGATTTATTTAACTCGTCAAAAAAATTTATAATTTTTTTATATTTCGTATTGACATTTTGAAAAAATTGGGTATAATAAATAGCGTTGCATTGCGGAATTGTGTAAGGGTAGCACGACAGACTCTGACTCTGTTTGTCTGGGTTCGAATCCTAGTTCCGCAGCCAAAAAATCCAACTCTCAAGAGTTGGATTTTTTCATTTCCTATGTATATGTAGACAAAAAACGGAAAGCGATTGCTTTCCGTTTTTTCTTTACAATTCTTCTTTAGACAAGATAAAGGAACATATCTCGTTTATTCTATCCTCATTACCTTTCAGATAGAGGTAGCCGAACAGGCTTTCAACACCCGTTGCCTTTCTGTATTCTGCGGGTGATGAGCTTTTGGGAACAGCGGCGCCGCTTGCATTTCTACCCCGTTTCATAACTGCAAGCTCGTCATCAGTTAAAAACTCTTCAAGAAGATCATAAACCTTTGCTTGAAATGCCGCACAAACGTAGCGAACTGCCTTCTTATGTAAAACACCCGAAGGGGTGCTGCCGTTTCTGCACAGATAACGGCGAATTTCAAGCTCGTAAACCGCATCGCCTAAAAAAGCAAGTGTCAGCGGGCTGTAACTTTCTGCGGCAACCTTTGTTTCACTTATGTTAAGAATGGTATTTTCCCCCTAAACTAATTTACAAAGTCAAATTCAAAATCGTAAATACTTACGGTGTCGTCTTCTTGTATTCCCATTTCTAGAAGCTTATCAATAATTCCCGATGTTCTCAAAACTCTCTGGAAGTACTGGAGCGACTCGTAGTCATCCATATTGACCGAGTTCATAATAGGAATAAGCCACTTAGCCTCAACAACGTAAACTCCGTCCTCGATGGTAACGGTAAAGTCTCTTGATGATCTCTGCAGAGTTTCTTCAATAGGAGCGGCCTCGGTTTCGTAACGCTTTACGGGAGGAAGCTCCTTAAGTTTGGCTCTGATAGCATAAAGAAGCTCATCAAGGCCCTTTCTTGCAACTGCTGAAATCTCAAAAATGGGATAACCCTCACCTTTTATAAACTCAGCAAAGCGCTCAAACTGCTCCTCGGTTGCAATATCTGATTTATTTGCCGCAACTATCTGAGGAACGTTTTTCATTTCGGGGTCATATTCAAAAAGTTCTTTGTTTATGAGCTTGAAATCCTCAATAGGATCTCTGCCCTCGCAGCCCGAAACATCTACAACGTGAACGAGAAGTCTGCAACGCTCAACGTGACGCAAAAAGTCGTGCCCCAATCCAACACCCTGGGCGGCGCCCTCGATAAGACCGGGAATATCAGCCATAACAAAGGAATCCTGCGAATTAGCACCTACAACGCCTAAAACGGGCGAAAGAGTTGTAAAGTGATAGTTGGAGATCTTGGGTTTTGCGGCGCTTACAGAGGAAATCAGCGTCGATTTTCCAACATTTGGAAAGCCCAATAGTCCAACATCGGCAATAAGCTTAAGCTCCAGATTAACTTCCATTTCCTCGCCGGGAGTTCCGCTTTTTGCAAATCGGGGAATCTGTCTTGTAGGGGTTGCGAAATGCGAGTTTCCGAAGCCTCCCCTACCGCCCTTTAAAAGCACGACGGGCTGATCATCAGAAATATCAGCAAGAACTCTGCCACTCTCACTCTCGGTGATAACCGTTCCAAAAGGAACTTTAATGACTAAATCCTCAGCAGATTTTCCGTTGCATCTCTTTCCTCTGCCATTTTCTCCGTTTTGTGCAATAAACTTTCTTTTATAACGGAAATCCATAAGGGTATTAAGATTTCTATCGGGAACAAAAATGATATTGCCTCCCTTGCCGCCGTCACCACCATCGGGACCGCCTGCAGCAACATATTTTTCACGGTGAAACGAAACTGCGCCGTTTCCGCCGTTTCCTGCCTTTATATAAATTTTTGCGGTATCAATAAACATATTTTTCTCTCTTTCTATACTATCTATAGGTTTATTATATCACTTCTTTTTTATTCGGTCAATAAATCATGTCGTTTTTACTTGACTTTTAACTGAAAAGTGATTATAATATTTACAGTATCAGCAATGCACACCAACCAAACTCACAGGCTTTTCCGTTCGAGCCATGTTTTTTCTTGGTTCGAATTTTGGAAAATGTCGTGAGTTTTTTTATTTGCATCTGAATACATAACATACTTGGAGGTAAAGACAAATGAATAACGGAACAGTTAAGTGGTTTAATGCAGAGAAAGGCTATGGATTTATTTCTGACGACAACGGCGGAGATGACGTTTTCGTTCACTTCTCAGCAATTCTCGTTGACGGATACAAGACACTCGCAGAAGGACAGAAAGTTACCTTCGAAACAGAGGTAGACCCCAAGAACAGTGCAAAGCTTCGTGCTGTTAACGTTAAGCCTCTCTAATCTATAATTTTGTATTTTACAGTTACCCATATCAGCAGATTGTCTGCTGATATGGGTTTTCTTTTTTTATTATCGTTTTTTCGTTGAAAGTAAAGAAATAATATGATATAATGAAAATAAATATAAATATATAAAACTTTTGGAGGCAGGTATGAAGTTAGAAAAACTTCTTTTTGGCATTGACTACTCCTTAATTTGCGGAAATACCGATATTGACATTTCCGATATATGTTACGATTCAAGAAAAGCAGAAAACGGAAAAATATTTGTGGCACTTCCCGGAACCAACGTTGACGGGCACGATTTTATCCCTTCAGCTTACGAAAAAGGCGCAAGAGCCTTTGTTGTTGAACGCGGGATTGATATTCCTGCAGGCACTACTGTTATAAAGGTTGAAAACTGCCGCAAGGCACTTGCTCTGCTTTCAAAGAATTATTTTGGCGATCCTTCTTCCAAAATGACTATGATAGGAATTACCGGAACAAAAGGAAAGTCAAGCATAACTGCTATTCTCAAAACAGTTCTTGATATGGCGGGAAAAAGCGCAGGAACTATCGGCACTACGGGAGTTTTTTATGCCGACAAACAGTTTGCTACCCTCAACACAACCCCCGAATCATACGAAACCTATCGTTATCTTTCCGATATGCAAAAAGCAGGCTGCACTCATGTTATTATGGAGGTGTCCTCGCAGGGCCTTATGATGCACAGGGTTTTTGGAATTACGTTTGACTACGGTGTTTTCACAAACCTTTCACCCGACCACATCGGCAAGGGCGAGCATGACAGCTTTGAGCATTATCTTAAGTGCAAGGCGCTTCTTTGGGATCAGACCAAAAAAGGCATTGCTAATCATGATGATGCACACTTTGATGAAATAACCAAAAATGCTATCTGCCCCATTACGACCTTTGCAGTTCACAAAACTGCTGACGTTACTGCGGATAACATCTCCCTATTTCGTGACGGCAAGCATTTAAACGTTAAGTTTGACTGCCATACCAAAGACGGTGATTTTTCGGTTACTACAAATGTTCCCGGTGAGTTTACTGTTTATAACTGTCTTACTGCGATTTCGGTTGCACGTGAAATTGGAATTGATTTTGATATAATTGCGAAAGCGCTTTCGGATATATCGGTCAAGGGCCGAATGGAGCTTGTTGGTGACACCAAAGACTATTCCATTATTATTGACTATGCTCACAATGCGGTTAGCCTTGAAACGATCCTCAAAACCATACGACAGTATGAGCCACAGAGGATAGTTTGCCTGTTTGGCTGCGGAGGAAACCGCCCCAAGATGCGTCGCTATGAAATGGGCGAAATCTCAGGAAAGTATGCTGATTTTTCAATTCTTACATCTGATAATTCCCGCTTTGAAAAACCCGAGGATATCATCAATGACATTCTGGTTGGAATGAACAAGACAAGCGGCAGATACATTGCAATCGCCGACAGAGTTAAGGCTATTCACTACGCTATTGACAATGCTCAGGCAGGTGATATAATTCTTGTTGCGGGCAAGGGACACGAAATGTATCAGGAAATTGAGGGTGTTAAGCATCCCTTTAACGAAGCCCAGATCATTTGTGATTATTTAGATAAGAAAAACAAATCAAGCGGAGGAAAATAAATTGGAAATACTTTCTAACAAGAATTTTGCAGAGTACGAACAGTTTCTTAAAAATCATCCCAAGGGTCACTTTATGCAGTCGCCTCAGTGGGCAAAGGTTAAGGGAAACTGGAGCTACAAGGTTGCAGTTGAAAGAAATGAGTCTGGCGAGATTATCGGCTCGATCGCCTTTTTAATTCGCCGCCTTCCCTACACCAAATACAATATTATGTACGCTCCCAGAGGCCCCGTTTGCGACATCCATAACACCAAGCTTTTAAACAAGCTTATTGAAGACGCAAAGGAGCTCGGAAATCAGTTTAACGCCTGTGTTCTGATAATTGACCCCGACGTTAAATCAGAGGAAAAGGAATATATTAAGGTTCTTACCGATGCAGGCTTTAAGGGCAAGGATGGAAAGAATTTTGAAGGCACTCAGCCCAGATTTGTTTTCCGCCTTGACGTCAAGGGCAAGACCATCGACGAACTTATGGCTGCTTTTCACAGCAAGACCCGTTATAACATTCGTGTAGCGCAGAAAAACGGCGTAGAGGTTAAAATTGTCGGCAAAGAGGAAGCCAAAACATTTTACGAGATTATGCTTGAAACGGGTATGAGAGACAATTTTGTAACCCGTCCCCTTTCATATTTTGAAACAATGCTCGATTCGCTCGGCGAAAACGCAAGGCTTTATATGGCTTATTATGAAGGGAAAGCCATTGCGGGAACACTCGCCGCACAGTACGGAAACAAGGTCTGGTACCTTTACGGCGCCTCCTCAAACGCCTACAGAAACGTTATGCCAAACTATCTGCTTCAGCTTGAAATGATTCGCTGGGCAGTTGATACTAACTGCGATATTTACGATTTCAGAGGCGTTTCGGGCGATCTTTCACCTGAAAACCCCTTGTATGGTCTTTACAAATTTAAGAAAGGCTTTTCTGGAGAGCTTACTGAATTTATCGGCGAGTTCGAGCTTATTACCAAGCCTTTTGTTTACAAATCGATGCAAAAAGCAAGACACATTCTTTCAATTTGCACAAGAACAGTTTATCGCATAAAAAATAGGGGCAAGAAAAAGCAGTAAAAGGAAGTTAAAATGGATAAGAAGTTCGTAATTAATAAAAGCGATATCCAAAATAATATTTCGGTTTTAAGAGAAAAGGTTGGTAGCGCCCGAATTTATGCTGTTTTAAAGGGTAATGCCTACGGAATGGGGCTTATTCCCTTTGCGAAAGAGCTTTTTGATGGTGGAATTGGATATTTTGCGCTTACCTCTCTTTCCGACTGCATTACTTTAAAACAAGAACTACCCGATGCAAACATTCTTTTACTGACCCCCTGTCACATTGATGGCGATATTAAGGCCGCTCTCTCGAATGATATAACTCTTTCGGCTGATAGCTTAAAAAACGCGGATGCCATCTCAAAAATCGCTCAAAAACAAAACAAAACAGCTAATATCCATATTAAGATCGACACGGGAATGGGCAGATACGGTTTTCTTCCCTCTCAAATTGCAGAAATCAAGTCAGCCTGTCGGCTTGACAGCATAAACGCAGAAGGAATATTTACTCATCTTCACTCAGCCTTTAACAAAAAGGCTGGTCCATCTCTTGAGCAGTTTTCACAGTTTACTGATGTTATAGACAAACTTAAAACTGAGGATATCACCTTTGAGGTGAGCCACATTTGCAACTCTACCGCTATTTTCCGCTTCCCGCAGATGCATTTAACCGCGGTAAGAGCAGGCTCGGCCTTAATAGGTCGAGTTAATACGATGTCTGGTGCTTCAAAACTCTGTAAAGTTGGAAAGCTTTACGGGCAAATTATAGATATTCGCACCCTGCCGCAAGGTCATAACATAGGCTATGCTGCACTTCACAAGACAAAAGCCTCGCAAAAGATCCTTTGTGTTAACGTTGGGTATGCTGACGGCGTTGCAGTTACAAAAGCCAATGATACATTTCGCTTTATAGACATTTTAAGATACGGATTTAACGACTTTAAATTACTTTTCAAACCCACTCTCCTTGTCTGCACTACAAACGGAAAGAGTGCAAAATCACTTGGCAGGATTGGAATGACAAATCTTGTGCTTGACGGCAGCAATTGCGAAGATGCAAAAATCGGAGATTTGGTTGAAATTCCTGCAAATCCTATTTACTTATCACCGCTTATCCAAAGAGAATACAAATAGAAGAAGCCACCCTATCGGGTGGCTTTTAATTTTGTTTTTTTTAGAACAGACCTGTGATTTTGCCGTTCTCGTCAACGTCAATTCTCTCGGCTGCGGGAGATTTAGGAAGTCCAGGCATAGTGAGAATATCTCCGGTAAGAACAACGATAAATCCTGCACCTGCAGAAATCTTTACGTTTTTAACTGTAACAGTAAATCCAGTTGGTGCGCCGAGCTTTGAGGGATCATCCGAGAAGCTATACTGTGTTTTCGCAATACATACAGGGCATTTATCAAAGCCAAGCTCTGTAAGCTGAGCGATCTGTTTCTTAGCGTTAGGCATAAATGTTACGCCGTCGCCGCCGTATACCTTTTTAACAACAGCCTCGATCTTTTGCTCGATTGTGGTGTCAAGCTCATAAGAGAAGGTGAAATCACCCTTCTCCTCTTCACAAAGGCGAACAACCTCTTTTGCAAGCTCTTCGCCGCCCTTACCGCCTTCTGCCCAAACGGTTGAAAGAACGGTGTTAACGCCAAGCTCACGGCATTTTGCGATAATAAAATCAATTTCCTTATCGGTATCTGTCGGGAAGCGATTAACTGCAACAACACAAGGAAGCTTGTAGACATTCTTGATATTTGAAACATGGCGAAGCAGGTTGGGAATGCCTTTTTCAAGCGCTACCAGATCCTCAGTTGCAAGCTCGGTTTTAGCAAGTCCGCCGTGCATTTTAAGAGCGCGAACTGTTGCAACAACCACAACTGCATCGGGAGTAAGGCCTGCCATACGGCACTTAATATCAAGGAACTTCTCTGCACCAAGGTCAGCGCCGAAGCCTGCCTCAGTAACAGTATAGTCGCCCATTTTAAGAGCAAGGCGGGTTGCCATAACAGAGTTACAGCCGTGTGCAATATTTGCAAAGGGTCCGCCGTGAACAAATGCAGGAGTTCCCTCAAGGGTCTGAACAAGGTTAGGTTTTAATGCATCCTTAAGAAGAGCTGTCATAGCGCCTGCAGCATTGAGCTGACCGCAGGTTACGGGCTTATCATCGTAGGTGTAACCAACAATAATTTTTGAAAGGCGCTCTTTAAGATCAGTAATAGAACTTGAAAGACAAAGAACAGCCATAATCTCGGATGCAACTGTAATGTCAAAGCCATCCTCGCGGGGAACGCCGTTTGCCTTGCCCCCAAGTCCGTTAACTACAAAACGAAGCTGGCGGTCGTTCATATCGACACAGCGCTTCCATGTGATCTTACGAACATCAATATTAAGAGCATTTCCTTGCTGAATGTGGTTATCAAGCATAGCGGCAAGCAGATTATTTGCTGCGCCGATTGCGTGAAAGTCGCCGGTAAAGTGCAGGTTGATATCCTCCATAGGAACGACCTGAGCATATCCGCCGCCTGCGGCTCCGCCCTTAACTCCGAAAACAGGGCCGAGCGATGGCTCACGAAGCGCAACTGTTACATCCTTACCGATTCTTTTAAGTCCGTCCGCAAGACCGATCGTGGTGGTGGTTTTACCCTCTCCTGCAGGAGTAGGAGTAATTGCTGTTACAAGAATGAGCTTTCCGTCTTTTTTATCAGTTTCGTTTAAAAGAGAAAGGTCTACCTTTGCCTTATATCTGCCGTACTGCTCAATATATTTTTCATCAACGTGCGCCACCTTTGCAATCTCGGTTATAGGGCGCATTTGGCACTCTTGTGCAATCTCAATATCAGATTTAAATCCCATTTTCTTTTTCCTCCGCTCTTATTTAAAGTATTTAACAGCCGCCTCAAACATACGAATATCGTAATTTCCGGGAACGTTACTGTAAAGGCCCCCACCTATACGCTCACTGTGCCCCATTTTTCCAAACACTCTGCCATCGGGAGAGGTAATTCCCTCAATAGCATACATAGAATCGTTGGGGTTAAAGTGAACGTCGCTTGTTGCGTTGCCGTCAAAATCAACGTACTGTGTTGCTATCTGACCGTTTTCAGCAAGCTTTTTAATAAGTTCTTCGCTCGCCAAGAATCTTCCTTCACCGTGTGAGATGGGAACGTTATAAATTTCTCCAACCTCGCACATAGACAGCCAAGGAGACTTATTAGAAGCAATTCTTGTTCTAACAATTCTCGACTGGTGGCGTGCTATTGTGTTATAGGTAAGTGTCGGACAGGATTCGTCGGTATCAATAATTTTGCCGTAAGGCACAAGGCCAAGCTTGATAAGCGCCTGGAAGCCGTTGCAGATACCGCACATAAGTCCGTCCCTGTTTTCAAGAAGGTCGGTAACGCCGTCTTTAATCTGAGCATTGCGGAAAAATGCAGTTATGAATTTTCCGCTTCCGTCAGGCTCGTCACCACCAGAAAATCCGCCGGGGATAAATACCATCTGAGCATCCTTAAGCTTCTTTGCAAACGCCTCGATACTCTGACGGATTCCCGAAGAAGAAAGGTTATTTATAACCATGATCTCGGGCTCTCCGCCCGCATCACGAACAGCCTTTGCCGAGTCAAACTCGCAGTTTGTGCCCGGGAATGCAGGAATCAAAACCTTGGGCTTTGCAACCTTAATTGCGGGAGCAATACGCTCTTTTGCCTCGTAAGAGAAGTTCTGCATAGGCGATTTAGAATCAGGAATATTGCAGCTATAAACGCTTTCAAGCTTATCCTCATAAATTCCAAGCAGTTCATTAAGAGAAATGCTCTCATCACCAAACGAAATAGTACCGTCATCAGTTATAGTACCGATTGTCTTAGCGCCGTCAATTTCTTCGGAAACCTCTAAAATAAAGGAGCCGTAAGAGTAATCAAAAATACACTTTGTGCACATTGAATTACTGTATTTAAAGCCAAGTCCATTACCAAAGCACATCTTCATAACAGCTTCAGCAGCGCCTCCGATTGTGGACGTGTAGCAAGCAAAAACTTTGCCCGCGCGCATAAGGGCGGTTACTTTATTAAATACCTCTAAGAGTGACTTTGTATCAGGAAGATTATTCTCATTGTACTCGGGTTTGAGAAGAACAACCTTATTCCCTGCCTTTTTAAACTCGGGAGAAACAACATCGCTAACCTTTCCTGTTGTTACTGCGAAAGAAACGAGTGTAGGCGGAACGTCGAGGTCCTCAAAGCTGCCGCTCATTGAATCCTTACCGCCGATCGAGCCGATACCAAGCTCTTTCTGAGCCTCAAAAGCGCCAAGAAGCGCTGAAAGGGGTTTGCCCCATCTTCTGCTATCCTTGCCAAGACGCTCAAAATACTCTTGGAAGGTCAGATACACATCCTCAAAGGATGCACCCGAAGCAATAAGCTTACAAACAGACTCAACAACTGCAAGATATGCGCCGTGATATGGGCTCTTTTCGGTTATAAAGGGATTATATCCCCAAGACATAAAGGAGCAATCGTTAGTGTGCTTTTTCTCAACAGAGATCTTCTGCACCATACTCTGAATAGGAGTTAACTGATTCTTGCCGCCGAAAGGCATCAGAACAGTTCCTGCGCCTATAGTCGAGTCAAAACGCTCGGAAAGTCCGCGTTTTGAGCAGATATTCAAATCTCCTGCAAGCTGTTTGTAGTTTTCTACAAAGCTGCCCTCTATCTTTTTATCAAAGGGTTTAAGTTCTCCTGCAGTAATTGTGATATGCTTATCAGCACCGTTTGAGTTTAAGAACTCGCGACTGATGTCAACGATCTTCTTTCCGTTCCAATTCATTACAAGACGAGGCTCTTTTGTAACCTCTGCAACCTTGCAAGCCTGCAGGTTTTCGGTGTTAGCAAGTTCAAGGAATCTCTCTAAGTCCTTTGCCTCAACAACAACGGCCATACGCTCCTGCGACTCGCTTATCGCAAGCTCTGTTCCGTCAAGACCCTCATATTTCTTAGGAACAGCATTAAGGTCGATTTCAAGACCGTCTGCAAGTTCACCAATTGCGACCGAAACGCCGCCTGCGCCAAAGTCGTTACAGCGCTTTATCATTTGGCAAGCTTCTTTATTTCTGAAAAGTCTTTGAAGTTTTCTTTCCTCGGGAGCATTTCCCTTTTGGACTTCTGCTCCACAGCTTTCAAGTGATTTAGACGTGTGCGATTTAGAGGAGCCTGTTGCACCGCCGCAACCATCTCTACCCGTGCTGCCGCCAAGCAGGATAACGATATCGCCCGCCTGCGGAACCTCACGCCTTACGTTTTCAGCAGGAGTTGCAGCAATAACTGCGCCGATCTCCATTCTTTTTGCAGCATATCCGTCGTGGAAAATTTCATCAACAATTCCTGTTGCAAGGCCAATCTGGTTACCGTAAGAGGAGTAGCCTGCCGCAGCAGTTGTAACAATTTTACGCTGAGGAAGCTTGCCGGGAATGGTTTCGGAAACAGGCTTCAAGGGATCTGCAGCGCCTGTTACACGCATTGCGCCGTAAACATAGGAACGTCCCGAAAGCGGGTCACGAATTGCGCCGCCTATGCAGGTTGCCGCGCCACCAAAGGGCTCAATTTCTGTAGGGTGATTGTGGGTCTCGTTTTTAAACAGGAGCAGCCAAGGCTCAGTTTTACCGTCCACCTCAACATCTATCTTAACTGTGCAGGCATTAATTTCCTCAGACTCATCGAGTTTATCAAGTTTGCCCTGCTTTTTAAGATATTTTACCGCGACAGTTGCAAGATCCATAAGGCAGATAGGCTTTGTTCTGCCAAGCTCTTTTCTAACCGCGATATAATCATCATAAGCATTTTGCAAAAGCTCATCTTCAAACTTGACGTCGTCAATTACAGTAAGGAAGGTAGTATGACGGCAGTGGTCAGACCAATATGTGTCTATCATACGAATCTCTGTAATTGTAGGGTCACGATCTTCCTTTGCAAAATACTGCTGACAGAACGAAATATCATCAATATCCATTGCGAGACCGTACTCAGCAATAAAAGCCGCAAGTGCGTCTCTGTCAAGCTTTGTAAATCCGTCTAAAACCTTTACCTCGGTGGGAATATCATAGTTTACCTTAAGGGTTTCGGGTTTTTCAAGGCAAGCCTCTCTTGACTCAACGGGGTTGATTACGTATTTCTTGATTTCTGCTATCTGTGCATCGCTTAAATTGCCGTAAAGTGCATAAATCTTTGCGGCACGGATAACGGGGCGCTCGCCCTGCGAAATAATCTGGATACACTGAGCTGCAGAGTCTGCTCGCTGATCAAACTGACCGGGGAGAAACTCAACCGCAAAAACAGTTGCATCGCCAAGATCAAGCTCACTTGACACAATATCATGCTGGGGCTCAGAAAAAACAGTTTTACATGCATAATCAAAAAGGTCTTTTGTGATGTGATCAGCATCATAACGGTTTATAACACGTACATTAATAAGTTCTTTTATACCTAAAAGCGACCGTGCATCATTAAGAAGGGCTTTTGCTTCATTAGCAAGCTCTTTTTTCTTTTCAACATAAACTCTATATACCATTTTATCTGCCCTCCTCTGCTTTAAGCGCCTTTGCGCCTATGTCATTTCTGTAATAAGAGTTTGTAAAGGTAATTTGATTTACAATCAAATATGCATTATTTATAGCGGTTTTTAGGTCATCTGAAACCGCAGTTGCCCCCAAAACTCTACCGCCGTTTGTTACAAGCGTATCATCTTTAATTGCAGCACCCGCAACATAGACTTTATCGGCAATTTTCTCGGGAATATTGAGCTCAAAGCCCTTTTCATACTTTACGGGATAGCCTTCTGATGCCATAATTACACAGCAAGCGCTTTTATCGCTGAATATCACCTCTATTTCAGAGAGTTTTCCCTCTGTTACGGCCTGCATAACGCTTAAAAGGTCGGTTTCTAAAAGAGGAAGCACAACCTGAGTTTCGGGGTCACCGAAGCGGCAGTTATATTCAATAACCTTAGGACCGCTTTTAGTGAGCATAAGGCCAAAATACAAACAGCCTTTAAATGTTCTGCCCTCATTATTCATAGCGTTTATGGTAGGTAGGAATATTTTTTCCATACACTCTTTTGCAATTTCGGGAGTGTAATAGGGGTTGGGAGCAATAGTTCCCATTCCACCGGTATTAAGTCCTGTATCGTTATCCCCTGCTCGCTTATGATCCATTGATGAGATCATAGGAACGACGGTTTTTCCGTCTGTAAACGAAAGAACGGAAACCTCAGGCCCTGTTAAAAACTCTTCGATAACAATGTTATCTCCGCTTTTACCAAAAACCTTATCCTGCATCATTGAGCGGATAGCATCTTCCGCCTCTTTTCTGGTCTGAGCGATGATAACGCCTTTACCGAGAGCAAGACCATCTGCTTTAATAACAGCAGGAATAGGGGCTGTTTTTATGTAGTTTAAAGCGGCCTTCATATCATCGAAAACCTCGTAAGCCGCGGTGGGAATACCGTATTTTTTCATCAAATTCTTTGAAAAGACCTTACTTCCCTCAATTATTGCAGCATTGGCACGAGGTCCAAAGCAAGCAATACCATTTTCCTCGAGCAAATCTACTGCGCCGAGCACGAGCGGGTCGTCGGGAGCGACAACTGCATAGTCAATATTATTTTTTACAGCGAAATCCGCTATTTTGTGAATATCCTTTGCATCAATATTAACGCAGGTTGCATCATTTGCCATACCGCCGTTTCCGGGAAGTGCAAAAATTTCGGTAACAGCCTTATTTTCCTTTATTTTCTTAATGATGGCGTGTTCTCTGCCTCCGCCACCAACAACCATTACTTTCATTTAAAATCCTCCATTAATGATGGAACAGCCTCATTTTTGTAAATGCCATTGTAATACCGTACTTATCGCAGCAAGAAATAACAGCATCATCACGGATAGAGCCGCCCGGCTCAGCAATATAGCTTACGCCGCTCTTATATGCTCTTTCAATGTTATCGCTGAACGGGAAGAATGCATCAGAGCCAAGTGCAACACCGCTGATCTTGCCGAGATATTCCTTCTTATCAGTATCAGTAAGAGGCTCTGGGCGGGTCTTAAAGTATTTCTGCCAGTTACCCTCTGCGCAAACATCCTCTTCGTTTCCGTTGATATATCCGTCAATAACGTTATCACGGTCGGGTCTTCCTAGGGTATCAAGGAAAGGAAGCGCCAAAACCTTTTTATGCTGACGAAGGAACCATGTATCAGCTTTTGAGCCTGCAAGGCGGGTACAATGGATTCTTGACTGCTGTCCTGCGCCTACGCCGATTGCCTGTCCATCAACTGCAAAGCAAACAGAGTTGGACTGTGTGTATTTAAGAGTGATAAGAGCAATAATGAGATCACGAACTGCGCTATCGGGAAGTTCCTTATTTGCAGTTACAATATCAGAAAGCAGTTCTTTATTGATTTTAAACTCGTTTCTTCCCTGCTCAAAGGTTATTCCGTAAACCTGCTTGCGCTCAATGGGATCGGGAATAAAATTGGGGTCAATTTTTACAATATTGTAGTTGCCGTTTCTTTTGGATTTGAGGATCTCAAGAGCTTCTGGCTCATATCCGGGAGCGATAATTCCGTCAGAAACCTCTCTCTTTATCATTTTTGCGGTTGTAACGTCGCAGACATCGGAAAGGGCTACCCAGTCGCCAAAAGAGCACATTCTATCGGTTCCTCTTGCTCTTGCATAAGCGCAAGCCAAGGGAGAATCGTCAAGACCCTCTATATCATCTACAAAGCAGGCTTTTTTAAGGTCATCCGAGAGAGGAATACCAACTGCTGCAGAGGTGGGGCTAACGTGCTTAAAAGAGGTTACAGCGGGAAGTCCAAGAGCCTCCTTAATTTCTTTTACAAGCTGCCAGGAGTTAAATGCATCAAGAAAATTAATATATCCGGGTCTTCCGCAAAGGATTTCAATGGGAAGATCCTCTCCGTTGTGCATAAAAATCTTAGAGGGCTTTTGGTTAGGGTTACATCCGTATTTCAGTTCAAACTCTTTCATCTCAATTCTCCTTAGCTGTTTTTATTTATCATCTTGTTCTCTTCTGCGCCTGTTTCAAGGTCAATATAGCGAACGTAAAGAGAAATCTTATTATCTGCATCTAAAGCGTTCCACAAGCTGTCAGTAAACTCGTTAATATCATTAGGAATTTTAACTCTTTCGGGCTCACCCTGGAATGTGGGAATGGGATTTCCGTCGCAAACATAGGTGTGAATAAAGTGTCCAAGGCCAGCTTTTGAGCAATAGTGGAAGCCAAAGCGGTTACAGAATGTTCCCTCTGCGTCACCAGACTTAAGAATGCTCATTTTATAGGTAAAATCCCTGTTCTCAAAGGTGAGCATACCGCTGATTCTGGGAGTAAAGTTAGGAGCATCGGGCTCAAATTCACGGGCAGAGAGAGCAAGATCAAAGGATTTGCCTGCGGCAAGACCGTCATATATCGTATCGGTCTGATCGCCGTTTGTAACAATGAGATTGTTCTCGTATTTACGAACAGCGGCATAGATGATAAGGCTGGGGTCTTCTACCTTACTTACATCAAAGGGCTCTGTGAAAACCTCGCCGTTTTTCTCTGTGAAAATTCGGTTGCGGCTATTTGCGCTTCTACCCATAATAAAATAAGCCATACAAGCCTTTTTGCCGTCCTCCGACTTTCCTATTACAATTCCTCTGCCGACATACGAATTGCCTTCTATCAGCTTAGAAATGTCATTAATTTCATAGATATTCATTGTCCTTACTCCTTTTCGCCGTTTATAATTTGTTGACATACCTTTTCTGTTGCCGCAGGGAGAATTTTCCACTCTGCGAGCTTCATTACCCTCTTTTGTAGGGTTTCGGGTGTGTCATTTTCACGAATGTTGACCGCTTTTTGCATAATAATCTCCCCGCCGTCGGGAACTTCATTAACAAAATGCACCGTAGCTCCCGTTACCTTAACTCCGTATTTAAGCGCGGCCTCGTGAACGTAAAGCCCGTAAAAGCCTTTGCCGCAGAAGGACGGAATTAACGAAGGGTGCACATTTATTATCCTTTTGGGATATTCTTTTATAAAGCTTTCGCTCAAAATGGACATAAAACCTGCAAGAACTATAAGATCGATTTCATATTCTTTCAGAACAGCTTTGAGTTTTTCCTCAAACACCTCCTGGCTGCCGCACACTTTTTTAGAAACGCAAACTGCAGAAATTCCCGCATTTTTCGCCCTTTCAAGCGCATAGGCATTGGGGTTATTGGAAAGCACAAGCTCTATTTTGCCGCTATGTATTATACCGCTGTTTTGAGCATCTATAAGCGCCTGCAGATTAGTTCCGCCGCCCGACACCAAAACCGCAATTCTTGCAATGCTTTTGTTCATTTCTGTTCCCTTTCATAAGGTTTATTTAATGATAATTTTCTCGTCAGACTCAATGATTTCGCCTATTACATAAGCGTCCTCGCCGTATTCTTTGAGAATCGAGAGAGCGGCATTAACATCGTCTTTAGAAACAACAATGCTCATACCAACGCCCATATTATAGGTGTTATACATGTCTCTTTCGGGGATATTGCCTATCTTGGCAATCAGATCAAATATGGGAAGCACTTTAACAGCACTCTTTTCGATCTGCGCACCAAGACCATCGGGAATGCTTCTGGGGATATTCTCGTAAAATCCACCGCCAGTAATGTGGCTGATACCCTTAACCTGAACCTTTTCAAGAAGCGCAAGAACGCTCTTTACATAAATCTTAGTAGGTGTAAGAAGAGTTTCAGCGATTGTTTTTCCGCCGAGGTCAGCGCAAGAAGCATAAAGACTGTCGGGATTGTTATCAATATCAAAAACCTTGCGGCAGAGCGAGAAGCCATTTGAATGGATACCGCTTGATGCAAGAGCAATTACAACGTCACCCTTCGCCATTTTAGTGTTATCAAGTATTTTCTTTTTATCAACGATACCAACTGCAAAACCTGCAAGGTCGTATTCCTCGACGGGCATCATACCGGGATGCTCTGCGGTTTCGCCGCCGATAAGCGCAGCGCCCGACTGAACACATCCCTCTGCAACACCGCTTACAATAGCAGCAATTTTTTCGGGAATATTTTTTCCGCAAGCGATGTAGTCAAGGAAAAATAAGGGTTTTGCGCCGCAGCAAATAATGTCATTAACGCACATTGCAACAGCATCAATACCAATAGTATCGTGCTTGTCAATAAGGATAGCCATTTTTACTTTAGTTCCGCAGCCGTCGGTTCCCGAAACCAAAACGGGTTCCTCCATTCCCGCAAGGTTTAATCCAAAGCAGCCGCCAAAACCACCTACGTCATCGAGGCAGCCATCATTTTTAGTTCTTGCGATATGCTTTTTCATAAGCTCAACGGCTTTGTATCCTGCAGTAATATCAACGCCTGCAGCAGCGTAACTATCAGATCTTGATTGATTACTCATAATTATTCCTTTCCGTTCCAGCAGTATGTGCAAAGCTTACAAGGCTCAAGACCTATTGCTTTGATAACACCCTCTAAAGACTGAAACTCCAAAGATTCAAAATGCAGCTTTTCGCAAATTGCCTTGCGCAATTTCTTTCCGCGCTCGGTATTGCTGTCGCTGTATTCTTCGATATAATTAAATCCCTCTTCCCCTTCAAGCTCCATAATTACTCTACGAGCGATAAGCTCCATATCATCGGTAGCTCTTGAGAAGTTTAAGAATTTACATCCGTACATAATTGGCGGGCAAGCGGAGCGCATATGCACCGACTTGGCACCGTTTTCATAAAGAAAGTCAACCGTTTCCTTAAGCTGAGTTCCCCTCACTATCGAGTCATCAACGAACAAAAGATTTTTATCCTTAATTAGCTCATGAACGGGAATTTGCTTCATCTTGGCGATTTTATTTCGGTCAGACTGCTTTGCAGGAGTAAAGCTACGCGCCCATGTGGGAGTGTACTTAATAAAAGCTCTCGCAAACGGAATATCGCTTTTATTTGCGTAACCGATAGCGTGCGGTGTTCCTGAATCTGGAACGCCTCCAACATAATCAATATCCTGCGCAAGATTATTATCTATGTCGTTCTGGGCCAAAATTGCGCCGTTGCGATAGCGCATAGCCTCAACATTGATTCCCTCAAAGGTCGAGGTAGGATAACCGTAATAGCTCCACAAAAACGCGCAAATCCGCATTTTATCACCAGGCTCTGCAAGCTGACGGATATCAGTTGCGGTAACCTCAACTATTTCACCCGGACCGAGCTCTTTTTCGTCCTCAAAGCCAAGTTTTGTATAGGCAAACGCCTCAAAGGAAACTGCGTGTCCGTTTTCATCCTTTCCTATATGAATAGGAAGTCTGCCAACCTTATCGCGAGCCGCGATAAGCGAGCCATCCTGTTTTAAAATGAGGATCGAAGCAGTTCCGTCAATGGTTTCTTGAGCAAACTTTATTCCCTCAACGAAATCTTTTTTCTGATTTATCAGCGCGGCAAGAAGCTCAACAGAATTGACTTTTCCGCCCGTCATCGCATCAAAATGATCTCCTGTTGACGAGAGATATTTATCAATAATTTCGTCAGCATTATTTATCATACCAACCATACAAATGGCATAGGTACCGAGATGGGAACGTATAAGCATCGGCTGAGGATCGCTATCGCTGATGCAACCGATTGCCGATGTTCCCTGCATTTCATCAAATATATGTTCAAATTTTGTTCTGAAAGGTGCATTTTGTATGTTATGTATCTTTCTCTGTAAACCGATCTCACAGTCATAGGCCGCCATTCCTGCGCGGCGGGTTCCAAGGTGCGAATGATAGTCTACGCCGTAGAAAACATCCACCATACAATCCTCTTTAGAAGCAATACCAAAAAAACCGCCCATAAGGGTTTAAATCCTCCTTGAATTAAAGTCTATCCATTACCTCGGCATCTTTTTTAAGGACTACAGCAGCGGCGTCTGCACGCTTTTTATCAAGAGCGTTAGCTAACTCCTTATCCTCAACTGCGAGAATCTGAGCTGCGAGCAGAGCGGCATTTGCGCCGCCGTTTATTGCAACAGTTGCGACGGGGATACCCGAGGGCATCTGAACTGTTGAAAGGAGCGCATCCATACCATCGAGGTTAGTAGACTTACAAGGAATACCAATAACGGGAAGGGTTGTATTAGCGGCGATAGCACCTGCAAGGTGAGCCGCCATTCCTGCTGCAGCAATTATAGCACCGAAGCCGTTTTCTCTTGCGTTGAGGGCAAAATCACGTGCTTCCACAGGTGTTCTATGAGCTGAATAAATATGTACTTCATAAGGAATGTTAAGTTCTTTAAGGGTATCGACAGCTTTCTGAATGATAGGCAGATCGCTATCGCTGCCCATAACTATTCCAATTTTTTTCATTTATATATTCCTCCATTGATTTTAAAAACAAAAAGGCACATTTAACTTGTAAAAAGCTAAATGTGCCCAGACGGTCGACTAAAAGGGATATAAATCCCATCAAATTTTCTGCTTCTCTGTGGTGCTCCACATTTATCCGTCAGTCGCAGAAAACGTTTATTAAATTACAACGAGATTATATCACACGCCGCAATTTATGTCAAGGCACGAAGCGTTAGATTTTGTTGGCAAATTACTTAATTGAAGTTGTTTCTTTCTGAATAACATCGTGTGCGCCGCCCTCAACAATGCTGGTAGCAGAAACGAGTGTGAGCTTTGCTTTTTTCTGAAGCTCGGGAATGGTCAAAGCACCGCAGTTGCACATAGTGGATTTTACCTTGCTAAGTGAAAGCGCTACGTTGTCCTTAAGCTTACCTGCGTAAGGAACATAGGAGTCAACACCCTCTTCAAAGGAAAGCTTTTTATCGCCTCCAAGGTCGTATCTCTGCCAGTTTCTCGCGCGGTTAGATCCCTCGCCCCAATATTCTTTATAGTAAGTTCCGCCGATATTAACCTTGTTTGTCGGGCTTTCATCAAATCTTGCAAAATATCTGCCGAGCATAATGAAATCTGCACCCATTGCAAGAGCGAGAGTCATATGGTGATCGTAAACGATACCGCCGTCAGAGCACACAGGAACATAAACACCTGTTTCCTCAAAATACTCATCGCGAGCCTTACAGACCTCGATAAGTGCAGTAGCTTGCCCTCTGCCGATGCCCTTGGTTTCACGGGTGATACAGATCGAGCCACCGCCGATTCCAACCTTAATAAAGTCAGCGCCACAGTCAGCTAAGAAGCGGAATCCTTCTGCATCGACAACGTTTCCTGCGCCAACCTTTACGCTATCGCCATACTTTTCACGAATCCACTTGATAGTGATGTTCTGCCACTCGGAAAATCCCTCGGACGAGTCGATACAAAGAACGTCTGCGCCAGCCTCAACTAAGGCAGGAACACGCTCTGCAAAGTCCCTTGTGTTGATACCTGCGCCTACAACATAGCGCTTTGAACTATCAAGAAGCTCGTTGGGGTTTTGCTTGTGGGTGTCATAGTCCTTGCGGAAAACGAAATAACAAAGCTGACCTTCGTCATTTATAATCGGGAGCGAATTGAGTTTATTGTCCCAGATAATATCGTTGGCTTCCTTAAGGGTTGTTCCCTCTTTTGCCCAGACAAGCTTATCAAATGGAGTCATAAACTCCTTAACCTTGGTATCAGGGCTCATACGGCTTACTCTGTAATCTCTGCCCGTTACAATACCCACAAGCTTGCCGTCAGCAGTACCATCAGAGGTTATGGCAACGGTTGAGTGACCTGTTTCCTCTTTAAGTGCAACAACCTCAGCAAGTGTTGCCTCAGGGCTTAAATTAGAATCACTCTTAACAAAGCCTGCTTTATAGCTTTTTGCACGCTTTACCATTGCAGCCTCATCCTCAATACTCTGCGAGCCGTAAATAAAGGACACGCCGCCCTCTGTTGCAAGAGCAACAGCTAAACGGTCATTAGATACAGACTGCATAATTGCCGAAACAAGAGGAATATTCATTGTTATTGCGGACTCTTCGCCCTTCTTAAACTTAACAAGAGGGGTTTTAAGACTTACATTAGCCGGAACACACTGGTCTGAGGAATATCCTGGGATTAAAAGATATTCGTTAAAAGTGTGTGAGGGCTCGTTAATAAAAATAGCCATTAGTTATTCTCCTTTTCTATCGATTGGCTCTCGCAATATACACATCTGTAAATGCCGTTTGCCTTGTCAACTGGTTTAAAAATATGTTCAAGCTCCTGCTCAACCGATACAATACATCTCGGATTGCTACAGCGGATCTTATTTTTAACAACATCCGCTTCTCTCTTTTCCTCAATATCGGTTTCAGATAAAAGCTTTAATATAAGCGCCATTCGCATAAGCTTTCCGTTAAGAACCTGTTTAAAATAGCAAGCTCTTTCATCTTGGTCTACCGCAACACTTATTTCATTCACACGTGGCAGCGGATGAAGAATGCTTAGCTCTGCTTTGGCGTTTTGCAGCTTTTCGGGCGTTAAAATGTAACTCCCCTTAAGCCTTTCATACTCGTTAGCATCGTCAAAACGCTCTCTCTGTATTCTGGTCATATACAAAACATCGAGCGAAGGCATAGCGTCCTCGAGCGATTTTGTTTCTGTATATGTCATAGCGTTTTTGTCAATAACGTCCTCTTTGATATAGTCGGGAATTTTGAGTTCATCGGGCGAGATCAGCACAATATTGATATTATTATATCTTGAAAGCGCTGAAATGAGCGAATGAACTGTTCTTCCGTATTTCAGATCTCCGCAGAAGCCAACTGTAATACCCTCGATCTTGCCTTTTTGGCGGTAGATCGTAAGTAGGTCAGCAAGTGTCTGGGTCGGGTGGCAATGTCCGCCGTCCCCTGCATTGATTACGGGAATCGACGCATTCTTTGCCGCCACGTACGGAGCGCCTTCTTTTGGGTGGCGCATTGCAATAATATCAGCATAGCAACTTATAACCTTTGCTGTATCTGCAACACTTTCACCTTTTGAGGCGGAGCAGCTGCTTGCATCCGAAAATCCTATAACACTCCCGCCAAGCTCAAGCATTGCCGCCTCAAAACTAAGCCTTGTTCTTGTTGAAGGCTCAAAGAAAAGCGTGGCAAGTTTTTTACCTTTACAGCGTTCTCTATAGTTTTCGGGGCGCATATCAATGTCACATGCGACATCCATAAGCTCTTTAAGCTCAGCTACCGAAAAATCAACAATATCAATTAGGTTTCTCATTATATAAATCCTCTTCTTATGCTTTTGCGCCGTTTACTTCGAGATATTTCTTGATGCGCTCAACGTTTTCACGGTTTGCTTCATCTTCCTCAAGGTACTCGATAATATCATAAACGTCAACAACAGAATATACGGGGAATCCAAACTCTTCGCCCACCTCTGCCATTGCGGATTTTTCAGTCTGTCCCTTTTCCTTGCGGTCTACCATAACAAACGTTGCAGCAACCTTGCATCCTTCGAGGGACGAAAGAATAGCCATACTTTCTCTGATAGCAGTTCCTGCGGTGATAACGTCCTCAACAATAACGATTTCTTCGTTTTTCTGGGGCTTGTAGCCTACAAAAACTCCGCCTTCGCCGTGGTCCTTTTCCTCTTTTCTGTTAAAGAAGAAAGGAACATCAAGCCCGTTCTTAGAAAGAGCAACTGCAACCGAAACTGCAATGGGAATGCCCTTATAAGCAGGTCCGTAAAGCACGGTTTTCTTGTTGCCAACCTTTTCAAAGTAAGCCTTTGCGTAAAACTCGCCAAGCTTAGAGATCTGGTCGCCCGTCTTGATGTCACCTGCGTTTATAAAATAAGGTATCTTTCTTCCGCTTTTTGCGGTGAAATCTCCAAATTTAAGAACTCCAGCGCCCTCAAGAAACTTTATAAATTCTCTTTTGTAGCTTTCCATTTATAAAACCCTCCTTAGTCAACAAACTCTTTAACGCAGCGCTCGTAAGCGGCAACGGGATCCTCTGCCGCAGTAATCGGTCTGCCAACAACTATATAATCAGAGCCAATAAGCTTTGCCTGCTCGGGAGTCATAACCCTCTTCTGATCGCCCACGTCGCCGTCAGCAAAACGAACGCCAGGGGTAACGGTTACAAATTCCTTTCCGCAAACCTCGTGTACCTTGCCAGCCTCAAGAGGTGAGCAAACAACACCATCAAGTCCTGCTTTTTTAGCGTTGTGAGCGTAGTGCATAACAACCTCATCAATAGGATGGTCAATCAATAGGTCATCCTTCATACTCTGCTGGTCGGTAGAGGTAAGCTGAGTAACAGCAATCAAGATAGGTCTTGTGCCGTCGGGACGGGTCAGACCCTCAATAGCAGCCTCCATCATACGAACAGTTCCCGAGGCATGAAGATTAGTCATATCAACGTCAAGGCGGGAAAGAACTGCCATTGACTTTTTAACTGTATTAGGAATATCGTGAAGCTTTAGATCAAGAAAAATCTTATGTCCACGCTTTTTGATTTCACGCACGATCTGAGGACCTTCTGCATAGAAAAGCTCCATTCCGATCTTTACAAAAGGTTTTCTGCCCGTAAACTTATCAAGGAAAGCAAAAACATCATTTGCGCTTGAAAAATCACAGGCAATAATTACGTCCTTACCCATTATTCACAACCTCCTATGATTTCTGAAAGTGAATTTATTTTATATTTTTCCATTGCGCTCGGAAGAGCATTTATAATATCTCGACAGGCAAAGGGATCAACAAGGTTTGCCGCTCCAATTTCAACCGCAGTTGCTCCTGCAAGCATCATTTCAATAACATCCTCAGCGCTGCTGACGCCACCCATTCCTACAACAGGAATATTAACAGCCTTTGAAACCTGATAGACCATTCTGACAGCCACGGGGAAAATTGCACTTCCCGAAAAACCGCCCATTTTATTTGCTATAACAGGTTTTCTTTTGTTTAAGTCAATTCGCATACCGAGAAGAGTGTTTATAAGGCTGATTCCGTCAGCGCCCGCATCCTCGCAGGCTTTTGCGATGGAAACAATGTCTGTTACGTTAGGTGAAAGCTTGATTATGACGGGCTTTGTTGTCACTGCCTTAACCGCTCTTGTAACCTCAGCAGCAGCCTCTGGAGAGGTTCCAAAGCTCATTCCACCACCGTGAACGTTGGGGCAGCTTACGTTAACCTCAAGCCAACCTACCTGCTCTTCTCTATCGAGCTTTTGGCAGGTGTAGGCATAGTCTTCAATCGAAAAACCGCTGACATTTGCCATAACCTTTTTATTAAAACATTCTTTAAGGCGAGGGAGCTCTTTAGAAATAACATTTTCAACACCGGGATTCTGAAGACCGACGGCGTTGATCATTCCGGCAGGACACTCTGCAATTCTCGGGGTGGGATTTCCAAATCTTGCATCCTTGGTCGTTCCCTTAAACGAAAAGGTGCCTAAAATGTTTATATCATAAAGCTCTGCAAATTCGTAGCCATAGCCAAAGGTTCCGCTTGCGGGAATAATGGGATTATCAAGCTCTATTCCGCAGAGGTTTACACTCATTTTTCCCATAAGATATCCTCCTTTGCAAGCACGGGGCCGTCTTTACAGATTCGTTTATATCCCGTAACAGTTTTGCAGGAGCAGCCCATACAAGCTCCAAATCCGCAGCCCATTCTTTCCTCAAAGCTAAGCTGACCCGACGTTTCAAGAGATTTATAGATGGCTTTGAGCATAGGCTCGGGACCGCAGGTATAGTAATAGGAATAATCTTTATCCTTTGCGGCATCGGTTACAAAGCCTTTTACTCCAAACGAGCCGTCAACCGTTGTAACAGTTACTTCGGCGCCGAGGGCTTCAAATTCTTCTTTATAGAACACCTCGTCTTTGGTGTTAAAGCCGAGAATTACCGAAACCTTTTTGCCCTCAGAAATGAGCTTTTTAGCAAGCAGATAAAGCGGTGGAACGCCAACTCCTCCACCAAGAAGCAGAGGCTTATCACCCGAAAGAGATGTGTCATAGCCGTTTCCAAGCCCTGTCAGAACGTCGAGCTTGCCGCTTTTAAGCTTACTCATAGCTTCCGTTCCCTTGCCTACCACCTTGTAGATAATGGTAACAACCTCGCTATCGCAATCACAAACCGAGATTGGTCTGCGGAGGTACATTCCGTCAAGCTTAATATTGATAAACTGACCCGGGGCGGTGATATCAGAGGTATCACCACGCAGTTTCATTCTGTATACATTGCTTGTAAGGGGAACATTTTCAATAATTTCAAAGAAACCTTGTTTCATTTCTTCTCCTTTTTTACGCGTCAATGGTTGAAATTGTAAGTGTAGTTTCCTCAAGAACATCAAGAAGAACGCGAACTGTATCAAGAGCGGTAAAGATTGTTACGTTGTTGTCAGTAGCGTAGCGGCGAATTGTCTGACCGTCACTTTCTTGACCGGTTGAGCCAACGTCGCGTGTGTTGATAACATAAGCAATATGTCCCTGACGGAGCGACTCAATAATTTCCTCGCTGCCCTCGCTGATCTTTCCGCGCACGTGGGTGCGGATTCCGTTTTCTTTAAGGAATTTTGCAGTTCCTTCGGTTGCCTCAATGTTAAATCCAAGGTTATAGAAGCGGCGAATAAGCGGAAGTGCCTCTTCCTTATCCTTGTCTGCAATTGTTGCAAAGACAGTTCCGTAATTCTGCAGGTGCATTCCCGATGCCTGAAGCGCCTTATAAAGCGCTCTGTTAAGCTTATCGTCATAGCCGATCGCTTCACCCGTTGATTTCATTTCGGGCGAGAGATATGCATCAAGTCCGCGAATTTTGTTAAACGAGAATACGGGGACCTTTACATACCAGCGTTTTTTCTCATCAGGATAGATATTGAATATTCCCTGCTCCTTAAGGCTCTTGCCCAAAATAACCTCTGTTGCAATATCAGCAAGACTGTATCCCGTTGCTTTTGAGAGGAACGGAACAGTTCTTGACGAGCGGGGGTTCACCTCAATAATATAGACATTCTCGTTTTCGTCAACTATAAACTGAATGTTATAAAGGCCGACAATTCCTATTCCGAGGCCAAGCTTGATAGCATACTGCAGGATAGTTCCCTTTACCTTATCTGAAATACTGAAGGAGGGGTAAACGCTTATCGAGTCACCGCTGTGAACGCCTGTGCGTTCAACAAGCTCCATAATTCCGGGAATGAATACATCTCTGCCGTCGCAAATAGCGTCAACCTCGACCTCTTTACCTTGAATATACTTATCAACAAGAACAGGCTTGTCCTCATCAATTTCAACAGCGCTCTTAAGATATTGGCGAAGCTGAGCTTCATTAGCAACTATCTGCATAGCTCTACCGCCGAGAACAAAGCTCGGGCGAACAAGAACGGGGTAACCGATCTCTGCTGCAGCCTTAATTCCGTCCTCAATTTTAGTAACCGCTCTACCCTTAGGCTGAGGAATGTTAAGGCTGTTTAAGACCTTTTCAAAGCTATCACGGTTTTCTGCACGCTCAATGGCATCGCAGTCAGTTCCTATGATCTTAACTCCGCGTGCGCGTAAAGGCTCAGCGAGGTTAATAGCTGTCTGACCTCCGAGAGATGCGATAACACCCTCGGGCTTCTCAAACTCGATGATGTTCATAACATCCTCGGGAGTAAGCGGCTCGAAATAGAGCTTGTCAGCGGTTGTATAGTCAGTTGAAACGGTTTCGGGGTTATTGTTTATGATAATAGCCTCGTAACCCGAGTTTTTAATTGTTGTTACAGCGTGAACAGTTGAGTAGTCAAACTCAACACCCTGTCCTATACGGATAGGCCCTGCGCCGAGAACAACGATCTTCTTTTTATCGGTAAGAACAGATGCATTTTCTCCAGTATAAGACGAGTAGAAATAAGGAATATATGCATTTGTGTGGCAGGTGTCAACCATCTTGAATATGGGAATGATATTGTTTTCTTTTCTGAACTTATAAACATCAAGCTCGCTGCACTTCCACATACGAGCAACATATTTATCGCTAAAGCCCATTTTCTTGGCGGCGAGCAGAACTTCACGATTTTCTACATTAGCCTTTAAGTTTTCTTCCATATCGATTATGCGCTTAATGGCTTCAAGGAAGAAAGCGGTGATTTTAGTAATTTCGTGAATTTCCTCAACTGTTGCTCCGCGGGCGAAAAGCTCCGCGATTGCAAAGACATTATCAGAACGGAACTCACCGATATAATCAAGAAGCTCCTCTTTGGTCATATTATCAAACTTAGCGTGATAAATGTGATTTACGCCGACCTCAAGAGAGCGTGTTCCTTTAAGAAGTGCTTCCTCAAGATTTGAGCCGATTCCCATTATCTCGCCAGTTGCTTTCATCTGAGTTCCAAGCAAATTGGAGGCAGATGTAAACTTATCAAACGGGAAACGAGGAAGCTTTGCAATTACATAATCAAGGCTGGGCTCAAAAGCCGCAGTTGTATTTGCAATCTTAATATCCTCAAGAGCCATACCAACAGCAATTTTAGCCGTAACTCTTGCTATAGGATAGCCGCTTGCCTTTGATGCAAGAGCAGACGAGCGCGAAACTCTGGGGTTTACCTCAATGAGATAATACTCGCTCGAATTAGGATTGAGAGCAAACTGAACGTTACATCCACCCTCAATTTTAAGTTCCTTAATAATCTTGATTGCGCTGTCATTGAGCATTTTAAGATCGTGGTCATTTAAGGTCATAATGGGTGCAACAACCATCGAGTCACCTGTGTGAACACCAACAGGGTCGATATTCTCCATACCGCAGATGGTGATAGCGTGATCCTTAGAGTCGCGCATAACCTCAAACTCGATTTCCTTATATCCCTTAACGCTCTTTTCAATAAGCACCTGATGAACGGGCGAAAGCTTAAAGGCATTAAGACCGACCTCAATAAGCTCTTCTTCGTTATTGGCAAATCCGCCGCCTGTTCCACCCAATGTAAATGCGGGGCGAAGAACAACAGGATACCCGATTCTCTCAGCGGCTTCTTTAGCCTCTTCAATACTATATGTGATTTCAGAAGGAATGGTAGGTTCTCCGATCGACTGGCAAAGTTCCTTAAAAAGTTCTCTATCCTCGGCGCGCTCGATACTCTCGCTACTTGTTCCCAAAAGCTCAACTCCGCACTCTTTAAGAACGCCTTTTTTCTCAAGCTGCATTGCAAGGTTAAGGCCTGTCTGGCCGCCTATTCCGGGGAGAATAGCATCGGGGCGCTCGTAGCGAAGAATTTTTGCGATATATTCGAGGGTCAAGGGCTCCATATAGACCTTATCAGCAATGGTCGTATCGGTCATAATAGTTGCAGGGTTTGAGTTGCACAAAACAACCTCGTATCCCTCTTCCTTAAGTGCAAGGCAGGCCTGTGTTCCTGCGTAGTCAAACTCGGCTGCCTGACCTATAACGATAGGGCCCGAACCGATGATAAGAATTTTTTTAATGTCTGTTCTCTTTGCCATACTTTTTCCTCCATAACAAGTAACTAAATGTTTTTACTCTTATAAACAACTTTTCCACCGCATACTGTAAGCAGATTCACACCGAAAAGCTTATCGTTCTCAAACGGTGTTGCTCTGCCCTTTGACAGAAACTGTGACGGATCGACCGTAAACTCCCTTTCAAGATCCCACACCGAGAAATCCATTGTGGGTTTTATCCCGAATCGGTTTAGCGGATTTATTGTTAAAAGCTCGATGAGCTTTTCAAGTGTAATTATGCCCTTTTTCACAAGGTGTGTATACATAACCGCAAAAGCAGTTTCGATCCCGACTATTCCAAAGGCACTTTTTTCAAGGCCCTTAGCTTTTTCCTCGGCGCTGTGCGGCGCGTGGTCGGTCGCGATCATATCAACAGTTCCGTCACGCACACCCTCGATAAGCGCAAGCCTATCCTCTTTTGAGCGAAGCGGCGGGTTCATTTTAAATCGCCCTTCTTCCTTAAGGTCGCTATCGTCAAGCACAAGGTAGTGCGGCGCTGTTTCACAGGTTACGTTAACGCCCTCTGCCTTAGCTTTTCTTATCAAGTCAACACTTTCTTTGGCTGAAATGTGGCAGACATGATAGGCGCAACCGATTTCTTTAACAAGCTTAAGGTCTCGCTCTATCTGCTTATACTCGCTCTCGCTGCAAATCCCTCTATGACCATGAGCTTTAGCATACTCACCGTCGTGAATATAGCCGCCGTTCAAAAGATCGTTGACCTCACAGTGAGCAACTATCATTTTGCCAAGTTGTTTAGCTTTGAGCATAGCAGAGCGCATAAGCTCATCACTTTGAACGCCCCTGCCGTCATCCGAAAAAGCAATCGCATTTTCTACAAGCTCGTCCATCTGTGAGAGTTCGACTCCTGCCTGCATTTTTGTAATTGCGGCATAGGGATAAACATTTATAACAGCATCATTTTCGATAATCGCAAGCTGGGTATTTAAATGCTCTGCGCTATCGGGAACGGGGTTTAAGTTAGGCATTGTGCATACTGCGGTATAACCGCCTGCAGCCGCAGCCATACTACCGCTCTTTATGGTCTCTTTATAAGAAAAGCCCGGCTCACGAAAGTGCACATGCACGTCGCAAAAGCCGGGAAAAATAGCGTATTTAGACAAGTCGAGAGTCAAAAGGCTTTGAGCCATAGAAAAACAGTCAGAAAAAGACGCGCCGGTAAAGCATTTCTCTATTTTGGGTGAGTAGGCACGAATTTTCATCTTAGTTTCCTTTCCACAGATAAAATAAAAGCCCCTGTCGAAAATCGGCAAGAGACTATAACAAAAAAGACACAGAAAAACTGCATCAATTTCATCTTAAAAATCTTGCCGACCTCTCTGAATCGTCTGTTAAAGATTTATTTTAAAAAATTATATCACTTTATGCCCTCTTTGTCAACCGAGTTTCGCTAATCTTTTTGCATTTTCGGCATAAAATATTTATAATTTTTTGGCAGATATCATTGACATTATTGCCCGTCTTATGTTAAAATACCAAAAGTGATTTTACATATCTTTCGGGGTGTAGCGAAGTTTGGTATCGCGCTTGGTTCGGGATACCATACCGAACGGTTCGGGCAAAACCTGCCGAACTGCTCAAACCCCTTACAAACAGCCACTTTATCGGTGGCACAGTATTTGAAAAATAGCGGTAAACACCGCTACGACCACATAAAAACCCACAGTTACGAAAATAATCGTGATTTTGTGGTGAAAATTAAATAGAGATCGAGGCGTGGCTCAGTTTGGTAGAGCGCTGCGTTCGGGACGCAGAGGCCGCAGGTTCAAATCCTGTCGC
>JAFTYW010000047.1 GCA_017461245.1 Oscillospiraceae bacterium
AGGTGCACAAGGACCGCAGGGCGAAAAAGGCGAGACTGGTGCAACCGGCGCTCAAGGACCTCAGGGCGAGAAGGGCGAGACCGGTGCCACAGGTGCACAGGGACCTCAAGGCGAGAAAGGTGAGCAAGGCGAAAAGGGCGATGATGGCAAGGATGCTATCGCGCCTATAGTTCAGATAAACAGCGAAACAAATAAATGGGAAATCTCCACAGACGGCGGCCAGACCTGGACATCCACCACCGTTAATGCAACAGGACCCAAGGGCGACACAGGCGCACAAGGACCTCAAGGTGAAAAAGGTGAGACCGGTGCCACAGGTGCACAAGGACCTCAAGGTGAAAAGGGTGAGACCGGTGCTACAGGTGCTCAAGGACCTCAAGGTGAAAAGGGCGAGACTGGCGCAACCGGCGCTCAAGGACCCCAGGGCGAGAAAGGCGAACAAGGTGAGCAGGGCCCGCAGGGTGAGAAGGGCGAAACCGGAGCTGCAGGCACTGACGGCAACGGCATTACAGGAATCACCATTAACGAGAACAACTATCTTGTCATTACTATGAAAGAGGGCGAGCCCATTATCATTGAACAGTCCATTGTCGGACCGCAGGGTGAAAAAGGCGAGAAAGGCGATACCGGAGCGACCGGTGCAACCGGAGCTGCGGGTGCCGACGGAGCAAAAGGTGAGCAAGGCAACGGCATTAAATCGGTAAGACTCACTGCTGACTATAGGCTTATTATCACACTTGATGACGGCACAGAGCTTGCCCCCACTGATTCCATTCGCGGAGCACAGGGCGAAAAAGGCGAAACTGGCGCTACAGGTGCGCAGGGCCCTCAAGGTGAGAAGGGTGAGACAGGTGCAACAGGAGCTACAGGTGCTAACGGTGAGGACGGACTTACTCCCATTCTCTCTATCGATGCAGACGGCAACCTTTATGTAAAATACGGCGAGGAAGGCACAGCTTCCCTGCTTGCAAACATCAAGGGCCCCAAAGGCGACCAAGGCGAAAAGGGCGAAACGGGAGCGACAGGTGCTACCGGACCCCAAGGTCCTCAGGGCGAGACAGGTGCAACCGGTGCCACAGGTGCACAAGGTCCTCAAGGCGAAAAGGGCGAACAAGGCCCCGCAGGACAGGACGGCACAAATGGTACAAACGGCGCTAACGGCAAGGACGGCAGAGGAATTTCCAAGACCGAAATTATAGACGGCCACCTTTGGATCACATACACAGATGATTTAGAAAACCCCGTTGATGTAGGTAGGGTTATAGCCGATGACACTATCAAAAACGAAATCAGCCTACTTTCCTATACAGAATTAGCTGATGGAACATACGGCGCAACACTAAATTCGGCATTTTTAGAAAGCGCCACATCGGTTGCAATACCTAGTGAGTTTAATGGCAAAGCAGTAACCGCAATTTTAACCAGCGGTTTCAAAAATGCTATTTATCTTTCTCAAATAAGCATTCCTGATAGTGTTACATATATTGGAAGCCACGCGTTTGAAGGCTGCTCTAATTTAAAATCAATAACATTGCCTAATAACTTAAAAATGTTAGGGACTTCTGCTTTCAAAAATTGTACTGCCTTGGCGGAACCGGTAATTATACCCGAATCCACGGAATTTAAATTTTATAGTAACGTTGCCGACATTGGCTCCACAACAGCAACATCATACAACGGAAGTGGTCAATTTAGTGGTTGTACGTCGCTAAAAGAGGTAATATTTGAATCAACAACAATTGATAGAATACCATATGGCTTTTGCCAAGACTGCACATCACTTGAAAAAATTAATATTCCAAATAGTGTAACCGAAATTGGCGGTAATGCCTTTAAAAATTGCACAGCATTACCCGATATAATTTTACCAGAATCGCTTATAACAATTGGATCAGAGTCATTTTATGGTTGCAGTTCCTTGACAGAAATAACTATACCTGCAAATGTGACTGAAATAAAAATATTAGCGTTTGCAAAGACAAGTATAGTTGAAGCACACTTTGTAGTAAAGAGCGGTTGGAGCAGAGAGTATCAGCATTATAACTATTCTTATTCAAATACTGCAAAAACATTTACAACAACTGAAGTGAATGATGCATCGTTGATGGCAACATATTTGACTTCAACAGAATATAGAAGTTATGACAGTTATTACGATTATTATGAGTATTACTTCTATATAAGAGAATAATAAATTGAAATGATAAAATTGATAAGACAAAGAATAATGGAGAGGTTAAAAAAGAATAATAGCTCGGTTTGGAGATATTTCAGGAGCAGCTCTGCGATTAAAACGGCACGCAGGAGATGCCGCGAAAAAAATAAAGAGCTTACACAAAAAAACGGCAGGTCGCAAAGACCTGCCGTTTTTGTTGTTTGGTTATCTCACGTGAGGATTGGCCTGTTAATTAAGCCAGTCTTTTAGTCCCACTCGTCTTCGGGCAAAACCACCCCGCCGCCTAACGACGTAGAGGTGCTATACTTTGAAGATGTGCTCTGATCTGAAGATGAACTTTTCTTTGAGGACGTGCTATGCTGTGCGGAAGAATTTTTCTTTGAAGATGTACTTTGATGCGCAGAGGAGTTTTTCTCTGAAGAGGTGCTTTGCTCTGCAGAGGAGCTTTGCTTTGAGGAAGTGCTTTCCTCTTTAGTAGTAGCTGAAGTTTCTGTTTTGCTTTCTGAGGAGCTCTGCGGCTCGCTACTATCCGATGAGCTTCCTTTATCATCATCTTTCTTTGAAGATGTGCTTTGCGGATTTTTGCCCTTTGAAGATGTTTCCTTACTATCGTTTGAGCCGGCCTTACTGCTTGTGCTTGAGGTCGAATTTGAATCAGAATATGGTTTTGAGGCGGAGTTCGAGGTAGAATCCGACTTTGAGGATGATGTTGAGTTTGAATCCGAGTTCATTTTTGAGCTTGATCCATCTGCAATATCATTGTCATTTTGAACATTGGAGGAAGCTGACCCCACAACACCGCTATTATGCTGAGGGTTGTCAGAGTTATCGGCATCATCGCCTTGAAGCGAAGACATTTCTGATGAATAACTAACCTCGCTATTTGTTATATCAGAAGGTGCGCCACTACTGTTTTTTTCAGGCTGACTGCATCCCGAAGCTGTAATTGCAACGGCAAGGATCAATAAAATCAGTATGTTGCTTTTTTTCATTTGTTTTCCCCCATAACATAATGGTCTATATATATTTCAGGAGCAACTCTGCGATTAAAACAGCGACGCAGGAAAATGCAGCGACCTGCACAAGACTTTTTTCAAGGTAGGCGAATATCAGAGCTACCACAAAGCCTACAAGGGCGGTGAGCCAGCTTGACGAAGCATAAAAAATTGCCGGCACCGTCATAACGCTTAAAACTGCAATAGGGATATAGTGCAGAAACGAAAGCACAAAGCGGTTTTGAATTTTGCGGCGCACCAAAACAAGCGGTATCATTCTGACTAAATATGTAACTCCCGCCATAACCGCAAGGTAGATAAAAAACTCAGTGTACGGCATCAGCTTCTACCTCCTCGGTTTCAATTTTTATGGGAGCTACCAGCGCCATTATAACGCTGGCCGCCACGGCGCAGATTATAATAACAAAGCCGCTGGGAACTGTGTTCAAAACGGGGATATACTTAAAGGCGCAGCTTAAAATAACCGAGATAAACACGCACATTGCCGCCGCTTTGTCGCTCTTTGCCTGCGGCACGACTATTGCGATAAACATTCCGTAAATGGCAACACCCAGCGAGGTTGTAACAACAGCGGGCAGTATATTTCCTGCAACCGCGCCGATAACCGTTCCCGCTGACCAGCCTAAGACGGGGGTCAGAATAAGGCCGTACATATATTTATAGCCGACAGTTCCCTTATTTGAAACCGAAACAGCGAAGATCTCGTCGGTATTTCCAAAGGCCACCAAAAATCTATGTATACCTTTTACATTCGGAGCGAGCTTTTGCGACAGTGACACAGACATCAGCGCGTACCTCGAATTGATGACAAGCTGAGAAATAGCAAGCTCGATAAGTCCACCGCCCGCGCAGATGATGGGGACTGCGGCAAGCTGACCCGCCGAGGTCAAGTTTGTCATAGAAATAAGGAGCGCCTGCAGAACCGTAAGCCCGCTGGCAACCGCGAAAATTCCAAACGCGAAGGAGACCGAAAAGTATCCTACACAAATCGGCAATCCGTCGGTTATTCCTTTTTTAAAACTGTTTTGTTCCATTTAAATGCCTTCTTAAAAGATATTTCCGCAACCCATTTTAGCACAAAAAGCCGCGCTATGCAATAGCGCGGCTTTGATTTTATTCAACAGTTACAGATTTTGCAAGGTTTCTCGGCTTATCAACATCACAGCCTCTTATGACCGAGGTGTGATAGGCAAAAAGCTGGATAAAGGGTGCTAAGGCAAGCGGCATAAAAAGGTCTGAGATCTCGGGCATTAGAACAAGGTTGTCATAAACGTCGTCAGCAATGGCGGCATCAGTGCGGCAGACTAAAGTTACCGCAGCGCCGCGTGCCTTGACCTCTTTTACATTGCTTATCATTTTCTCAAAAAGCGGGGTCTGGGTTGCTATGGCAATGACCGGAACGCCGTCTGTCACAAGCGAGATCGTGCCGTGCTTAAGCTCACCCGCGGCGTAAGCCTCGCTGTGAATATAGGAAATTTCTTTAAGCTTTAGCGAGCCCTCGACCGAAAGCGAATAATCCATTCCCCTGCCGATGAAAAAGAGGCTCTCGGTGTTCTTATTCTGCTCAGCAAGCTTTTTGCAGGTGGGGTCAAGGTCACGTATAAGCCTTTCAATCAGCTTTGGCATAGCGGCAAGCTCAGCGCTCTTCTCAGCGACCTCGTTTTCATTCATTGTACCTTTAACGAGCGCTAAGCGCAGAGCAAAAAGATACATAACGGCGCTCTGCACGCTATAGGCCTTTGTGCTTGCCACCGCAATTTCGGGACCCGCCGAGGTAAAGAGTGCGCCGTCCGCCTCTCTTGCGATCGACGAGCCGACCACGTTGACAACTGCGAGGGTATACGCCCCCATTTTCTTAGCAAGACGCAGGGCGGCGAGTGTGTCTGCCGTTTCGCCCGACTGGGAAATTACAATAACCAGATCGTTTTTATCGACGATGGGATTTACATACCGAAACTCTGAGGCAACGCTGACTTCGACGGGTGTTCTCGCAAGCTTCTCAATGGCAGTCTTGCCTATAAGCCCCGCGTGCATAGCCGTTCCGCAGCCGACTATGTGAATTTTATTTACCGCCGCAAGTCGTTTATCACCAAGCGAGAGATTTAAAACATCGGGCAGACCGCCGATCATATGCGGCGAGATGGTGTTTTTAAGCGCTTCGGGTTCCTCGTATATCTCTTTTAACATAAAATGCTCAAAGCCGCCCTTTTCGGCAGCCTCAAGGCTCCAATTTGCCTCAAAAACCTCTTTATCTATACTCTCGCCCTCTAAACTGAGCACGCTGACACCGCTTTCTTTGAGCACCGCGATTTCGTTTTCGTCAAGAAGATAATAGCGGCGGGTGTATTTCAAGACCGCGGGAATATCCGACGCGACAAAGCTCTCGCCGTTAGACAACCCGACGATAAGCGGGCTATCGCGGCGCACGGCGTAAATCTCATCTGGGCGGTCTGAGAACAAAATCGCGAGAGCGTACGAGCCGCGTATTTTGCGAGTTAGCTCAGCTATCGCCTTTATCGGTTCGCCCTTGTAAAGCCTATCTAAAAGGGCGGCGGCAGTTTCGGTGTCGGTCTCTGAGGCAAAGGTATAGCCGCCCTTTTCAAGATCCTTTTTAAGCTCAATATAGTTTTCAATAATTCCGTTATGAACTAGTGTAACTCTACCCGCAGAGTGCGGGTGGGAGTTAGCATACGACGGCTCTCCGTGGGTTGCCCAGCGGGTATGCCCTATTCCGCAGTTGCCATAAGGGGTGCCTGCGCTTTTCATATACTCCTCTAAATCAGAGAGTCTGCCCTTTTCCTTTCGCACAGCTATTTCTCCGTCACTGAAAACGGCGATGCCCGCCGAGTCATAGCCGCGATATTCAAGGCGGCGAAGTCCTGAGATAAGGATATCTGCCGCCTCCTTACTTCCTACATAGCCCACTATTCCACACATACACAAATCTCCTTAAGGTGTATTCACTTTTATAATTTTTCCTTTACGCAGTAAATTATACCGTTACGCTATATACTATAAAAAACATTGGAGATTTACAACCAACTTGGGCTTGAAATTTTTGCAACCATTGGTTACAAGCCTTTTCTAATGTTGCGCAGAATAATAAAAAACGGCGAGCCGTTCGGCTCGCCGTTTTATTTTTTAGTTGTTTACGTAAGGCAGGAATGCAAGGTGTCTTGCACGCTTGATTGCCTTAGTGAGTTCTCTCTGATGGTATGCGCAGGTTCCTGTTACTCTTCTGGGAATGATCTTGCCGCGCTCTGAAATGTACTTTCTGAGCTTTGCAACATCTTTATAATCGATCTGAGCTCCAGCCTTATCAACGCAGAATGCGCAAACCTTTTTACGACCCTTACGGCCAAAAGATCTCTCGGTCCTTTCCATTGTGGCGACCTCCTTTTTTGGTTTAGTTAAAGTTTACTTTTTGTCAGAACGGAAGGTCATCATCGTCCTGCTCGTTTACTACCTCGAAGTCACCGTTGCTTCCCGAAGAGAAAGCAGTTGCGGGAACTTCAAACGAAGCAACATTTTCACGGGAAGCAGTACCGCTTTCGGCCTTGCTGCCTGTGAACGAAACGTTGTTTGCAACGACTTCGTATGCTGTTCTTTTATTTCCGTCCTTATCCTCGTAATTGCGGGTCTGAAGCGAACCTTCGATCGCAATCATACTGCCTTTTCTGAAATATTTGCAGACAAATTCAGCAGTCTGACGCCAGGCAACGATGGTAATAAAATCGGCCTGTCTTTCGCCTGTTTCCTTGTTTGCAAAATTACGGTCTACGGCAATTCTAAAAGAAGTAACGGAAGCACCGTTTGCAGTTTGTTTAAGCTCAGGGTCAGCAACAAGTCTACCCATAAGAACGACAACATTGATCATAAAAGAACATCCTTCCTTTTAAGTTAGGGCTTCTGACGCACCTGATTATTCCTTGCTGATAACAAGTGAACGAAGAACCTCGTCTGTAATATTGCAGACACGGTCAAGCTCAGCAGGGAATTCGGGATTGCTGGTGAAATTGTAGAGAACATAGTAGCCCTCGGTCATGTCATTGATAGGATATGCGAACTTGCGAACGCCCCATTCATCAACACTTTCCACCGATCCGTTTGCAGCAATCAGGTTAGTAAACTTCTCGGCGACGGCTTTAACTGCCTCCTCACCGATGCTGTTATCGATAACCAAAAAAGCTTCATACTTTGCTGTTACCTTCGGCATTTTGTGCACCTCCTTTTGGACTTTGGCCCCCTAATTTTTTAAGGAGCAAGGATGAATGCCGCACTTTGCGACAATACAACATTGATTATAACAATTTAATTTCTTTCTGTCAACTATTTTTTAAATTTTGTTTTTTATACTGCGAGGGCGAGAGGCCCATCTGTCGTTTAAATCTTCTTATAAAATAGGAAAGGCTGTCAAACCCCGTTTCAAGCGCGGTATCGGTCACGCTCATTTTATGGGTTTTTAAAAGTTCGCAGGCCTTTTCTATCCGCAGCCGGTTTACATATTCAATGGGACTGCATCCCGCCTGCCTGCTGAAAAAGGAGCAGAAATACTTTTCGCTCATATTGGCGCAATCGGACAAGGCTTTAAGAGTCAGTTTTTCGGAAATATGCCCGTCTATATAGGCCAAAACCTTCTTTATTATCTCTATATTTTCTGCCTCGCCGCAAGAGACCGAGGACGAAAAAAGTTTTCCTCCCTTATATAACACAAGCAGAATTTCATAGAGCGCTATCATCTGCTCGGCGTAAGGAAAATCGGTCTTTTGCGCCGCAATAATTCTGACAAACTGTTTTTTAACCTCGCCGTAGCAGTCATCGCCTGCTGACAAGCGGCGGGGCATACAGAGTTTCCCCTTTTTGATGGGCTCCAAAACACTGCGCTGAAAGGGGTTCTTGCTCTCAAAATCCAAAAGCTGAGGGTAAAAAACCACCGAATGAAAACTGACCGTGCCGTCATTTTGATTCATGGCGTGAAGTTCGCCGCCGTTTATCAAAATTATATCACCCGAGGCCGCTCTGAAGCTCTCATTGTTAACAGTAATGGTAAACTCGCCCTTTTCAAGATAGACCATCTCAATTTCGGGGTGCCAATGATATGCAACGTTTACCACATCGGTCTTAAAGCTATACACATTTAAGGGGAAGTCGGGCGTTCCTCGGTTTACATTTTCTTTGACTGCCTGCATAATGCACCTCATTTGCGAAAATAGTTCAACTTTTTAAGGAATATTATGGTAGTAATGATGCAATAAAAGGGATATAATTCAGTTATAGACACCTTGATTTTACCAAAAGGGTGACAACTTGTCAAATATATGTGAAAGGATTTTTATTATGAAAAAACTTCCCGAGCATTTAATAGCAAAATACCTTGCTCCCGCCAATGATAAAAACATCGTTTGCGGCGACAAATACCGCTTTACTGTTCTGACCTCTCAGCTCATTCGCCTTGAATATTGCGAGGACGGCGTTTTTGAGGACGCTACCACACAGTCGGTAGTCTGCCGCGATTTTGATGATCCCTCTTTTGAGGTTACCGAGAGCGAAGATGAACTTATAATAGAAACTGAGGAGCTTGTTCTTACATACAAGAAAACAGGCAGATTTGCCGCCAACAATCTTTCAATTTTATTAAAACGCAATCTAAAGCGCCGCTCGACCCATGCGCTCTGGCAGTTCAGCGACAAGCCAATAACCCTCGGCGGCACAAGGAGAACACTTGATGATGTAGACGGTGCGGCGGCACTCGGCGACGGTGTTTGCTCAAGGGGAGGATATGCGGTTCTCGACGACAGTAAGTCGGCAACACTTTGCGAAAACGGCCTTGTTAAGCCGAGAAAAGAGGGTGTTATCGACCTTTACTTCTTCGGCTACGGATACGAATACTTAAAGGCAGTTCAGGCTCTTTTCCGCCTTACAGGCGAGCCGCCGCTTCTGCCCGCTTACGCTCTTGGCAACTGGTGGAGCAGATACTACACCTACACCCAGCAGGAATACATAGAACTTATGGAGCGCTTTACCCGCGAGAATGTTCCCTTTAGCGTTGCCGTTATTGATATGGATTGGCACACAGTCGACATTCCTGCAGAGTTCGGCAGCGGCTGGACGGGATACAGCTGGAACAAGGATTTCTTCCCCGATTACAAGGCATTCCTCAAGTGGCTTCATGAGCACAACCTGCGCGTCACCTTAAACCTGCACCCCGCCCTTGGCGTTAGAGCGCACGAGGATATGTATAAAGAGATGGCAGAGGCGATAGGAGTTGACCCCGAGAGCCGCGAGCCCATAGTTTTTGATATGACCAACATCGAATTTATCAAGGCTTATTTTGAGGTTCTGCACAAGCCTTACGAAAAGGACGGCGTTGATTTCTGGTGGATGGACTGGCAGCAGGGCACCAAGAGCGCCATTAAAGACCTTGACCCCCTCTGGCTGTTAAACCACTATCACACCCTTGACATAATGAAAGACAACAGGCGCCCGATGCTGTTATCTCGCTTTTCAGGCGCAGGTAGCCAGCGCTATCCCATTGGATTTTCGGGTGACACAAAAATCACATGGGACTCACTTGATTTTCAGCCTTATTTCACCGCAACAGCTTCAAATATAGGCTATCCTTGGTGGAGCCACGACATTGGAGGACACTACGGCGGCAAGAGGGATGATATGTTAACTACCCGCTGGGTACAACTCGGCGTTTTTTCGCCCATTAACAGACTGCACAGTTCTAACAGTCCTTTCAGCAGTAAGGAGCCTTGGAATTACGGCGTTGAGGCAGAAAAATCCATAAAGAAATTCCTTACCCTGCGCCATCGCCTTTTCCCCTATCTTTACACAATGAACTACCGCACACACAAGGACTTAATCCCCCTTTGTCTACCGCTTTATTACGAGAATTCCGACGAATACGAGCCCTACTCCAACAAAAACGCCTTCTATTTCGGAAGCGAGATGCTGGTTTTCCCGATAGCCTCGCCGTCAAGCGCGGTAACAGGTCTCGGAAAGGCAACAGGATGGCTCCCGCACGGCAAATGGTACGACCTTTTCACCGGCGCTCGCTACGAGGGCGGCAGGCAGGTCGCGCTTCACAGAAACAGCGACGAGTACCCAGTTCTCTGCAAGGCGGGCGCCGTTGTTCCTATGAACATTGTTGGCGATCACGACAACACAGTCGGCAGTAAGGCTGATATGGAGCTTTTCGTTTTCGCGGGAGCTGACAACACCTTTACTCTCTACGAAGATGCAGGTGAGGGCTTTGACTATCAAAACGGCGCATTTGCCACCACCAAGTATACACTCAAGTGGAGCGACTGCCCTGTTTTTGAAATCAAGGCGGCAGAGGGCAACCCTTCACTCATCCCTGAAAAGCGAAATTACAAGATAAATTTCCGCGGCGTTTCAAAGGACACCGCCGTTAAAGTTATCTGCGGCGGCAGGGAGATTGATGCAAAAACCAAGTACGGTGTTAACACAAACACAGTTACGGTTTGTGTAAGAGATATCCCCGTCGCCGAGGGTGTTCGTTTTGAGCTTTCGAGCGAGTGCGGTTTTATTCCCGACGAGCAGGCCATCTACAACAGGATTTTTGATATTCTGATGCGCAGTCAGATGGATTACAACCCAAAGAATGACATCTGGCCCACAATGCTTGACAAAAATCTCACCCGCACACAGAAGCTGTCCTCAGTTATAGCAAAGATAGATAACAGTGACGTTATCTCGGCTATATGCGAACAACTTAGTCTGTAAGAAGAAGTACAAAATATACTTATGTAGGGACCGGCGTCCCTGACGGTCCACAGAACACTTACCGAACACGACCACGGACCGTCGGGGACGCCGGTCCCTACAATATTCAACAAAGATACTTATAACGAAAAAACAGAGATAGCAACTTGCTATCTCTGTTTTCATTTGTACTTTATTTTAGCATCAGTTTTACTTTTAAAATCGCGGTTTGGGTCTTGGCGTCGGGGATCTCGCCTGCTAAAACCATTTCAACTGCCTTTTCAAAGGGTATCTTGACGGTGTCGAGAAACTCGTCCTCGTCAAGCTTTTGCTCGCCGAAAGAAAGCTCCTCTGCGAGATACATTGTTATTATCTCGCCACAGTAGCCAGGGCTGGGATAGAGCCGACCGAGCGGGGTGCACTTTTTAGCCTCAGCTCCCGTTTCCTCTTTTAGCTCGCGCACAGCGCTCTCAAAGGGATCCTCACCGAGATTGAGCTTGCCCGCGGGAAGCTCGAGAACTTCCTCTTTATAAGGATAGCGAAACTGCTTTACAAAAATGACCTCGCCACTATCTGTGAGGGGCAGAACGCAAACTCCGCCGTTGTGGTAAACCACCTCGCGCATAGAAGTGTCACCGTTTTCCAAAAGCACACTATCGTGGCAAACGCGGATAACCTTTCCGTTAAAAATCTCTTTTGATGAAAGCGTTTTTTCAAAATGCGGCAATTTTATTTACCTCTATTCAAGATCGTTTTTTCTAAAGAACAGAACACCGAGCGTATTGGGGCCGCAGTGTGTTGTGATGGTGCAACCTGCGGTTGTTTCAACAAGCTCGTCAAACTTAAAGCAGTCGTTAACTGTATCAATAGCAAGCTTAACAATATCGTCATCGCACTTGGTGTGGGTTACGAAAACTCTTCTGGGGTCGATAGACTCGGTATCAGCGAGCTTATCCTTGATATACTCGGCGACGCACTTTTTGTACTCGCCTCTATACTTCTTGGCAACGCCCATAGCGCCGTCCTTAACCTGAATGCAGGGCTTAAGCTTTAAGAGGTTTGCTCCAAGCTTTGCAACGGATGAGCATCTGCCGCCCTTATGTAAATAGGTAAGATCGTCGATAACAAAGCTGGCATCTACTTTAAGCGCGAGAGCCTCAAGCTCCTTGGCGATGCTCTCAGCCGCCATCCCCTCTTTTGCCATACGGGCAGCCTCTAAAACTAAAAGTCCGCTTCCTGTTGAGAGGTTTGCGGTATCCACAACAAAAACGTTGCTATATTCCTCTGCGGCAATTCTGGCATTCTGATGTGTGCTGGAGAACTTGCTACCGAGGTTTAAATGAACAACGTCGTAGCCCTCACTTGTAAGCTCCTTAAACAGATCCTCATAAACGCCAACAGGGTTTGCAGACGACGTGGGAAGATTTCCGCTCTCTGCAACATAGGCATAAATATCATCGGGAACGATCTCCTTACCGTCGTCAGCTAGGGAGCGATCTCCAAGGTTTATATAAAGGGGTACTATTCTGACATTGTTTTCAGCAGCAAGGTGATTTAGGTCCGCTGTGCTATCCGAAGTAATAATAACTTTTGCCATAATTTTTCCTCTTTCTTTTTAAAGTTTCTCTTATTGTATCACAATTTATCCTTTAAGTCAAACTGCGTGTTATAAAACTCAGAACGCTTTGAAAGCTCGCGGTTCAGATTTTCGTAGCCGTACTTTTCAGTGAGGGTCTGCTTGCCCGAAAAGAGATTTGTTCCAAGTCCGAGCCTATCGCCCTCAATGATGCAACCCATTGCCGCAAGGGTAGTCGGGAACATATCGCAGGTTATAAACTCACGATTTTTGCTGTTTTCACCGCCTACTGCCGAGTTTATAAAGCAGTTGTAAATACGGCGAGTGTAATCCGTATCTGTGTTCTCAACAATATATCTGTAGTCCATTGTGGCGTGGTCGCCTGTTATGATAATGGCCGTGTTCTCATAAAAGGGTTGCTGCTGGATCCACTTGATAAACTCATAGACCTGCCTATCCGAGCAGGAAAGAACGTTTGAATACTGCTCGTCAAACTCGTCGTTACAGTATTTGCATTTGTACCCGTCAACGTGATGTGTATCGGCGGTGAGCATAGTAAGGGAGAAAGGCTCGCTGCCGCTCGCCATAGTCGGCAGAACCTTTTTGGCGTACTCAAAAAGATGGATATCCTCCATACCCCACCACTCCCAATAGTTTTCGGGAACAATGCCGTCTTCATAGGCGGTGTAAATATCGTAAAACCTATCCATACCGCGCTTTTCAAAGAACATTTTTCTGCCGCCGTACTCGGCGTTTGAGCCAAAGAGCACCGCTTGATTATAGCCCTGCTCCTCCAAAATCTCAGTAAGGTTTGTGGCCGATGGCAGAATATCTCCATTTACCTTGCCCTTTACCGAAAGGGGAAAGCGCATAGGGATCCCCGCTGTGTGCGAGACCATTGCCGCCGAGGTCCAGCTGGCGCCCTCGGTATCTCTACCGCCGCCGACAGATGAGTTTTGCGAGAAGTTTATATTATCAGAGGCGAGTTTGTGTAGGTTAGGCAGGCAGTTATCCTTATTGGCGCCGCCCATCTCCTGCGAGAAAAAGGTGGTCTCCATCGACTCTAGGAATATGTATATAAGATTTCTCTTTTGCTCGGGGAAGGTTATATTTGCATCCTCGGGAGCAACGTATTCTTCCTCATAAATATCGGTTTCTGCAAAGAGGTTGCCTATCCAGATATACATATTTGCAAGGCCGCCCGCGGTGGCAAAAAAGGAAATGAAAACAGCGGCCGCAAGACTCAGAGCCACAGTTCTTATCTTCTTAAACTCTCTCTGCTCCTTGCTTTTGCCCTTTTTATAAGGAATGAAAAGCAACAAAAAGAAGCCTGCAACGGTTGCTAAAACGGTAGGCAGCAGACCCCTCAGCGCCCAAGAAATGACAAGCCCGCTCTGAACGCCGCCCATACCTGCAACGAGGGTGAAAAATAGGCCGTCAAACCCAATATCACCGTAAACAAAGTGATACCAGAGCGCAGAAAAGAACGCCAAAAAGCCCACGAACATAAGTAAGGTGAGCAGAATCCTTGAAAATATATATTTTTTATCTCTTTTAGGCAAAGAATAGATAAGTTTCATAGTAAAGTTCCTTTTTTAAAACAATATTAAAATTATATCACACTTAATTTGTATAGTCAATTTTTCCATTTGTTAATTTTATGTGTCTATCAGCTTTTTTTGCAACCGACATATCGTGGGTTACCAGCACAACGCTTCTGCCCGCCCTATTAAACTCCGAAAGCAGCCACATAACCTCGTCGGCGTTCTTGCGGTCGAGGTTACCCGTCGGCTCATCCGCGAGTATGACCGACGGACTTCCCGCCACCGCCCTTGCGACCGCCACCCTTTGCATCTGGCCGCCTGAGAGCTGACTTGGCAGGTGCTCTTTTCGCCCCATCATCCCGACGGCTTCGAGAGCGTTGAGCACCGCCTCTTTTCGCTGCGACGCCGAAATTCCTCTGTAAATTAGCGGCAGCTCAACATTCTCATACGCGGTAAGGGTTGGAACAAGGCTGAAATTCTGAAAGACAAAGCCTATCTTTCTGCCCCTTACCCTGCCCAGCGCGCTACTCGACAGGCTGCTGACGCTCTTGCCGTCGATAAGATAGTCGCCGCTGCTCGCGCTATCAAGGCAACCGAGGATATTAAGTAGGGTCGATTTTCCCGAACCCGACTGCCCGATGATCGACACAAACTCGCCGTCATCTATCTTTAGGTCTATGCCGCCGAGCGCCTCTATCTGTTTGCCCTCGAGCCTATATATTTTTTTAACATTTCTTAGTTCAAGCATAAAAACACACTCCCGAGGTTATTTTTCACTTTAAGGCCGCTCTTATTCAGCGGCGTTTTGGGTCTGCAGTTTAAAAAAATAAAAAAATTGTCGGTTTTGTCTTGACAAGGCGGGCCTTATTTACTATAATATGAAAAGTGGTTCGCTGCTATGGCTCAGTCGGTAGAGCACATCCTTGGTAAGGATGAGGTCACCAGTTCGATTCTGGTTAGCAGCTCCAAAAATCCCGTTCTCGCAAGAGGACGGGATTTTTACTTCTTACCTTTTCACTCTTCACTAAAACTTGCATTCAGGATTTTTGGAAAGTAATAGGTAATAGTGAATAGTGAAGAAGTATGGTGTGGCTTTGCCAATGATGTTGCACTTGGTGCAAATTTATGCTATAATAGCCTCAAAACTATTGCCAACAAATTGACATTATGCTATAATTACCCCACACTATTTTAGAAAGGATGCGCAGGTATGCCCAAGGACCAGAAGAACGTTCACGCCGGTCACAGAGAGCGAATGAGAAAAAAGTATCTGCGTATCGGTATTGAGGGGTTTGAGGAGCACGAAATTTTAGAGATGCTGCTCTTTTGCTGCTTTGCTCAAAAGGACACCAACGAACTTGCCCACGTACTTATCAAGACCTTTGGCTCAATAAACGGCGTTTTGGCCGCCTCGATAGACGAGCTCAAAGCGGTTGATGGAATTGGCGATGTTTCAGCCTTTAGGCTAAAGCTTATTGGCGACATAGTTGCGCGCGGACAAATTGGTGAGGACAAACGCCCTGTTCTTAACAACTCAGATAAAATAAGCGCATACGCAAAGCCCTTTTTTGCCTCATCAAAAACCGAAATGGTTTTGGCAATTTCGCTTGACCAAAAGCTGAGGGTCATGAGGACTACAAAAATTCACGAAGGTAGCTTTGACTCTGTTTCGCTCCCTATTGCGAAAATTGTCAGAAACCTTGTTGCAAGCGGCGCGGCAGCGGTCGTTATTGCCCACAATCACCCATTTGGACTCTCCTTTCCGTCCATGCAGGACATAAGAGCAACCGAAAAGCTCAAGGCCGCCTTAGAGAGCGTTGGAATTATGTTTGTCGACCATGTTGTTTTTGGTATAGACGATTGTGTTTCATTCCGCGACAGCGGCGACAACCTTTATGCATTGGCTCAATAATCTTAACCGAGGTTTTGCTATGAACTGTGGGATCTACATTCACATTCCCTACTGCATTAAAAAATGCCCCTACTGCGATTTTTATTCGGTTATATACGACGACTGTTCCGCATCTGAATACACAGATGCGGTTATTTCTGTTATACAAAGCTATAAAGGCAGGCGCGCCGACACACTTTATTTCGGCGGCGGCACGCCTAATCTTATGGGCGCCGAACGCATAGGCAAAATGATCTCTGCCGCAAAGGCCTGCTTTGGTTTGTCTGCCGACGCCGAGATAACCCTCGAAGCAAACCCCGAGAGCCTTAGACGGCAGGATATTTCTGCATTCAAAAAGGCAGGCGTAAACAGGCTTTCTATGGGGCTTCAGTCAGCAAATGAAAATGAGCTCAGCTCTCTTGGCAGGCGGCACACAAACGAGGACGTTGTCTACTGCGTGCGCGAGGCAAAAAAAGCGGGCATAGATAACATTTCGCTCGATCTTATGCTCGGCACCCAGGGTCAGAGCAAGGCTTCGCTCTTAAATTCCATTGAGTTTTGCGCCGCTCTTAACGTTTCTCACATATCGGCATATATGCTAAAAATCGAGCCAAACACACCGTTTTACAAAAAGCGTGCCCTCTTAGATCTGCCCGATGACGACGAGGCGGCAGAGCTTTATCTCTTTGCAGTAAACGAGCTTGAAAGGCGCGGCTACAAGCAGTACGAAATTTCAAACTTTGCACGCGACGGCGCGGTTTCCCGCCACAACACAAAGTACTGGCGGGGCGAAGAGTACGTCGGCATTGGCGCGGCGGCTCACGGCTTTGAAAACGGCGAGCGCTACTATTACGGTCGCAGTGTAAAGGATTTTATTGCCTCTCCCCTGTCGCGCACATCTGACGGCGAGGGCGGCGGCTTTGACGAGTTTTTTATGCTTAATATGAGGCTTTGCGAAGGTGTCAGCCTTTCGGAGCTTGCGCAAAAGTTCGGTGCGGCTTTGCCGCAGAGCTTTTACTCAAAAATTGAAAATTTTGCAAAGGCAGGACTTATAATCAAAAGCGGCGGCAGAATATCCTTTACACCCAAGGGTTTTCTGATTTCCAACAGCATTATTTCTGACCTGCTTTACGTGCTGGAGAGTTATGATTAAAAAGCTTTTAAAACTTTTCTTTATAAACAAATGTGCTCACTGCGGCAAAGAGACCGAAGGCGTTCTCTGCAAAGACTGCGCAAAACCTGTCCGCATTTTAAATTTCGGCCTGTGCCAGCGATGCGGTAAGCCTATAAAAAGCTGTATCTGCAAGGCTCTTGACAGGACTGTTATTCGCGTGATCTCCGCCTACAAATTTGAGGAGCCTGCAATTTGCTCGGTCATCTACAAGCTTAAATCCAAGGGAACTCAAAGGGTTGTAAAATTTCTTTCGGCGGCGATGCTTGAGAAACTCCATGACGAATACAGCGGCGTCAGCCTAGATTTTGTTACATACACTCCTGTTTCCAACGCAAAGCTTCGACAAAAGGGCTTTGATCACGCCGAGCTTCTCGCTCGCGAGATTGCCGCGGGTTTGGAGTTGCCTCTTATCTGCCCGCCGTTTAAAAGACTGCACAAGCCAGCTCAGAAATTCCTTTCACGTTTAGGAAGACGCGACAACGCCGAGGGTACATATAAGTTAAAGACTAACCAAAAGGTCAGCGGCACGGCGCTGCTTATCGACGACGTTACAACGACCGGAGCCACCCTATCCGCCTGCGCCAAGCTGCTTTGCAAGGCGGGTGCTCATAAGGTCTACTGCCTTACCGCCGCAACCTCCGCACTCAAAGATTAACGGCACACCTTAAAAAAGGTGTGCCGTTTTTTATCTGTAATGTGAAAGTTCAAAAAAGTTGTTGGGAAAGAAATAGACCTCGACCCCCGTTTTGTGACTGCCGTCTACAGCGGGAAGTTCTTTCCATACAATGACTTTATAGGTAAGCGAAGTAAAAGTTCTTGTGCCGCCATCCTTATAGATCTGCACAAAAGGCGTAAAAAGCACCGCCAAAACAACCAAAACTGCAACAAGCTTTTTCATTTTATCTCCTTACTATGCAAGCGGGAAGATCAGCTCTACCGCAAACAGATCTCCGTCAATTTTAACATCAAGACTGCCGCCTTGAAGCTCGGCAAGGCTCTTTGCAATGGAAAGTCCCAAGCCGCTTCCTTCGGTGTTTCTCGAGCTGTCGCCCCTTACAAAACGGGCGGTAAGCTCGTCTCCCGAAATGTTAAGCATATCCCTCGAAATATTTTTAAACCTTATTACCGCAATCCTTGCCTTTTTCTCCAAATCGAGATAGACCCTAGTCTGCTCCTGAGAATACTTGCAGATATTGCCCATAAGATTTTCAAAAACTCTCCACAGTCTTTTGGGGTCGGCGGTTATGAAAACAGGCTCGCTCGGCAGATTTATTACAAGGCTGAGCCTTGCGCTTTCAAGTCTATCCTCAAACTCGCCCGCCGTCTGATTTAAAAGCACCCCGACGTCACAGCGTGAAAACTCCATTTTAACGTTCCCGCTCGATGCCATTGCTGCTTCAAAAAGGTCGTCGGTGAGCTTTTTAAGGCGCGCACTCTGGCGGGATAGCACGTCTATGTATTTTTTGGCGTTCTCGCTCTCTATCTCTTCCTTTTCAAGCAGGTCGACGTAGCTTATTATCGAGGTCAGCGGGGTTTTAAGGTCGTGCGAAACATTTGTGATAAGCTCGGTCTTAAGTCGTTCGCTCTTCATCCTATCCTTGACCGCCTCTGAAAGCCCCTCGTTTATTCTGTTGATGTCATTTCCCAACACCCTTAAGTCGCCGTAAAGGCGAGAGGTGTCAACACTATGCGAAAAATCACCTTTTGCGATCTTATCGGTGGCGGCGCCCAGCTGCTTTAGCTTTGCCGCGTGCAAAAGACTGACAACAAAATACACCGCAAGCAAAGCAAGGACAAGCGTGATATACCTTTCCTCGTATGCATCACAACATACAAGCAAGCCAAGCGCCACACCGCAGACCGCCGAGCACTTTACGGCGGTCAGCCCAATTCCTCTGCCGTTTTTAAAGCCGTTTACGATAGGGCCAAAAACAAAACTTAAGGCGCGGTAAACAAGTGTAGACCGTGCAAGAGAGCGCAGCTTTAGGTGAACTGCGATGCTCTTTAAATAAAGCGAAGCGATAAGGTAGTCGATAACGGCTAAAACGGGCGTAGCAAACAAAACGCCGTAATCTCCAAGGTCATTTGCAAAGACAAGCGCAACATAATTCATATACACCGCAAACAGCACAAGCAGAGAAAAAACATCGGGCGGTATCTTTTCGGTAATGCCGCCGCTGACTCCCGCTCCCGCCTTTTTGTATCCTGCCGAGCAGAACAAAAAGACGATTAGCAGCGCAAAAAGCGCCGCTGAAATAAAGGCGATGATATAGACCGCATACCGCATATTGTATGCAAGGGCGCAGGCTCTTGACGCATCGTAAAAAGCGTCCTTTTCCTTAAGATCGGAGAGGACATAAAGGGTCACTGTGTAGTAATCCTGCTCTGAAGTCTGCCCGTCGGTATAATAATGATAAACATTCTTATCCTCAAAGGCAGTCTGACCCTCATAGTTTCCTATAATGAGGTTTCCATCCCTATCCTCTATGGTATAGCGCCAGTTTGTTCCCTCGCTCATCTCGTCAACATTCTGCTTTACAAGAGAGGTGAGCGCCGGGTCGTCGTTGTAATCAAGCTCGCAGATTATATCATAATGTATAGAACTGCATATCTCTCGGCGCGCCTTTGCCAAAAGCTCCCTCTCGCTCGATCTATAGACATCAGCCTCAAACATCACATAGGCGGCGATAACCGAAACCGCAAACAGAATTGCCGCCATAAGACTGCCTGCCCAGGTACACACCTTTACTGCGAAATTATATTTAAGACCTTTCATTTTACATTCCCGCCTTTTCAATTTTATAGCCCTGCGCCCAGACCACCTTTAAGTACTGCGGTGCAGACGGGTCAAACTCTATCTTTTCTCTTAGGTGGCGGATATGTACTGCGACCGTTCTCTCATTTCCGATAACTGCCTCGTTCCAAACGTTTTCGTAAATTTTAGAAAGCGAGAAGACCTGCCCCGGACTTTGCATAAGTAGCTTTAAGATCTCAAACTCGGTCGGCGTTAATGAGACCTCGTTGCCGTCGACCGTTACCGTTTTTGCTCTATCGTCAAGCAGGATCGTGCCGACCTTTAAAACGCCGTCGGCAGCCTCGGCGGCGCCGAGCTTTAGAAAACGCCTGAGCTGCGAGCGGACACGGGCGAGCAGCTCGACGGGGTTAAACGGTTTTGTAATATAATCGTCAGCGCCGACATTAAGGCCAAGCACCTTATCGGTGTCCTCGCCCTTTGCGGTGAGCAGAATTACGGGAATATTGCTTATCTCTCTTATCTGAGAAAGCGCCGAAATTCCGTCGCATACAGGCATCATAACATCCAAGATCGCAAGCTGAACGCTCTGATTTTTTACTATCTCAACCGCCTCGCTGCCATTATATGCGCACAGCACCTCGTAACCCTCTGACTGCAGATAAATTTTAAGCGCATTAACTATATCCTTTTCGTCGTCGCAAACAAGAATCTGATTCATTTTATTTCCTCCGTTTTTGCGGATTTTGATTACATGCTAATTATAGCAAAATAAATATTAAGATAAAAGTGGCAAAAGTTTTAAGATTGTGTTAAGTTCTTCCAAGAAAGAAAAAGCCGCCCGAGAGGGCGGCTTTTGTTGTTTAGCTGTCAGCTATCGAAGCGGCAGCGGCAGTAGCGGGCTATAAGCCAAATGACAAACAGCACCAGCAGCACGACTGCAAGGACAATTATTGCGGCGAGGTTAGAAAGGATCAAGCCAAAAAGAACCGCGCCGACAATAAGACCGACAACAAATGTAAGCAGGGCAAAAAGCAATGCACCGATTATATTGTTGCAAACGCCTCTTATACCGTAACAGCTGTTACAATCTCTGTTACACATCATACTGCATCTTCCTTTTATATAAATTCCTCGGGAGGTTTTCCCATTTCATAATATGAAAACAGTTTACAAAATGTGCCGCCTTGTGATACAATACCCTTGGCGGTGATAATATGACTGACAATCGTGAAATGTGCTCCCTTAGGGAGCTTTACAAAATAGGCAGAGGCCCCTCAAGCTCACACACCATAGGGCCTGAGCGTGCCTGCATTTATTTTAAAGAGAAATATCCCGATGCCGAGAAATTCAAGGTCATCCTCTACGGCTCGCTGGCATACACAGGCGAGGGGCACGACACAAAGGTGATAATTGCAGATACACTTGCACCGACAGAGGCCGAAATAGTCTGCGATTTTGAGGAAAAATCACTTCTCCACCCCAACACAATGAAGCTTTTTGCCTATAAGAGCGGCGAGGAGATCGGCGCTGACACCATTTACAGCGTAGGCGGCGGGCAGATAAAGATCGAGGGGCAGGAGCTTTCCGAAAACAAGGATATATACAACTTCCATTCTTTTTCTGAGATACTTGATTACTGCAAAAAGAACAACCTTCGCATTTGGCAGTACGTAGAAGAAATTGAGGGTAAGGAGATCTGGGAGCATCTTTCGCTTACTTGGCAGACCATGCAGCAGAGCATTTTGGCAGGTCTTAGCTGTGACGGTGTTTTGCCCGGGCGGCTAAAGGTGCAGAGAAAGGCAAAATTTCTGTTTGAGCAAAACCACATAGACGAGACCCGCGAAACCAGAGAAAACCGCCTTGTCTGCGCATACGCCTTTGCGGTAAGCGAACAGAATGCCGCCTGTGAGAGAATCGTTACTGCTCCCACCTGCGGCGCGAGCGGAGTTTTGCCCGCGGTTTTATACTACCAAAAGCAGAAGCACGATTTCACAGACAAAGAGATACTCAGAGCCCTTGCAACCGCAGGTGTTGTTGGAAACATTGTTAAGACAAACGCCTCGATAAGCGGCGCAGAGTGCGGCTGCCAGGCCGAGATAGGAACTGCCTGCTCAATGGCCGCCGCGGCGCTCGGCGAGCTCTTTTCTATGAGCCTTGAGCAGATAGAGTACGCCGCAGAGATTGCATTAGAGCACCACTTGGGGCTTACCTGCGACCCCATATACGGTCTTGTGCAGATACCCTGCATTGAGCGAAACGCCGTTGCCGCAATGCGTGCAATAAATGCGGTAAGCCTTGCAAACTTTTTGACCAGCACAAGAAAAATATCCTTTGACCTTGTTGTTAAAACTATGTACGAAACCGGCAAGGACCTTTCCCGCCGCTACAGAGAGACCAGCGAGGGCGGTCTTGCCAAGCTTTACAAATAGAGGTGTAAATTTGAAGCCGATTGCACACATATACAGCGATTTTGACGAAAAATTCGGCATACCGCGCCAGAGCGGGCGCTGTCCGTCGCTTAATGCAAAAATCGTTTTTCTGCCCGAATACAGACATCCCGATGCGCTTAGGGAAATCGAAGGCTTTTCTCACCTTTGGCTTATCTTTGATTTTTCGCTCGCTCACCGAGATGGCTTTACCCCCACAGTCCGCCCGCCCCGCCTTGGCGGCAACAGGAGAGTCGGCGTTTTTGCAAGCCGTTCCCCCTTTCGCCCCAACAACATCGGTCTTTCGTCGGTGCGGCTTTTGGAGGTTAAAAAGACCGAAAACGAGGGGACCGTCTTGATAGTTTCGGGCGCCGATCTACTTAACGGAACACCCATTTACGACATAAAGCCGTATCTCCCCTACACCGACTGCCACACAGACGCCGTCGGCGGCTATGCCGAGGAGTTTGAGGGTTATAGGCTTAAGGTCGATTTCCCCGACGAGCTACTTAAAACTATTCCCGAGGAAAAGCACGACGCGCTTATCGAGTGCCTTTCAGACGACCCGCGCCCCTCATATCAAGACGATGACGAGAGGGTCTACAGTATGTTGTTTGCAGGCTTTGATGTAAAATTTCGCGTCAGCGGCGACAAATTAACGGTTATAAAAATTAAAAACGCAGATTAAAAATCTGCGTTTTTTGTTTTTTTCAAAAATGTAGGGGACGATGCCTACATCGTCCCGAAAAGTTTTATTGTTGTATAACGGGCGGATGTGGGCATCCGCCCCTACAGTTATAATTTCAAGCTAAAACCACGGAATTGATTTGGGTTTTTGGGGCATACTGTTTTTAAAAGGAGGGGTAAAAATGATAGAACATGATACCATAAAGCTACTGCGTGAGTGCGACGCGGGAATTAAGATGGGCGTTGCCTCGATTGAGGACGTTATCGACGATGTTAAAAACGAGGACTTTAAAAAGATGCTTGAAAAGAGCGTTGGTCACCACCAGCAGCTTCAGGACGAAATTCAGGTTTTACTCGACGAATATCACGACGACGGCAAGGAGCCTAACCCTATGGCAAAGGGAATGTCCTTTATAAAGACAAACTTCAAGATGGCGGTTGACAAGTCTGACAGCACCATTGCAGACCTTATGACCGACGGTTGCAATATGGGAATAAAGTCACTGACAAAGTATCTAAACGAGTATGAGGCGGCTGATAAAAAGTCGAAGGACCTTGCAAAAAAGGTTATCGGCCTTGAGGAAAGTCTTGCACAGGACGTTAAAGCCTATCTCTAAACAAAAAACGGCAGGCGGTTGCCTGCCGTTTTTGCAAATTATATTTTACAAAAACACTGTTGCATTATAAATTTGGTGTTATTTTTTTGCAAAAATTCCCAATTTAGCAACCTTAGGTTGCAAAATTTTCAAGCCTCAGTTGGTTGCAAATATTTTTTACATACTGTACTATATTTATCGAAAACGAATATATTACAAATATAGTTTAATCAAGGAGGGCATTATGAAACTCGGTGAAAAAATAACCCAACTCCGACTTTCAAAAGGTCTGTCGCAGGAATCACTTGCCGAAAAGCTTTCGGTTTCGCGACAGGCGGTTTCAAAATGGGAAATGGGGCAGGCTCAGCCTCAGATAGACAATGTATTGCAGCTCTGCGCTCTTTTCTCGGTTTCTGCAGACCAGCTCTTGTTCGACGAGATAGAAATAGAGGGCGCGGGCGGCAAGAAAAGCGCCAAAAACAAATATTTCGGCACAGACGGCTTCAGAGGCGAGGCTAACTTAAACCTTACCTCAATGCAGGCATACAAGGTCGGCAGATTTTTAGGCTGGTACTACCGCTCTGCCCTTTCCGGATGTCAAAACGCAGGCTACAGGCCGCGCATAGTGATAGGAAAGGATACGAGGCGCAGTAGCTACATGCTTGAATACTCGATAGCCGCGGGAATAACGGCATCGGGCGCCGACGCCTATATGCTCCACGTCACCACAACGCCGAGCGTATCATACGTTACTCGGCAGGATGAGTTTGACTGCGGCATTATGATAACCGCCTCGCACAATCCTTTTTATGACAACGGAATCAAGGTTATAAACAAGTACGGCGAAAAGCTTGACGACTCGACTACCGCCTTGATCGAGGCTTACATTGACGGTGATATGTCGGCATTAGGCCTCGGTTGCGGTGATCTACCTCTGGCTCACCGAGAAAAGATAGGTTGCATAGTCGACTATGTTTCGGGCAGAAACCGCTATGTCGGTTACCTCATTTCGCTTGCCTCCAACTCCTACAAAAAGCTCAAAATCGGACTTGACTGCGCAAACGGAGCTTCTTGGATGATTGCAAAGGCGGTTTTCAACGCGCTCGGCGCACAGACCTATGTTTTGGGCGACGAACCCGACGGGCTTAATGTAAACTTAGGTTGCGGCTCGACCAGCATAGAAAAGCTTTGTGCCCTTGTTAAAAGGGAGCATCTTGACGTCGGTTTTGCATTTGACGGCGACGCTGACCGCTGCATTGCAGTTGACGAAAACGGCGACATCGTCGACGGCGACAAAATGATGTATATCCTCGCAAACCGCCTAAAATCTAGGGGTATGCTAAGCTCCGACACCGTTGTTGCGACGGTTATGTCAAACAGCGGATTTTTTGCCTCGCTCAAAAAAGCGGGCATAAACTGCGTTCAGACCAAGGTTGGCGACCGCTTTGTTTACGAGAAGATGCAAAGTAGCGACTACAGCCTTGGCGGCGAGCAGTCGGGGCACATTATTTTAAAGAAATACGCCACCACGGGTGACGGAATTCTCACCGCAATTATGCTGACCGAAGAGATGTGCGACAGAAAGAGCAGCCTTGCAAAGCTTTCTGAGGCAGTTTTCCTCTATCCTCAGCACACAGTAAACCTCAAGGTCAAGGACAAGGCGGCGGTAAGCGGCGACAAAGAAGTTGTTGCCGCGCTTAAAGAGGTCGAGAGCCTTATCGGCGAAAACGGCAGAGCGCTGCTTCGCGAGAGCGGCACCGAGCCTGTAGTGCGTATAATGATCGAGGCAGAAACGCGCGAAAAGTGTGAAAAATACGCCGATATGATCGCAAAGGCTATTATAGAAAGAGGGCATACTATTGAGTAAGATAAAAACCCGCGATTTGTTTGACTGCTCAGTCCCCTATTTAAGCAAGCTTTTTGATGGGTGCGAATATCCTTGGCAGATGCTCCCTAAAATAAAGGATCACATCCTTGCGCTTATAGAAATGGGCATTGAGGGCTTTACCGAGCTTAAAGCGGGCGTTCTTGTTGGTAAAAACGTTAAAATTGCCGATTTTGTTACCATTGAAGCGCCCGCAATTATCGGGCACAATACCGAAATACGCCCAGGGGCATTTTTGCGGGGCAATGTTATTACCGGCGAAAACTGCGTTTTGGGAAACTCCTGCGAGTTTAAAAACTGCATACTTTTAAATAATGTTCAGACCCCGCACTACAACTACGTAGGCGATTCTGTTCTCGGAAACTTTGCTCACATGGGCGCGGGAACTGTTTGCTCAAACCTTAAATCTGACGGCAAGGCAGTTGTTATCCACGCCGACGAGGAGATAGAAACTTCACTTCGAAAGGTCGGCGGCATTTTGGCCGATAGGGCCGACATCGGTTGCGGCTGCGTTATAAACCCAGGCACGATAATCGGCAGAGGCACCTCGGTCTATCCCCTTACCTCTCTGCGCGGCGTTTACGGCGAAAACCTTATCGTCAAAGCGCAGGACAAGGCAGTTTTAAGAAGATAATTTTGACATTTCCTAATTCCTCGTTTGTATATACTAAGGCAAAAGGCACCCGTAAGGGTGCCTTTTGCCTTTCACGCATTATTTAATTTGTAGGGGCGGATGCCCAGCTTCGCTTCGCTACTGCATAAATTCCGCTTGCCAAATCAAAGATTTGGAGCGTCATTTAACATCCGCCCGTTTTTATTCGTTTTCGTAAATTGGGGTGAATTGTCTTTTTGGTTCTGAAAAAACCTCAAGCATAATCTGCGCCCCAAGCCGAAATCCCTCAACAAAGGTTTCGGTTAGCAATATCTCCTCTTGGCCATATATCAGTTCAAGGATTTGCTCAAAAAGTTCCTTTTCCTGCTTGCTTTTTCCTTTTATAAATTTGTTTTCAAGTTCCAACGAGAGTTTATCAAGCCTATCGTATTCACTTCCCTTTTTTATGGATCTTTCAACAACATTGATGTTTCCATTGTATAGGTTTTCAAGAATTGTCATAGCTTTATCTCCAATAAATTTATTTTACACCTAAAAGGTGTATTAAATATATATTACACCTGTTAGGTGTAATTGTCAATACAATTTTTAGGTGTATGATAAAATACAGATAGTTCTATGAGAGGAATGAATATTATGTATAAAATTAGAGATTTGAGAGAGGATAAAGATTTAAGTCAAGCAGAGATAGCAAAGGTTATAAAAACAACCCAACAGCAATACAGCAAAATTGAGACTGGAAAAGCAGATATCAGCGGAGAAAAACTGAAATTATTAGCAAAGTTTTATAATGTTTCAGTTGATTATATTTTAGGGCTTATTGATGAACCCAAAAAGTTATATTAAAATGTAGGGTGCGGCAGTTTCTGACGCGCCGTTTTTTCGGTTGGTCGCAGAGCGCCCAACCCTACAAACAACTGTTGCCTTATATCGTATGGCACGACCTATGTGTCGCGCCGCAAAAACAGGCACCATAAACGGAACGGCACGCAGGCCGTTCCCTACAAAATTAAAACAACCGCTACTTAAAATAGGTGGTTTTGCTTTTGCAAAACCTTCCTAACCTCTTCAATATTCACTTTTAACCCTTCACTTAAAAAAAGGCACCCCGCGGGGTGCCTTTTTTTACAGCTGTTTAAGCATTTTGAATACGAACTTTTTATGGGTGGGCAGGGCGTTATACATTACTTCGGCGTATCTATTTGCATACTCTGCGCAAAGCATTGCCTCTCCCAGCGTTGCGCCGCTTTGCGAGAAGGCATTTTTGAGAAGCACCGCAAAGAATCTTCTGTTCTGCTCTCTATCGAGGTAGCTCGATTTCTCGGCGCACTCATCTGCAAACACCAGATACGAGTGAATGTTCTTGCAGTCAATACCCTCATAGGTTGCAAGCCTTAAGAAGTATTTATAAGCCTCATTTATGACTATGTTAGCGTCCTTGCTTCCAAGCTTCTTACGACGCACCGATGCGTAGATATAATGGAACGTGATCCAGCCGATGATTGAAAGAACGATAGTTACAACGATCGCAATAAGTGCCTTTTCTCCGGGGGTCAGCGCTCTGCCGCCGCTGACACCGCCCATTGCACCGACAAAGTTGTCCTCAGGGGGCTGATCGCTGACGTCGGGGTTATTTACATCGTCGTCCTCGACCTCGTTCTTGGGCTCTTCGGGCTTTTGACCCTCCTCCTTTGCCGAATTGTCGTTTATGTTGTCCTCAAGCTCATCCTCAAAGAGTCCCGACCAGTAACCAGGGGTTACCTCGACGGGAATCCAGCCGTAAGTAGAGTCGTATATCTCTATCCAAGCGTGAGCATACTTATCGGTAACGTCAAATATGAGGTTTCCGTCCTCGTTGATAAACGAGTTGTTCGCCGCTTTCATCGGGATAAAATATCCCTCAACATAACGAGCGGGATATCCCTGCGACTGAAGCATAACCGCTGCCGCGGTTGCATAGTGCGTACTGTATCCACGCTGCTCGTCAAACAGGAAATAGTCAACAAAATCCTTGTTTTTAGGGCATTTGTTGAACTTGTGGCTGTACTTAGTGTTTTCCTTAAGATACGAACGAATTTTGTCAATGAGCTGGTTTCTGCTCTCGGCGTTAAAGCTGTCTGTCAGCTCCTTAACCGAAGGAGCAACATAGGAATCGGTATATTCCGCCTTTACAAACTCGCCGTATTCCTTCCAAATTTGAGAAACCGTCCTGTCCTTGTAAAGCTCAGACTTGGTTATATCGTATATATTGGCAAGTCCGAGATATGTGGTGTAGGAATAGTCAAGCTTGTTGTTAGGCGAAACGCCGAGGTCGTCCTTATACGCTGAAAACTTATCGTCAAAAATGCTGCAGTAGGTCTGGAAAGCGTAGTTCTTAACGCGGCGCAGATCATAAATACGCATTTTTGAATACTCATAGGCGTGCCTGCCCTGATAGGTGCGAAGCAGTTCGCCGTTCATTGCCGCTATCTTATACTGATTTTTCTCTATCTTTTCAAAAAGGTCGGCATACTCATCGTAAGAATCGAGCTGGCCCCACTCGTTGTTGTTATAGGTAGAGGCGGTGTAACCCTTAAATCTTATATTCTTATTGGTCCACAAGATCGAGGTTTCTACCGAGAAATAGTGTCTATCCTTGATTTGTCTATCGTCAACCTCTAAGAGCTTACCTTCCTTAAGGCTTCCGTCGTGGTCCTTGCCCGTGATATAGTCGTAAACATCGGTAGCGTAATTCTTAGTGTCTTTCCTCAGCTTGTCGATATCCTTGCTTCGCGAAAAGTCGATAACATTCAAAATTTCAGAAACAAAGACAAACAGGCAGATGGTTGCAAGGGCAATTACGACTGCGCTCGCCGCAAATTTTCCCTTTGCCGCCTCGTCGCGCTTCTTTTTCTTTTTGCCGCCTGCTTTTTTAACCTTGCTTTTTGAGTTTGAGACCCTCGAGATAGTTAAAACCGCCGCCCAGGTGGCAACCATCATAGAGAAATAGAAAAGCTTAGGCACTGCGCCGAATGCGGCGCCAATTTCAAAGAACGGGAAGGTTAACAAGAATATCGCTATAAAGCTTGTCTTTACAACTATGAAATACGAAACGAAGGTGCAAAGCAAGACAGAAAAGAGCAGAATAACAAAGTTTGTAAGGTTGTAGAAGGTGGGCTCCCACTCAAATGTGAGGTCAACATCATCCCACGCCATAAAGTAGCTTATGGTGGTGTGGCCTTGGTCAAAGAGGAGGATTGTGCCCTTATACACCTCTTCCCAGAAAATAAGCACAAGCAGACCCACGAGGACTGCAGAGCCTATAAAAACAAGCCATCTGCGCTTTTTTATAAGCTTATAAAGAACGCCGAATACCGCCGAGAAGACCGCAAGCCAGGGGATAACAACATTGTCCATAACCTCAAGCTGAAGAATGGTAGCAAATGTCATTATACTGCCGACCATTGCGATAAAAGTAAGCAGAATCAGCATTATATCGTTGAGAAAGGGTATCTTCACCCTCTCATTGCTGTTTACACGGTAGGAAACCGAAATGCCGTTATCCACCGTCAGCTTCTTGTTTCTTTTCTTCATTTTATCTCCTAAATAAACGTTTCGTTAAGGCATTCAAAGACCATACCCTCTTTTACCGTTACGACCTCGACGTCGTCACTTGTGAGGTTGCCGCCGTCGCTCTCTTTTGGCACAACGTTTACGGCTGTGCAAAGTGCGTTGGGGTTTCTGGAAAATGCGAGGGCGTCAAGATGGTCAGAGCTGATATTAGGCGAAACATATACAATGTTTGAAATATTAGTCTGATACTGCTCGGGCATTGATGCAAGGTGAGGCTCATAATAGTGCTTTGCACTTTCAAAAATGAGCCTTAATGTTGCATACAAGCCGTCATATCCGTTTATCTCCTGAGTGCAGTAGACCTTATCCCTTGGGTTGTACCAACCGATGCTGTGCTGGATCTCGGCGTCGATAAGTGTATGCGATATTGAAGTCACGATCTCAAAAACAGTATCAACAAGAGCCGCATCAGCGCCGTTTCCGCTTATAAAAAGCTCGGGAAGGAGCATAACCGATTTGCTTATAGGAAGGCTGTAATCCTTAACGATAAGGCTATCCTGCTTGGAACTTAATTTCCAATGGATATGGTTGGGCTTATCTCCGGGCACATAATCTCTTATAGCAAAAACCTCTGACGGATCGTCACCCGGCTTATGCTTTGAAAAGAGATTAGACTCGCTTAAGCTATGTATATTCTGGTTTACGGCAATATCAAGCTGCTCTGTTTTGGGCAGGAAGGTCACGGTGTATTTTTTCTTTATTCTGACAGGCAGAGAAAAAATTCCGAAATAGTCAAAAACCTTTGCCTTGGTAACATATACCTCAACATTTCCTGTATGCTCAGAGTCAATTTCTATATCGTGAACATTCTTTGTGAAAGGCGAAGCATAGAAATTGAGCTCGAGCCTATCGGGCTTTTCAAAAAAGCTGTTCTGGCAGCGGATATAAAGGGTAAGCTGAGTTATGGGGAATATGAAATAATTTGACACCTTAAAGGAAAGGTGCGCCTTTTGTCCCGCTGATGCGGCACTCTCCTCACACTCGCAACTGACTCGAAGCCCCAAACGCATTCCGATAACTATCAGAAGCAGAAGCACGGGGACCGCCAGAATTACCAAAAACAGTATAAAGGAAAGAATATCCCGATACAGCACAAAAAATGCCGCTGATACTGCCGCTATGGCAAGATAGATCAATTTAAATATAAGCATTATTATTTTCCTTGTGTAAGTTTAGGTGCAGGAACCTTTTCTAAAATGCCTGCAAGGATTTCCTTAGTAGTTGCGCCCGAGATCTTTGCCTTAGCGCTTACGACAACTCTGTGGGTTGCAACGTCAAAGAAGATAAAGGCAACATCATCGGGGATAACGTAATCTCTGCCATGCAGGAATGCGACCGCTCTTGCCGCTCTGGCGAGCGCGAGCGAGCCACGGGGACTGAGGCCAAGCTTTAACATTTCGCTCTTTCTGGTCTCGTCAGAGATAGCGGCGATATACTCGTAGATCTTATCGTCGGTATAGACCTCGCTGACTATATCCTTCATAGCCATAATGTCCTCTTTGGTGGCAACCGCCTTAACGTCGTTTAAGGGGTTTACCTTCTGTCTGCCCTTAAGGATGGAGATCTCATCAGCCATTGAGGGATAGCCCATTGAAACGCAGACCATAAATCTATCGAGCTGAGAGTCGGGCAGCATCTGAGTACCGACAGAGCCGATGGGGTTTTGTGTTGCGATAACAACGTAGGGCTGAGGCAGAGTATGGTTTATGCCGTCAACGGTAACCTTGCCCTCTTCCATTATCTCGAGCAGAGCCGACTGGGTCTTGGACGAGGTACGGTTTATCTCGTCTGCTAAAAAGAGGTTACAGATAGCAACGCCCTCTTTGTATATAAAGCTATCGGTCTTTTTGTCGTAGACCGAGAAGCCTGTAACGTCACTGGGCAGAACGTCGGGGGTAAACTGCATTCTGTGATAGTCCATGCTTGTAGCATAGGAAAATGCCAGCGCGAGAGTTGTTTTACCAACGCCGGGAATATCGTCAAGAAGCACGTGGCCGCCCGCAAGCGCGGTAGCAAGAATTTTCTCGATAATATCGTCCTTACCTAAAACTACCTTGCGAACCTCGCTCTGAATTTCCTGCGCGATGGCAGAGTATTTTTGAAGTAAATTGTTGTCCATAATCTTTTCTCCTATTTTTATGACAAAGTATGTGTTAATTTTATCACATTTCAAGCCTTGAGGCAATAATCATCATTCCCAAATCGTCTTGAGATTTTTGTGTATATTTAACAATTTTCGTGAATAAAATTTTAACAAAATAGCGCCCGCCGAAACGGCGGGCGCTCATAACATACAGGAATTTATATATTACTGTGAAAATAATAAAGTGTATTTGTTTCTGCATCAAAAAAGCATACATCGTAGTTTGTCAGATAAACATAATCGGGGTCGTCGTAGATATAAACATAATCATCCTGCGAAACCAGCGATATATCAAAATTGTAATTTAAAACAAGCTCATCCTCGCTGTCGTTTGCCGCTATTGTATCTACCCACTGCTCATAATTTTCAATATGCTCAATGAATGATTTTTCTCTTTCGTCCGTGATTTTAGAAAAATAACGGCTTTTTGTTATGTCAACATCATCGTAGGTGTACTTGGCATAGTCAGTGTAATCCTGTAAACCGCCGTGAGTATAAAATACCTTGGATGAATATTTACCAAGCGAATTTATCGCTTTGTTTCCCTGCCCCACACATCCGACGCATAAGAGCAATAATGCAATTGGAATAAGCATAGCTACAAGCTTTTTCATAAAATCACCGCCTTTGGTTATTTGTTTAATTTGCTTTTAGCAGTTTTGATGGATGCAATCAATAAAATACGAATGGTTGAACAGGTTTTATTGATCGACTTATATGTAGCATCATCAATATAATCGGTTTTCAAAAGCATTTCAAGCCATTTTCCTGTTTCGTTTGCTTCCTTTAAAGCAATTTCAAGTTTAGCAATAAAATCTGCACGACTATGACCGTATTTACTTTCTGCAATATTAGCACAAACACTTGTTGCACTTCTACCAAGTTGATTGGAAATTATAGTTTCTTTTTTATTTCTGAGTTCTTTCACCAGGTTAAGAACATCGACAGATAATTTCATTGATAAATCAGAAAGCTTATCCTCTTTCATTTTTATCACCTCGCCCAAATTATACAACACATTAACGTAAAGTGCAACAAGCATTGGGCGCAAGCCCACATCGTTTACGGCACGGCCGTAACATCGTTTGTGCAAAGCACAACACTGTTTGCGCAAAGCGCAACCTCGTTTTGTGTCCGCAAAGGAAACGGTGTTTTCGCTATGCGAAAAATGATGTTGACCGCAAGTGGTCAAACGGAGTTGTGTCCTGCGGACACAAACACAAAAACAAAAGGACTACCGAAGTAGTCCTTTTGTTTTTGGTGCCGCTGACCGGAATCGAACCGGTACGGTGTTGCCACCGAGGGATTTTAAGTCCCTTGCGTCTGCCTGTTCCGCCACAGCGGCGCACTTTATATCATATACAACTTGCCTCAAATTGTCAAGTATTTTTTAACATATTCCCCCGCCGTTTACAGCATTTTTACAATTTATTTTTTTGTTTTCATCTTTACATTATCAGCCAAATATCTTATAATAATATAGATTAAGCTGTTTTAAAATAAAATGGCACCCAATAATTTACTTAGACTCCCGAAAGGAATGTAACTATGCTTGAATTAGACGAACTGAAGCTTCAGCTCGATGCTATGGCACCAAAGGTTAAGGAAATGTACGAAGCCTGCGGTATTGAAAAGATAACAGGAGAGCTTGCCACTCTTGAGGAAAAGACCACCGCCGACGGCTTTTGGAACGACACCGAAAACTCCAAGGTCGTCTTAAAGCAGATAAGCACCATCAAAGGCAAGATATCAAGATACAACGCCCTCTCGGAGAAATTCGACGATGCGCAGACCATTTTGGAGATCGCCATCGAGGGCGACGATGAGTCGCTTTACCCCGACGCAAAGCAGAGCTACGACGAGCTTGTTTCGGCTTACGAAAGCCTTAAGCTTGAAACCTTACTCAGCGGAGAGTACGACGCCAACAACGCTATTTTGACCTTGCACGCAGGCGCAGGCGGAACAGAGGCTCAGGACTGGGCGCTTATGCTTTACAGAATGTTCTGCCGCTGGGCAGAAAGACACAGCTTCAAGGTCAAGACCCTTGATATGCTCGACGGCGATGAGGCGGGAATTAAGAGCGCCGTTATCTCGATAGAGGGTACAAACGCCTACGGCTTTTTAAAATCAGAGTCTGGCGTTCACAGACTTGTGCGCGTTTCGCCCTTTGACTCTTCGGGAAGAAGGCACACCTCCTTTGCTTCGCTTGAGGTCATGCCCGAAATTGAGGACGATGCTGAAATTGAGATTTCCGACGACGACTTAAAGGTTGACACCTACCGCTCAAGCGGCGCAGGCGGTCAGCACGTTAACAAGACCGAGTCGGCAATCCGCATAACACATATCCCGACAGGCATTATCGTTGCCTGCCAGAACGAGCGCAGCCAGCATCAGAACAGAGAAATGGCTATGAAAATGCTCAAATCCAAGCTCCTTGAGATCAAAGAGCGCGAGCATCTTGAAAAGATCGAGGACATTAAGGGCGTTCAGAAGGAGATTGCCTGGGGCTCTCAGATACGCTCCTACGTTTTTATGCCCTACACCCTTGCAAAAGACCACCGCACAGGCTTTGAAATGGGCAACATTGACGCCGTTATGGACGGCGACATCGACGGCTTTATCAACGCTTACCTAAAGGCATTAAGCCTCGGCGAAATTAAGTAAAGGACGTGTTTTTATGCTTAAAAAGGCTTTTTCAATTTTAACTGCGGCAGTTGTTTTGGGCGCTGCGCTTTGCTCCTGCGCACCCAAAAACGAGCAGAAAATCACCGTTAACGACAAAGGTTATTTTGCGAGCGAAACTGTTTTAAAGATCGGCAGCCACAATGTTGCTCTTGACTTTTACCGTTACTGTTATCTTGCGGTAAAGAGCGGTATGCTCACCGAGGACGCCACCCTTGATCTTACCAAAAAGGAAAATGCCAAAAAGCTTACTGACGAGGTTCTGAGCGAAACAAAACGTATGTTCGCAGTTTTAGACCTTGCCAAAAAGCACGGCTATAAGCTTACTGCAGACGAGCTTGACGAGATCGACAGCACAATGCAAGAGGCCTTTGAAAGCGCAGGAAACGCCACCGACTACAACGCTCTTTTAGAGGAAAACAACCTTACAAACGAGGTTTACAAAAAGGCGCTTGAGATCAACACCTTAAGCTCAAAAATGGCCGAGACCCTCTGCGGAACAGACAAGGAAACGAATAAGATCGTTTTTACTACAGATGAAGCTGTTGAAAATTACAACAAGACCCATACCCGCTTTATGAATATGTACTTCCCCGCCGCTTATCTTGATGATGCGGGGCAGTCTTTGTCTACTGAGGATTACGAAAAGAACAAAAATGATGCAAAGAAAAAGGCAGATGCCGCACTTAGCGAAATCAAAAACGGCGCGTCCTTTGCCGACACAATGAAAAAATATATGAGCGAGGACGAGTACGAGGATGACCTGCAGAGCTACTATGATGCTGCGTCAATTTCTGAATCCTTGGGATATGACTTAACAAAGCTCGAAATCGGTCAGACAAGCGATGTTATTTTCTCGCAGAGTTGCTATTTTATCATTCACAGACTCGAAAACGACACTAAATATTTAACCGAAAACGCCGAGAGCGTTGCGGAAGTCTACGCCGAGCAGGTTTATGAAGAGGCTCTTAATGAGATCTCAGACAACCTTGAGGTCAAGGAAACCGAACTTTACAAGGAAATTGCTTACGATTCGTTTGGAAAATAGGAGAATTTATGTACAAGCTTATCAAACAAAACGGCAGGGCCCGACGCGGCGAGTTTGAAACCGTCAAGGGCACAGTCCAGACACCTGCCTTTATGAACGTTGCAACGGCGGGAGCCATAAAAGGCGCCCTCTCCGCCTACGATCTTCTTAACATTGACTGTCAGGTTCAGCTCTGCAACACCTACCATATGCATCTGCGCCCGGGCGACGAGCTTGTCAGAGAAATGGGCGGGCTTAACAAGTTTACAGGTTTTCCCGGCCCTATCTTAACCGACAGCGGCGGGTTTCAAGTCTTCTCACTTTCAAAGCTACGCAGAATTGAAGAGGAGGGCGTGTATTTCCGCTCCCACCTTGACGGGCATCCTATTTTTATGGGCCCCGAGGAGAGCATGAGGATTCAGTCAAACTTAGGCTCAACCATTGCAATGGCTTTTGACGAGTGTGTTGAAAATCCCGCTCCCTATGACTACGCCAAGGCTTCCTGCCAGCGCACTACTCGCTGGCTTATGCGCTGCAAGGACGAGATGGCGCGCTTAAACGCCCTGCCCGACACGGTCAATCCCCATCAGCTTTTATTCGGCATAAACCAAGGCTGCACCTACGACGATCTGAGAGTCGAGCATATGAAAGAGATCGCCAAGCTCGACCTTGACGGATATGCAATAGGCGGTCTTGCAGTCGGCGAGAGCGCCGAGGAGATGTACAGGGTAATTTCTGCCGTCGAGCCGCACATGCCCAAAAACAAGATAAGGTATCTTATGGGCGTTGGAACGCCGCAAAACATCTTAGAAGCAGTAAAGCTCGGCGTTGACCTTTTTGACTGCGTTATGCCTTCTCGTGATGCAAGGCACGGGCATTTATTTACCTTTAATGGCACAATGAACATTATGAACGCCAAGTATGAGCACGACGACAGACCCATCGACGAAAACTGCAACTGCCCTACCTGCCGCCGTCACTCGAGAGCATACGTCCGTCATCTTTTCAAGGCAAAGGAAATGCTGGGTATGCGCCTTGCGGTCACCCACAATCTGTATTTCTACAATCATCTGATGGAAGAAATCAGAAAGGCGCTTGACGAGGACAGATTTGACGAGTTTTTTGACAAATATATAGACGTTTTAGGCAAGAGAATTTAAGGAGGGTAAATTATGCAGATCCCCGAGAATTTCAAAGAAATAATGAAGAGCAAAAAAGGCTTTATAAGTGATATGGACGGCGTTATATATCACGGCAACCGCCTTTTAGACGGAGTGCAGGAATTTGTTGACTGGTTAAAGGCTGAAAACAAGCAATTCCTGTTTTTAACAAACAGCTCTGAGCGCTCGCCGAAAGAACTTTCGCAAAAGCTTAAGAGGCTTGGTCTTGATGTCAGCGAGGACCATTTTTACACCTCGGCTATGGCGACTGCATCATTTCTGCAGACGCAATGCCCCGGCGGCAGCGCCTATGTTATAGGCGAGCCCGGCCTTGTATACGCGCTTTACGAGGCGGGAATCAGCATGAATGACTACAACCCCGATTACGTTGTTGTCGGCGAGACCCGCTCCTACAATTTTGAAAAGATCGAGCACGCCGTAAGGCTTGTTTTAGGCGGAGCCAAACTTATCGGCACAAACCCCGACCTCACAGGCCCGAGCGAAGCGGGAATCATCCCCGCCTGCAAGGCGCTTGCCGCTCCTATTGAGATCGCAACCGGTAAGAGCGCATATTTTATCGGCAAGCCCAATCCCCTTATGATGCGCCACGCTATGAAGAAGATAGGCTGCAAGCGCGCCGAGACTGTCATCATCGGTGACAGAATGGACACCGATATCATCGCAGGTATTCAGACCGAGGTCGACACACTGCTGGTTTTATCGGGCGTAACCTCGCTTTCTGAGGTCGACAGCTTCTCCTACCGCCCGCAGTACATTGTCGGCGGTGTTGGCGATATTTGCAGATAAATTGTTTACAGAGTATTAAAAATAAAGCTCTTGCATATTACAAAAATATTGTGTATAATAGAGCTAACTTAATTGGAGGTAGTTTAAAATGTACTTTTTACTTGACACAGCATCAAACACATCTTCTCAGGCACAGCAAGGCGGCCTTATGAGCACCCTCACAATGTTCATCCCCCTTATTCTTATGTTCGTTGTTATGTACTTCTTTATGATCCGTCCTCAGAAAAAGAGAGAAAAAGAAGTTCAGGATATGAGAAGCAACCTTCAGATCGGTGACGAGGTTGTTACAACCGGCGGAATCATCGGAATCGTTGCAAGCCTTAAGGAAGACACCGTTGTTATCGAAACCGGCAGCGACAGAAGCAAGGTCAGAATTGCTCGTTGGGCTGTTGCTCAGAACAACACCATTCACGACGCTCAGTAAGAAAACTGTTCTGTTTTTGGTGCCTTACGCATATAGTGTATAAAAAAGCGCATTGAATCTTCTTTGCGCTTTTTATATTCTTATATAAAGGGGAAGGTTTATGAAAAGAAGAGAAAGCGCTGTGCAGCTTAGTCCTGCCGCAACACTTATTAAATATGTTTTGATCGGAGTCGGGGCAGCTCTCCTATTGTGCATCGTTTTTTCTCTGCTCGCGGCGTTTGCGCTGACACTTGCCGACCTGCCGCACAAAAGCATTCTCCCTATTTCGATGGCGATAATCGGCATTTCGGCCTTTATCGGCTCGTTTATTGCGGGCAAGATGCTTCACAAAAAGGGTCTTGTGCTTGGTGCGCTTATCGGCGCAGGACTTTTCGCGCTGATTTTTGCCGCAGGCTTTTTCATTCCCGACGAGAGCATTGGAAGCACACTTTTAGGCAAAGCGCTGCTTTGTTTACTCCCCTCTCTGCTCGGCGCTGTGCTGGGCGTCAACACACGCGCAAAATACTGATTTTTTTGCCCAAAAACGCCGATTTCGGCTTGACAGAATAAAACCTCTGTGATATACTCATTTATGCTCGATTTGAAAAGTTCGAGTATATATGCGGACAAAGCTTAAAGGCTCCGCCTCGGTTAACCTCGCCGTGCAAAAATCAGAGGAACACAAGTGATAAGATTGGGAATACTTTTTCACTATTCACTATTACTTATTACTTCATATTTGCGGATGTGGCGGAACTGGCAGCATTTTGACCGAGCGCTCGCTTAAGCGAGAAGAAGCGAAGGGAAAAATGGCGCAGCGGTCGAAAATTTGAGCAAAAAGCGAAAAATTTTCGGGCACCGCAAGAGTACCGCGGGGCGCGGCTGCCCCGAAATAAACAACAACTGAAAAGGCTTTGTGCCTTTTCTATATATTTGCGGATGTGGCGGAACTGGCAGACGCGCTAGATTCAGGTTCTAGTGGTAGCAATACCGTGTGGGTTCAAGTCCCTTCATCCGCACCAAAAAGAAACGACAATTTTCGACAAGGAAGTTGTCGTTTCTTTATGTTCTCTTCACTTTTCTCTTTTCGTTCTTCTCTCTTCTCTCAAATTGTCGTTTCCAGATAATAGATAAGAGAGAAAAGATAACAGAAAAGGTGCTTTGCTATGCAAAGCGTTGATTTAAAGAGTGAATTATGATATAATTCATTTAGAGGTGAACATAATGAACAGTCCATTACTCAAAAAATCACTTGATTTTGCAACTAAAATAGTTTTATTTTATGAAGATTATTCTAAAACCAGAAAAGATACAACTATCGCAAAACAATTACTTCGCTCTGCTACGAGTGTTGGCGCAAATATAAACGAAGCAATTTATGGCAACAGTAAAGCAGATTTTATATCAAAATTACATATTTCTCTTAAAGAAACAAGTGAAAGCATTTATTGGCTTACGCTTTTAGAAAAGACAAAATTGATTGATTATAATTTTGATGATTTGCTTTCACTTGCAGAAGAAATCAAACGAATGTTGATATCTTCAATAAATACAGCCAAAAGCAAACAGATGGAGTAAATAATGAGATTTGAATTAACAGAATATCACAAACAAATATCAACGGAAGAATTATTACAAGATTTAAAAGATACAGCACATAAGTTAAATGTTATATCTATGTCTATGCAAGAATATGATTTAAACGGCACTTATAGTAGTTCTGCTGTTGTACGTAGATTTGGAAGTTGGAATCATGCCCTAGAATTATCAGGGTTAGAATATAGAAATCGATACTTTGAAGAAATTGAATTGTTTGAAAATCTTGAAAAAGTATGGATAAAAATAGGCAAACAACCCACGCGCAGAGATATGGACGATAAAAACATTTCAAATATTTCGAGTGGAGCATATTTAAGAAAGTTTGGCAAATGGTCGGTAGCTTTAAAAAGATTTGTGGAGTTTGTCGATAAAACTTACGATATAAGTAATACAGATGAACGAACAACTTTCACGCACAAAACCAAGAGAGATGTGAATTTAAGACTTCGATTTTTAGTTATGCAAAGGGATAATTTTAAATGCTGTTCGTGTGGTGCTTCTCCAGCAAAAGATCCTAACGTAATTTTGCACATAGATCATATAATTTCTTGGTCAAAAGGAGGAGAAACGGTTATCGACAATTTACAAACGCTTTGTAGTAAGTGTAATTTAGGGAAGAGTAATACCTTCTTTGAATAGAATTAAAATATGTAGGAGTTCAAATCCATAAGCCAAAAATTTAAATGGCATCGAATTTGTGCGACCTTTTCAAATTAAAGGATACCCTTTTGGGTATCCTTTAATTTTTTATAATTATGAGGGGACTTGAACTCTAAGAGGGCATTTGCGTTTTCTCGGGAGCGAGAGCAAAAGCAATCATAAAAAGCTCCTGTGCAAACCACAAGAGCTTTTTTATAAATGACTTTACATAGATTATTTTGTTTTTAAATTCTTTATTTCTGACAGTCTATATGCAATTGTTCCACGTTTTTTGTTGGCAAATAAAAGTCTTATGCCACGATACACCCAACACAAAACTATTGGATAATTATGCTCTTTACAAAAGGGATATGAATTATATATATGCTCCTTGCGGGGAAACACCAGCGATATAATTTTTTTCAACTTAAAAAATCTTTTTGCGGTGCCGTCTGCTCTGTCATATTCATTTTTAAACTCCATCTGTCGCGTTCCGTGATTATTTGATAAAAATATATTTTCCTCAATTTGTGTTAAATCACGACCGCCTTTTAGGTCACCAAACCAGATATTTGCAATTTCAAATAAAATATCTGCATCATTTTTGTAGCCGCTCTTTTTAAGCACCTCGTCAATATATTTCAAGTCCACCTTGTCACCAAGCCTTGAGCTCAAAATATACATATCCATAACCCTGCGTATACCAACTCCCTTTCTCACGTAATGCTTAATACAATGAAGCAGAGCGTATAAATAAAAAACAGTCTGACTTGGGGTATATGAGTAGGACCCATCAACGATGGTAGAAGATTCAAAAACATCACTTATTGTCCCGTAAAACACAGAGTCCTTATCAAAAAAGTCTGTGTGAAGCTCTACAGCTATTGCACCCTTTCCAAAGGCGTCAACTTCACAATCGTTGGAGCTATATATATCATAGTCCAGCTTTTTTAAAATTTGCTCTGCTGCGTTTAAATTATCCTTATCAATTATAAAATCAATGTCGCTCATCATACGCCATTCGGGCTGAGGATAAAGGGTTTTCATAACAGTTCCCTGAACCTCAACATTTCTGATGCCCGCCTCATTTAAGGCTGCAACGATAGTATCGCGAGCGGCCATTTGCCTATAATGCCTTTGCATAGAAAGAGCAAAAATAGACTTCCATTCTGTATACAGGCTGCTATCGGGCTTGTTTTTTAATTTTTTTACCGAAATAAAGGCTATATTAGCAACCTCGTGTTCCTTTCCGTATTCAAAAACTGTTTGAAAAGAGAGGTGTTCCGGCATTTCAACGGGTTGCTCATCTCGTAGTGCACAACGAATCAAATGAACAAGATATTGATATTCATTATTAAACATCCTTGATATCCCTCCCATATAATTAATATATCATAAACATAAATTAAAAACAATGATTTTAAAACAAAACACATCTAAGATGTTATGCTATGTGTAACAAATTCGATTTTTCTTGCAATAAAATATTGAAATTTCAGAGATAAGCATTTATAATATATTTATCGCGTGAATTAATTTCATTTTAGGAGGCAAAATTATGCTCAACCGCGCAAAAAAACTTGAACACGTTCATTCAGATATAAGAGGCCCGCTTTATACCGAAAGCCAGCGTATGATAAAAGAGGGCATCAGCGTTTTAAGGCTCAACACAGGAAACCCCGCAACCTTTGGCTTTAAAATGCCCGACAGCGTCAGAAATGCGCTTTTAAATAATGCTGACAAGGCAGTTGGCTACTGCGACCTTAAGGGTATGCCCGAGGCTCGCCGCGCCATCTGCGAGTATCACAAATCAAAGGGCATACAGGACATTACCCCCGATGACATTTATATCGGAAACGGCGTAAGCGAGCTTGTTAGCATGGCGCTCACCGCCCTTTTAAACGACGGCGACGAGATCCTTATTCCCTCCCCCAGCTACTCGCTTTGGACCAACTCGGCTTACATAGCAGGCGGAAAGCCCGTTTTCTACACCTGCGACGAGCAGTCCGACTGGTTCCCCGACATTGACGATATGCGCTCTAAAATAACAAGCCGCACAAGAGCGGTCGTTATCATAAACCCCAACAATCCCACAGGTGCGGTTTATCCCAAGGAGGTTCTTGAGCAGATCATCGACCTTGCAAGAGAGCACGACCTCATCATCTTCTCGGACGAGATCTACGACAGACTTCTTATGGACGGCGTCGAGCACATTTCCACCGCCTCGCTCGCTCCCGACAGACTTGTTATTACAATGAATGGTCTTTCCAAGTCGCACGTTATCTGCGGTTTCCGCTGCGGTTGGATGGTTATCAGCGGCGCTAAGGGCAAGGCTGACGATTATCTCGAGGGCATTTTCCAGATGGCAGCTATGCGTCTTTGCTCAAATGCGCTTACCCAGCTTGTTATCCCCGCCGCTCTCGACGATTTTGCCAGCACAAAGGCTATGGTTTCGCCCGGAGGCAGACTTTACGAGCAGCGCGAAGCCACAATGCGTGAGCTTGAAAAGATCGAGGGAATTTCCTGTGTTAAGAACAAGGCGGCATTCTATGTTTTCCCCAAGCTTGACGTTAAGAAGTTCAATATCACCGACGACAAGAAGTTTGCTTTCGACCTTTTGCATGAAAAGCACATCTTTATCGTTCCCGGCAGTGGATTTGACTTCCCCACTCCCGACCATTTCAGAATCGTTATGCTCCCCGAGCCAGAGGAGCTTGCAAAGGCAGTAGCCGACATCGGCGATTTCCTTAAGGATTATCGTCAGTAAATTCAAGGCAAAACAACACATACATTTACATTGTAGGGGCGACCAATGGTCGCCCGTTTTGCTTTCAGGCGGTTTGAGGGCGACTTAAGAATCGTCCCTACAACACAAACGCACATGTCGTTTTTAATCCGTAGTAAGCGACCTGTGTGTCGCTTAGCAATAAAGCAAAGTGAAACTTAAAATAAATAACGCCGCCTGCGGCGGCTACACCTCACCACCGCCTGCGGCGGAGCCTCTCCTCAAAGGAGAGGCCTTTATATTTTTGTTTCAAAAACAAGATAGAAAATAATACAAAAAAGAAGCAATGCAAAAAAAAGGCAACCTTTTGGTTTCCGTTTTTGATTTAGATATAGTTACTTATCTCTGAACTCGGCCGCTGCCGTCGCCGCCTGCTAAGGCCTCGACCTCTGCTCTGGTAACTAAGTTAAAGTCACCGGGGATGGTGTGCTTTAATGCAGAAGCTGCAACGCCAAACTCGAGAGCCTCTTTAAAGTTCTTGCCATCTAAGAATCCGCAGATGGTGCCGCCGGCAAAGCTGTCGCCGCCGCCGACACGGTCAACAATGGGGTGAACTCTGTACTCCTTGGAGTGATAGAACTCCTTGGTGTCTCTACTATAGATACAAGCCGACCAGCCGTTATCGGAGGCAGACTTTGAAACGCGGAGAGAGGAAACAACATACTCGAAATTGAACTTCTCTACCATCTGCTCAAAGATGCTCTTATAGCCTGCGAGCTCAAGTTCGCCGCTTGTAACATCGGTCTCGCCGGGCTTGAAGCCGAGAACCTTTTCAGCGTCCTCTTCGTTACCGATACAAACGTCAACGTACTGCATAAGATTTGTCATAACTTTCTGAGCCTTTTCGCTCGACCAAAGCTTCTTTCTGAAGTTTAAGTCAACCGAAACCTTAACGCCGTGCTTTTTTGCGGCCTTAAGTGCAATTTCGGTAAGCTCTGCAGCCTTATCAGAAACGGCGGGGGTGATTCCTGTAAAGTGGAACCAATCTGCTCCCTCGAATATTGCGTCAAAATCAAAGTCAGCAGCATCTGCCTCAGAGATCGAGGAATGTGCTCTGTCGTAAACAACGTTTGAAGCACGCATACTTGCGCCTGTCTCTAAGAAATAGATACCAAGTCTTTCGCCGCCACGGGCAATGTTCTTAGTTTCTACGTTCATTTTGCGAAGTGCGGCAACTGCGCAGTCGCCGATGGGATTTGCGGGGACCTTTGTTACAAACTCGGCATCGTGGCCGTAGTTTGCGAGCGACACAGCAACATTTGCCTCGCCGCCGCCATAGCAAACGTCAAACTCGTCTGCCTGAATAAATCTCTCGTTACCGGGAGTAGAAAGTCTGAGCATAATTTCGCCCATTGTTACAACCTTTGCCATTATTTATGCACCTCTTGCTTCCTTAATTTTTGCAATAAACTCTTTTGCAGTTGCGGTAATAGCAGCATAGTCGCCTGTCTTTGCGCCTGCGGTGAGCGAGGAGCCTGCGCCTACTGCTACTGCGCCTGCCTTGATCCACTTATCAACGTTAGAAACGTCAACACCGCCTGTGGGCATAAGCTTTGCCTGAGGCAGAGGACCCTTGATGTCCTTTATAATTGTGGGGCCAAAAAGGTCAGCAGGGAAAATCTTGCAGATGTCTGCTCCTGCTTCCATAGCAGTGATAACCTCGGTAATGGTCATACAACCGGGCATATAAGGAACCTGATATCTGCCGCAAAGCTTAGCGGATGCTAAGTTAAAGCCGGGGCTTACGATATAGTTTGCACCCGAGAGAATTGCAATTCTTGCAGTTTCACTATCAAGAACTGTGCCAGCTCCGAGCATCATCTCGCCTTTATTGTATTTTGCGGCAAGAGCCTCGATAACCTTGTGAGCGCCGGGAACTGTGAAGGTAAGCTCAATACCTGTGCATCCACCCTCGAGGCATGCATCAGAAATTCTGATTGCCTCCTGTGCGTCCTTTGCACGAACTACGGCAACAAGACCGCAGTCAGTAAGTCTTTTAATTACCTGTGATTTTTCCATTTTTGGTCCTCCTTGAATTTATAATTGAACTAAGTTAAGCATACAAAACGGGTGAGCTCTTTTAAATAGAAAAAAGCAACTTAAATATGGATTTTTTTGATAAATCTCCGCTACTTCTCTATTTTTATGGTAACACACTAATGCCCTCTTTTCAATAGGATTTAATGTGCTGTTTGTAATGATTTCATTAGTTTTTTGATTTTTTTTGTATTTTTTTCGGCGAAACCCCGAACATCTTTTTAAATCTGACGGAAAAATAGTTGCTATCGTTAAAGCCGCATTTTTCCGAGACCTCGGTTACGGTGATCTTAGCGTTTTCCTTTAAAAGCTGCTCTGCCTTTTTAAGCCGAAGTATATTTACATACTCGCAGAAGCCAAAACCCGTTTCCTTTTTAAACTCTCTTGAAAAATGCTCGGGACTTAACGAGAACATCTTTGCAATATCGGTGAGCGAAAGCGGCTCGGTGTAATTTTTCTGGACAAAGTTTACCGCCTTTTCAACGTACTCGTTTTTTACCTCTTTATCGTCGTAGGTGTTGGGATTTCTGAGCATTGTGAAAAAGAGCATACCCGTAAGACAGGATAGAACGTCATCCGAAAACTCGCTGCCCCTTGTGTATTCCTCCTCGATCTCCTTTAAAAGCGAGCATATCTTTTGGCTCGCCTCTTCATTTCTATAGATATAGGTAAGCTTTTTAAAGCGGGATATTACAGAGGCGGGAATGTAACGTGAGGTGCAGTTAATGAGCATCCTCGAATACTTACTGTTCTTATATAAGGTGTTGTGGATAACGCCTGCGGGAACAACTGCAATATCTCCCTCTAAAAGCTGATAGGACTTGTTGTCGATAAAATAATTGCAGCTGCCTTTTTCGAGATAGTATATCTCAAAAAGGTCGTGATAATGCCTTTGCATTGTCCACTCGCCGCTATCCTCATTCTTTACGTCGTGACTGAAAAAGAACGAGGCATTTTCGGGATAATTTACAAGTTTCATACCATCACCGTTTTTAAAATAGCATATCATATCAATAAAGTCAAGAAATATTACACAATTTGCCGATATTTTAAAGGAAACATATATTTATTTGATATATAATCAAGGTATAAAAGCTTAAAAAGGAGCGATTTATTATGAAAGAAAAAATTATTCAGTTTGGCGAAGGCGGTTTCCTTCGTGGATTTGTTGATTGGTTTATAAACATTGCTAACGAGAAAGCAGACTTTGGCGGAAAGGTCGTTGTCGTTCAGCCTATCGAAAAGGGAATGTGCGATATGCTTACCGCGCAAAACTGCGTTTACACCCACATCTGCCGCGGCAGCGAGGGAGTAGATATTCAGAAAATTGACGTTATTTCAAGATGCGTTAAGCCCTACGACGATTTTGACGCTTATATGGCTCTTGCGGAGAACCCCGATTTTCGCTTTATCGTTTCCAACACCACCGAGGCGGGAATTACCTTTGACGAGCGTGACAGCTTTTCTGACAAGCCTGCCTCCTCTTTCCCCGGAAAGCTTACACAGCTTTTGTTTAAAAGGTTTGAGTTGGGTCTTAACGGCTTTGTTTTCCTGCCCTGCGAGCTTATTGACAAGAACGGCGCAAACCTTAAAAAGTGCGTTCTTAAGTATGCTGACCTGTGGCAGCTCGGAGATGCCTTTAAAAACTGGATCGAAAACGAGAACATTTTCTGCAATACATTAGTTGACCGCATCAACACAGGTTACCCCAAGGGCGAGGAGCTAAACCTCGGCTACGAGGACAATATGGTTAACACATCGGAGTATTTTCACCTCTGGGTCATCGAGGGATATAACGGCCTATTTGATGAGATTCCCTTTGACAAGTGCGGACTTAACATTATTCTTACCGACAACCTTGAAATGTACCGCACAAGAAAGGTCCGCATCCTAAACGGCGCCCACACCTCGCTGGTTCCCTACGCTCTGCTTTCGGGCTTTGACACCGTTAAGTCCTGCGTTGACGACGAAAAGATGCACGAGCACATCAGAAAGTGCGTTTTTGACGAGATAATCCCCACCCTCGATCTGCCCCGTGAGGAGCTTATCGACTACGCCGAAAACGTTCTCACCCGTTTTGCAAATCCCTACATTAAACATATGCTTGCTTCAATTGCTCTTAACTCTGTAAGCAAATTCAAGGTCAGAGTTCTGCCCTCGATCACCGAGTACATAAAGAGATTTAACAAGATGCCCGAAACACTCATCTTCTCGTTTGCAAAGCTTATCGACTTTTACAGAACTGATATGACAAACGATGATGCTGAGGTCGTTGCCTTTATGAAGACTGCCTCGGCCCATGACATTCTTAAAAACACTTCTCTTTGGGGAGAGGACCTATCCTATCTTGAAAGCGAGATAAGCAAATATGTTAATAAATAAACTTGATAACGTTGAGGTAAACATCGAAAACGGCCACAAATACGCCATTTGCGACATAAAGAAAGGCGAAAACGTTATAAAATACGGCCAGCCTATAGGCCACGCCATTTGCGACATAAAGGCGGGCGAGCACGTTCACACCCACAACATAAAGACCAACCTTTCGGATAAGCTTGAATACAGCTACAATCCCGCAGACCTTTCTTTTGAGAAAATCGACTCTGAGCTTACCTTTAAAGGCTACGTCCGTGAAAACGGCGATATCGGAATCAGAAACGACATTTGGATCGTAAACACCGTCGGTTGCGTTAACAAGACGGCCGAAAAGCTCGCGCATCTTACGGGGGCAAAGCACTTTCCGCACCCCTTTGGCTGTTCACAGCTTGGCGACGATCAGCTTTACACCCAAAAAATTCTTGCCGCAATGGTGCATCACCCCAACGCCGCAGGCGTTTTAGTTCTCGGTCTTGGTTGTGAAAACAACAACATTGAGGCTTTCAAAAAGGTTTTGGGTGACTATGACAAAAAGAGAGTTAAGTTTTTGGTCGCTCAGGAGTTTGACGACGAGATCGCCGAGGGCGTAAGGCTTATAAACGAGCTTAAGGAATACGCGGCAGGCTTTGAGAGAGTCGATATTCCCATCTCTAAACTCAAAGTGGGTCTTAAGTGCGGCGGTAGCGACGGATTTTCGGGCATCACCGCAAATCCCCTCGTTGGCAGATTTTGCGACTCTTTAGTTAAGATGGGCGGCTCCTGCATTTTAACCGAGGTTCCCGAAATGTTCGGCGCAGAGCATTTACTTATGGACAGATGCGTCGACCGCGAGACCTTTGACAAAACCGTTGCCCTTATCAACAACTTTAAGGACTACTATACAAGGCATAATCAGGTTATATACGAAAATCCCTCGCCGGGTAACAAGGCAGGCGGAATTACGACCCTTGAGGAAAAATCGCTCGGCTGCGTTCAGAAGGGCGGCCTTTCCCCCGTTGTTGACGTTCTTGACTGTGGTGAGAGAATTTCCAAAAACGGTCTTTCGCTTTTAAATGGACCAGGTAATGACATTGTTGCGGTTACAAACCTTATGGCCTCGGGCGTTCACCTAATCCTCTTTACAACGGGACGAGGAACTCCCTTAGGCTCGGCCGTTCCGACGGTCAAAATTGCTACAAACAACGCACTTGCCACCAAAAAATCCTCCTGGATAGACTTTGATGCTTCTCCGGTTTTACAGGGCAAGGAGTTGACGGATGAGCTTTTAAGCTTTACAATAGAGGTAGCGAGCGGAAAACTTGCTAAAAACGAAGAAAACGGATATGAAGAAATTTCTATATTTAAGGATGGTGTTACACTGTGAGTTTTATCAAAGACGATTTTATGCTTAAAAATGAGACCGCAAAGGAGCTTTATTCGGCCGTCAAGGATCTTCCCATCATTGACTACCACTGCCACTTAGTTCCCAAAATGATTGCCGACAACCACAAGTTCAAAAACGCTTTTGAGCTTTTCCTTGGCGGCGACCACTACAAATGGCGCCAGATGCGCACAAACGGAGTTGACGAGCGCTTTATCACAGGCGACGCCGACGAGTATGACAAGTGGGTCGAGTTTGCTAAGACCATGCCCATGCTTATCGGAAATCCCCTTTATCACTGGACTCATCTTGAGCTGAAAAGATATTTCGGCATTGAAGAGGAGCTTTCTGAGAAAACCGCAAAGGATATCTGGGACAAGGTAAACGACTGCCTTAAAAAAGACGAGTTCAGAGCTCAGGAACTTATAAAGAAGTCAAACGTTGAGGTTATCTGCACCACCGACAACCCCTACGACAACCTTGAATACCACAAAGCCTTAAAGGGCTTCTCGGCAAAGATACTGCCCACCTTCCGCCCCGACTTATCCGATATCAAGAGCGATATCACCGAGAGAATGGACTATTTTAACGAAAACGGCTGCCGCCTTTCTGACCACGCCGTAGACGTTCTTGATGACGATATGATCGACAAGCTTGTATTTCTCGGCGAGGAGTACGCAAAGCGCGGCTGGACAATGCAGCTTCACATCGGCGCGCTGAGAAACAATAACACAAAGATGTTTGAGCGTCTTGGCGCTGACACAGGCTTTGACTCGATAAACGATTTCCAAATTGCAGAGGGCATTTCAAAGGTTCTCAATGCACTTGAATCCAAAGATATGCTCCCCAAGACCATTCTTTACACCTTAAATCCCAAGGACAACTACGTTCTCGGAACTATGCTCGGAAACTTCCAGGGCGGCGGCATCCCCGGCAAGATCCAGTTTGGCTCGGGCTGGTGGTTTAACGACCAGCGCGACGGAATGGAAAGTCAGATGCGCGCCCTCTCAAACCTCGGTATGATCTCCCGCTTTGTCGGAATGCTTACCGACTCGAGAAGCTTTGTTTCCTATCCCAGACATGAGTATTTCAGACGAATTCTCTGTAACCTCTTAGGCAAGTGGGTCGAAGAGGGCGAATATCCTAAGGATATGGATACCCTTGTAAAAATCGCAAGCGGCATCTGCTACTACAACGCCAAAGAATACTTTAAATTTTAACTCCTTAAACGAGGTGTAAATATGTTAATTTATTCTAACGAATTTTTCTACTGCCACGACAGATTTAACGACGGCAAGAAAAATCACGATTTTTCTGACAACACTCTTATGACCACCGAGCAGAGAGTGGAGTTTTTAAAGGAGTATGCTGACTACCTTGAAAAGTCCTACCTCGTCGCTAAAGATCCTCAGAAAGTTCTTTCTGAGGAGGATGCCGCAAAAGAGCTTGCCGCTCTTTGCGCTCCCGAGGCTCTGCCGAGGGTAACACGGCGCTTAAATCTTGCTACTATGCGCGCATCTCTGCAGTCTGTTCCCACCTCTCGCGGCTGGTATCTCTACACTCCGCGTGCGGTAATCGAGGACGAGTGTGTTGTTTTCAAAAGACACCCCTATCCCCCTTCGCCTGCGGCAGTTTACAACATTGACGGCAACTTAAAGGAATTTACCTTCTCAGTCTACATTGACAGCGAGTACAAATCCTTTATTTCCAAGGTTATTGACTCGACGACCGCGAGAACTATTGAACTGAGATGCGGTATTTACGATATTTTAAAGCTTCATTTCTATCCTCACGGCAAGTTTTACGCCTGCCTTGGAAACAAAAACGAGTACATTCTTGACAACCAGTATGTCTGCGACTACGAGTACGACTGCTGGCAGACGGTCACAGTAAAACTGCTTGGCGACAACTTTGAGGTCACGCTTGGCGGAACGACAAAGGAGTTTCCTTGCACAAACGCCCTCGTACCCGACACACTTTTTGTCGGCAGCGGAATGTTCCACGTAGGTCAGTGGAGCTTTAAGCCCGTTTCGATGAAGTTTGAAAACGGCGAGGTCACCTCTTTCTTCGACGGCGACGATAAGGCGGCGGGAGAGATAGAGGAGATCGGCGAGGTTAAGCTCCCATACCGAGTAGGCGGATTTAATAACCGCAACAAAGCGCTTATTTTAGAGAGCGAGTTTGAGTACAGCAACTGCGCATCTGCCATTCTTGATTTGGACTCTCTCGACCCGCACGGCACAGTTTACATAAACGGCGTAGAGGTTCTCAAGGCCGACGGCTTTGAGGCTCAGAGTCTTGATATTACCGACTGTCTTAGAAAAGGCAGTAACAGCATCAAGATAGTTGTTGACCCCCGCGCACCCGAAACCCTCTTTAACTGGCACAGACAGACCGACACCTACAACGGTTGGTTCTGTGAAAAGGTTACTGTTACATTTATAAACGAGTATGAGGTTTCGGATGTTCTTGTTGTAACCGAAAAGGTTAAAGAAAAGGTTGACTTTACCGTTTCGGCAAATCTTGGTAGCAAGAAAGCAAAAATCACCTTGCAAAAGATTTTCCCTCAAAAAGAGGATGAGGTTTATCTCGGTGTTTTCTTTACCAGCAATTATAAACTTTGCGAGAAGTTCTCGCTCGATGTAGAGCCTTGGTCGGTTGAAAATCCCGTTCTTTACGCGGTAAGAGTTATTGCCGTTGACGATAAAGGACGTGAGCTTGACGACGAGGTTATCGAAACAGGCTTCAGAACAATAGAGCAGAAAGACGGCAGAGTTCTCTTAAACGGCGAGCCGCTCGTTTTAAACGGCGCTCTCATTATGCAGTTTCTGCCCCCGCACGACGAAACCCCTGTCACCCACATCTGCCCGAGAGACGAGCAGATATGGCAACAGGAAAAGCTTGTCCGTCTTTTAGGCGGCAACACCCTTAGACTTCATATGCTCGGCTACGGAAGCAACGACATCCGTTATGCAAGATATGCTGACAGAATAGGTCTCCTGCTTATCTGGATAACAAGATTTATCGACAGCGCAGAGCAGATGGCATTTGGCGGCAAGTGGCTGGCCAAGGACGGCTACATTAAGCAGATCTCTGCTCGCCGAAATCATCCCAGCATCATTATGTGGGAGGGCTCAAACGAATACCACCCCGACTTAAACGACATCAACAACATTTACAAGACCTTTGTTCCTGCCGTTAAAGAGGTTGACAAGACAAGGCTTATCTGCCCTGTTTCGCATCTTTATTACGCCGCCGACCTTTATCCTTACGAGGGTTGCGGATATTATGATGACAGCGGAAAATTCGACCACGACGGAAATCCCGCCACCGCCCCTGCCGAGTGGACCGACCCCTTGGTCGTTCGCTCCTCGCACACCTACGAGATACTGCTCGGCTACGGAACAGGCTGGGAGAGAATGAGAGAGCAGGACTGGTCGATTCAGCCGGGAATGTTTAACTCCAAAAAGCACGCCTATCTCATAACCGAGTTTGCAGTTATCGGCAGACCCAGCCCGTTTGTTCCCGAAGCCAAGGACTTTTTCAACGACAAGTCCTACGAGGTTGGCGACGAGGTGGCTATGGGCTACGATTTCACAACTGAAAACTGGCGCGAAAGCCAGGCATATCAGGCAATGTGTGCTAAGATATGCACCCAAGTCCTGCGCCTTAACGACGCGGACGGAATGCTCTGGTGCTGCCTTATGAGCGGTGCAAACAACGGCTCGTACTTAAAGCCCCCTCTTGACTGCTACGGCTACCCCAAGTACTCCTTCTTTACCTTAAAGGAAGGATACCAGCAGGACATTGCCCTTTCAAAATCTCTTGACGTTTTAAAGCCGAGAGCTTTTGAGGTCACACCCGTTATTGCAGGTCTTGAAAAAGGCGAGAGCTTTAAACTTACCGCCGAGCTTTTGGACCTTAACGAGAATGTTGTTATGAGCACAAGCTACGAGGGTGTTTGCGAGAGCGAAAAGCCCTTTGAGGTCGGCTCCTTTAATGCAGAGGTCAAGAGCGACGGATATTACAGCATCCGATATACGTTGGATAAATAAGCAATAAAAACCACCTGCTATGCGGGTGGTTTTTTAGTTGGCTCCCCTTGTCAGGGGAGCTGTCGGCAACTGCCGACTGAGGGGTAGTTTTTGTTTTTCTCTCCCTCCGTCTTTTTGCTACGCAAAAATCCACCTCCCTCGTCAGAGGGAGGCGTTTATGTTTATGTTTGCTTTATTATTTTACCATTGGGATAAGAATTTTTTTGTTTTGGCTGAGCCTTTCTTCATTAAGCTCGTTTTGCTCCATAACCGCTCTGTAGGAGGTATTGTACCTTTTGGCAATATCAAAGGCGTCCTCGCCCTCTTTTGCAAAGTAGATGGTCATTGCGGTTTTGGGGTCTCGCTCGGTCTGCTCGGCCGAGATTGCCATATTGTTTATAACAGGCACGCTCTCGTTTTTGAGTATCTTGGCTTCTAACAAGAGTACAACGCAGACCTCGTTTTTATTAGGTACACGGCTTGCCGACAAGACCGAAACGTCTCCGTCGCAGTATGAGCCGATATACTCTCTGTCTGCCGCGAGGGAAATTTCAAGCGGCATATTCTTATCAAAGGTGTTGACCTCGCCATCTCCGTCACGCGCCAGCATTCCCGCGTTCAGATCACATTTTACCATGATCTCGCCGTGCTCATTTGAGGACGCCGAAACATTTTTAACGTCAGCAAAAACATCTATGATCTCACCCGTGAGGTTATCGAGCGCAACGCAGACTTGATGCGATTTGTTCTCATTCTTATTTAGTGTGGTGACCGAAATCTCGCCCTTTTCACAGGCTGACTCGCGGCCTATGCAGTAGCAGTCAACCACCGCCTCGACATTTTCTTTCCTTAAGATCTCAGCCGCCGCCTCAAGCAAGACCTCGATGGCAATTTCACAGCCATCTCTGCCTATCGGCTCAGCGGAAAGGCGGCAGATCTCTAAGCGAAGGTCGGCCCTATCGCCCTCCTCCGCGCCGTTTACCATCATAAAGTGATTTACAGGCAGGGTAAACTGCGCGGTTTTTACTCCGTCCGCCTCGTCGCTTACATAGACGATATTAAGGTCGACCTCGCCCTTTATGATAAGCCTGCCCGAAACTATCTTATGCTCCAAGACCTTAGGGTTGGCGCTCATACGAACGACCGAGCTTATGGGGGCGGACAGCTCATACTCCTCCATAACGGTGAAGTTCTCGCAGACGCAGCAAAGCGGCACCTCGGCCTCAAAGCTCTTTTTCTTACACTCGACGCCATCAGAATCAATATCAACCGCAATAGAGAGCGCAGCGCTCACCTGTACCCTAGCCCGCATTAAAAGCGCTCCTCGCAGTTCAATGCGCCTTGGGCTTACCGCAAGGCAGTTTGAATACTCGGTTTCAAACCGCACAGTAGCAGCAGGATTTTCGCCGGAAGCTTGCAGGTCGATGTTCTTTGAAAACGGAATCTGTGTTTCAAAGCTTTCGACCTTGCCGTCAGATGTTATGTAAAGCATTCGCATAAAAGCCATTCCGCCTAATACAAGGCGCTGGCCCTCTATTCTTTTTGATGTTGCCCTTGCTGTAAGTGAGCATTTTAAAATTTTTTCAATATCCCCCATATAATCGGGGAGAACAAGAGCAGTCTCGACCCCTATCTCGCAGGAGCCGTCATAAATGGTTTTTCTCTGCATAAGTTCTTTTCTTATAAGGCTTGCATCCATTGTTTTTCCTCCTTTTGTACCCTATCTATGACAAATATATTAACAGTTTGTATAAAATATTCCGCTTTATTGACTTTTGCAGAATTTGGTATAAAATATAATA
>JAFTYW010000048.1 GCA_017461245.1 Oscillospiraceae bacterium
ATGAAGAGAATGGCTACAAAGAACGGCCGTAAAGTTTTGGCACGCAGACGTGCAAAGGGCAGAGCTCGTCTGAGCTACTAAGAAAGCCAAGGCCACTTTTTTTGAAAGTGGTCTTTTTCTCTTTTTTAAAGAGAGATTTGCTCAGATATTTTTGTCTGTTTTTTAGGCGGGAATGTATGAAAAAAATACAGATCATTAAACAAAACGCGATTTTTAGGCGGCTCTATCAAAAGGGTCAGTCACTCGTTGCCCCCTGCCTTGTTTGCTATATCAGAAAAAACAGCGTAGGTGACGTAAGGCTCGGGCTTACCGTTTCCAAAAAAATAGGCGGCTCTGTTGAGAGAAACCGCGCAAAAAGGGTTATGCGTGTTGCGGCAAGGGCGGCAGTCTCAAGAGGACTCAGTGGCGCAGATATGTTGCTTGTTGCACGCGGTAAGACGCCCTTTGTTAAAAGTACAAAGGTGGAAAAAGAGCTTTTGTCGCTTTTAAAGGGAGCGGGATATTTATCTAAAGGCGATGAAGTAAAATGAAAAGGCTTTTAATAGCGCTCATTCGCTTTTATAAAACCAAGATATCCCCAAAAAAGAAGGCGGTCTGCCGCTTTAGACCCACCTGCTCGTCTTATGCTTTAGAGGCAATAGAACGGCACGGAGCGCTCGCTGGCTCGATTATGACTTTTTGCCGAATTATGCGGTGCAATCCGCTGTTTCGAGGCGGCTATGACCCCGTTCCCGAGCGCTTTACGCTAAGGAGCGGCGTTGGGAGATACAAAGAGCCCTCGGTTTGCGAAAAATGTGAAAAAAGAAATATATGCGACAGGACTAAATGTATTTAGCCCTCGCTTAAAGGAGATATAATATGAACTGGCTTATGAACATTATAGGCTACCCGCTTGGCTGGGTCATGTGGCTTGCCTATCAGGTTGTTCCTATTTATTCGGTTGCGCTCATTATCTTTACAATCATTATGCGCCTTGCAATGATTCCTCTGTCGGTAAAACAGCAGAGAAACACCGCGCATATGGCTCTTTTCAAGCCGAAGATCGACGCTATCAATAAAAGATACGCCAACAACAAGCAAAAGGCACAGGAAGAGATAAATAAGCTCTACGAGCGTGAGGGATACAACCCCTTCGGCGGTTGCTCCTCACTCTTTATCCAGCTTCCTATCATCTACGGTCTTATTGACGTTGTCTACCGTCCTATGACACACCTTCTGCGCCTTGACAAAACGATTATCACCAAGGCTCAAGAAATTCTTGAGGGCGCAAAGGCTCTTTCAAACACAAAATCTATGGGCGTTGAGCTTGAAATTTTAGGTCAGCTCGATAAGCACAAGGACATTCTTGTAGACGGCTTGGGACAGGAAGTCTACGACAAGATGACAAGTCTTGATCTAAACCTTTTCGGCGTTATCAATCTTGGCGAAATTCCCACCTGGGCATTTAACTGGCTTATTTTGATACCCGTTTTCTCGCTTCTTACCGCGCTCGCATCTTCATTTATTTCTATGAAGATGACACAGAACAATGATGAGGCGCAGGGCAAGGGCTGCTCTTATGCAATGCTGTTCGGTATGCCCTTTATGTCGGCATATTTCAGCTTTTTAGTTCCCGCAGGTGTCGGTCTTTACTGGATCATTTCTAACGTTGTTGCTGCTGTGCAGAGCGTTATTTTAAGAAAACTTATCACTCCCGAAAAGGTTGCTGCAAAGCTTGAAAAAGATAAGGCAAGCGGCAAAACGGCAAAGAAATCTAAGTTTATGACAAAGCTTATGGAGGCTCAGGAGCAGGCGGCCGCCGCTCAGGGCGCATACAGCGATAAGGAAAAGGCTCTTTCTGACGAGCAGAGAAAGGCTCTGGAAGAGGCTAAGCGCACAAAAAATCTTTCTGATAAAGAAAAGCTCGCCGAGGCAAGAAGAAGATATGCCGAAAAGTACGGCGACGATATAAAGGATTAAGTAATAAACACCCAGAGGTGTTTAAATAGACAGTCGACTTAAGGTCGGCGGAGAGGTTGAAAAAATGGAAGAACTTATTTTTACCGGAAAAACGGTAGAGGCCGCGCTGGAAAGCGCCGCAGATGCCCTCGGTGTAGGCACCGACAAGGTTCGCTTTGAAGTTTTGGAAGAGGGTAAAAAAGGACTTTTTGGTTCAAAAGACGCTAAAATCAAGATTTTGGCAAGCTCCAAGGTAGAGAGAGTTAAGACTTTTATGGAAGAAATTGTTAAAAACTTCCCCTTGGATGAAGTTGAGGTTTCTGTTACTGAGGACGAGCAGGCTCTTAAAATCGAGCTTAGCGGCGAAAACGCATCATACCTTATCGGCAGACGCGGTGACACATTAAACGCTCTGCAGTACCTCGCAGGACTCGTTGCAAACAACGGCGAGGAGAAGTACAGCCGTGTTTCCCTTAACATCAACGGCTATCGCGAAAAGAGAGAAAAGACCTTAGAGAGCCTCGCTTCTCGTTTAGGTAAGCAGGTTTTAAGAAGCGGCAGAAGTGTTACTCTCGAGCCCATGGCTCCCTACGAGAGAAGAATTATCCACGCTACCGTTCAGAAGATCGAGGGCATCAGCTCCAGCTCGATCGGAGAAGAGCCTAACCGCAAGGTCGTTATTTCAAGTGACAACCCCAGACAGAGAAGAGAGGGCAGACGTGATGGTCGTCGCAGAGGCGAGAGAACACACTCGGCTCCCAGAAATAATGAGGACAGCCTTATTAAAGACGATTTTCTTACCTCCAGCTCTACCATTGAGGGCCTTAAGAGAGAAAAAGAGCTTCGTGAAGCGGCTTTCCCCCTCTACGGCAAGGTTGAACTTGACTAAAACTCAAATTATTGGGTATGCTTAACTTGAAAGCACAATATATAGTAATTTAAACCTAACAAGCGGCATATCTTAGCAGGATATGCCGTTTTTTGTAGAAAAAATCGCAAGAAAATAATAAACGTAAATGTTCTTTATAAAAAAGGCCCCCTTGTGAAAGGGGGCTGGCTCCGCGTAAGCGGAGACTGGGGGATTATTTGTTATAGCGAGTAACACGATTTCTGTTTAACAATCCCTCCACCGCCTACGGCGGTCCCCCTCCCTTTACACAAAGGAGGCTTTATGGCAAAACTCACCGTTTAGAAATTATATTTAAAATATCAGTTAAACGGATGAATGCTTATTGGTAAGCAGTGAAAGGAAAAACTATGGCAGCAGACACGATAGCCGCAATATCAACGGCGGCATTTCCCTCGGCGGTATCTCTTGTTCGTCTTTCGGGCGAAAACGCGATAGAAATTGCCGATAAGCTTTTTGAGGCAAAAAGCGGTAAAAAACTCTCTGAAATAAAGGGCTACAGCGCGCTTTACGGCTCTGTCTTTGATAAGGACGGCGCTTTTGACAACGCAGTTGCCCTTGTTTTCCGCGCGCCTAAAAGCTATACGGGAGAGAATGTTGTCGAAATAACCCTTCACGGCGGCCTGTATCTTAGCCGCCGCCTATTAAGAGCCGCAGTAGAGGCAGGTGCTCGTCTTGCACAGGCGGGCGAGTTTACCCGCCGAGCTTATTTAAACGGAAAAATGTCACTCTCACAGGCGGAGTCTGTCACCGAGCTTATCTCGGCAGAGGGGAGTCAGCAGGCAAAGGCCGCTCTCGCTGCCACCGAGGGCAAAATAAACCGTGAGAGCCAAGAAATAAGGCAGAGAATAGTAACCCTGCTTGGACAGATATCAGCATACTGCGATTATCCCGACGAGGATATTGTCGATGTTTCACGTGAAACACTTGTAAATGAAATAACACAAATTTCAAACCAGCTTGCCGCTATGACCGACGGCTTTGAAAGAGGCTCGGTCATCAAAAACGGCGTTGATACCGCTATTGTCGGCGGAGTTAATGTAGGAAAATCAACCATAATGAATCTGCTCTCGGGTTATGAAAAGAGCATTGTTACTTCCATTGCGGGAACTACCCGAGATATAGTTGAGGATACCGTTCGGGTCGGCGATTTCACCCTGCGCCTTTCTGACACCGCGGGAATCAGAAAAACCGAGGATAAGGTCGAATCCGTCGGCGTTGAAAGGGCGAGAAAAAGGCTTGAGAGTGCCGCCCTTATCCTTGCAGTCTTTGACGGCTCGAGGGAGCTTTCCAAGGACGATTTGGATCTAATTAACGATACCGCCGACAAAAACTGCGTGGCGGTTATAAACAAGACCGATCTTGAAAGCAGACTCGATGAGAGCAAAATAGTGGGCAGATATCATAAAACTGTTAAGATATCGGCTAAAAACGGCGAGGGGGCAGAGCTGCTCTCTGCTGCCATAACCGAGGCGTTAGATAAGTACAAGCTAAGCTCTGATGCCTTAACGCTTGTAAACGAGCGGCAGTACGATTGTGCCGTCAGAGCTAAAAAGGAGATAGACTCGGCGCTCATTTCAGCAAAAGAGGGACAGCACCCCGATATGCTCGGCATACTGCTTGAAGAGGCACTGCGCGCGCTTTCCGAGCTTTCGGGCGAGAGCGCTACCGAGGCGGTAGTAAACGAGATATTCAGCAAATTCTGCGTTGGAAAATAGGTGAAAGCTTTATGAGAGAATATTCGGTTGCAGTAATCGGTGCGGGACACGCTGGTGTCGAGGCGGCTCTTGCCGCCGCAAGACTCGGCGAAAAGACCGCTCTTTTTACCATAAACCTTGATGCTATAGCCAATATGCCCTGTAATCCATCTATTGGGGGAACTGCCAAGGGTCATTTGGTGCGCGAAATAGACGCACTTGGCGGCGAGATGGCAAAGGTCGCGGACAAGACCTTTTTGCAGAGCCGTATGCTAAACCGCGGCAAAGGTCCCGCCGTGCATAGCCTGCGAGTGCAGTCTGACCGAATGAAATATCACGCCGTTATGAAATCGGTGGTTGAAAAAGAACCGAATATCGACGTAATTCAATCCGAAATTACAAGGCTTATATGCGAAAACGGACAGGTAAAGGCTGTTGTTACTGCCCTCGGAGAGAGGTACGAGGCTAAGACCGTTATAATCGCCTCGGGAACATATTTAAAAGCGACTATTCACGTAGGTGAGGCAAGCTATGCTTCGGGCCCCGACGGTCACCTTGCCGCAAACGCACTTTCGGAGAGTCTTAAAGAGGCGGGGATAACTCTGCGCCGCTTTAAAACCGGAACTCCCGCGAGGGTTCACCGCCGCAGTATTGATTTTTCGCGCCTTGAGGTGCAGGAAGGTGATGAGCCTATCGTTCCCATGTCTTTTGAAACTCGCGGTGAGCTTAAGAACACCGCTGTTTGCCACATAGCCTACACCAACGAGAAAACCCACGAGATTATAAGAGGTGCGCTTCACCGCTCGCCGCTCTACGCAGGCAGAATTGAGGGCGTAGGCCCGCGCTATTGCCCGAGCATTGAGGACAAGGTAGTGCGCTTTAGCGAGAAGCCGCGCCATCAGCTTTTTATTGAGCCTATGGGTGAGGACACTGAGGAAATGTACCTGCAGGGTATGTCCTCGTCGCTTCCCGTTGAGGTGCAGGAGCAGATGTATCGCTCGGTTGAGGGGCTCGAAAACGTCGAAATAATGCGAAATGCTTACGCTATAGAGTACGACTGCTGTGATCCGACCGAGCTTTTCCCAAGCCTTGAGTTTAAGGCAATCGGCGGGCTTTATGGGGCAGGGCAGTTTAACGGCACCTCGGGCTACGAGGAAGCCGCCGCACAAGGACTTGTTGCGGGAATTAACGCCGCAAGGCGCGTGCAGGGCAAAGAACCTGTCATATTCCCCCGAAGCCAGAGCTATATCGGTACACTCATTGACGATATCGTCACCAAAGGCTGTACCGACCCCTACAGAATGATGACCTCCCGTTCCGAATACCGACTCTTTTTGCGGCAGGACAATGCCGACCTGCGCCTACTTCCAGTTGGATATGAGATAGGCTTAATCAGTGAGGAGCGCTACCAGCGTTTTTTAACCAAAAAAGAGCAGATAAGCGCCGAGATCAACCGCTTAAACTCTACGGGCGTTGCTCCGAGTGACGAATTAAACGCTCTGCTTGTTTCACGTGAAACATCGCCCATAGCAAACGGCGCAACCCTTGCAGACCTTATCCGTCGCCCGCAGATAAGCTACAGCGACCTTGCGCCCTTTGATAAGGCAAGACGTGAGCTCTCAGACGAGGTCTGCGAGCAGGCGGAGATTGAAATAAAGTACGAGGGATATATAAAGAAGCAGACGGCGCAGGTCGAGGAACTGCGCAGGCTTGAAAAAAGGCGTCTTAGCCCCGATACCGATTACCGCGAGGTTGTGGGACTCAGACTCGAGGCGGCAGAAAAACTTAACAAGATAAAGCCGCTCTCGATAGGGCAGGCGGCAGGCATTTCGGGGGTCAACCCCGCCGATATTGCCGTGCTTATCATAAGAGGAGAAAACGGCGAGGGGGATAAAAAATGAAAAATATAGAAATTTTGCCTTTTGACAGAGAATATCTCATTGCCGCCGCTAAAGAGGCGGGTTTTGACCTTTCGGATGAGCAAACAGACGCCTTAGAAAAATACTATGAGATACTTGTAGACTATAACAACAAGGTAAACCTCACCGCTGTAACCGATCCAAAGGGCGTTGCGGTTACTCATTTTGTTGACAGTCTGACTCTTTTAAATGCTGATATTCCAGAGGGTGCCCGCCTTGCTGATATTGGCGCGGGAGCAGGCTTTCCGTCGGTCCCTGCGGGTATTTTCCGCAAAGACTTAGATCTGACGCTTATCGACAGTCTAAATAAGCGAATTACCTTTTTAAATTATCTTTCAGAGGAGCTGGGTCGTCCGCTTACCGCTCTGCATCTTAGAGCAGAGGAAGCGGGCAGAAAAAAGGAACTTCGGGAGCAGTTTGACGTTGTTTGCGCCAGAGGTGTTGCTAAGATATACCTTCTCTGCGAGTACTGCCTGCCGCTTGTTAAAAAGGGCGGTATGCTGGTTGCAATGAAAGGTCCCGAGCCTGAGGAAGAGGTCAAAGAGGCTAAAAAGGCTATATTTGAACTCGGCGGAAAGCTCAAGGAAATCAAAAAGTTCACACTTCCCGACTTAAGCGGCAGAAGCCTTGTTATAATAGAAAAGACATCGACAACACCCAACAAATACCCCCGTCAATCTGCAAAAATAGCTAAATCACCCTTGATTTAAAAGAGAAACGGCTCGAAAAAATGAAAAATGCGCGACCGATTTAACTTTAACTGCAAAAAATTGTGTGATATTCTTGCATTAGAGTTAAAAAGGGGGAAGTCGAAATGAAAAAAGGGGCAAAAAGCATTTTTTCGGGAAATAGGGTCTGTAAGATCAAAATTAGCGAGATCTCAGAAAACCGCGCTCAGCCAAGGGTGAAGTTCGATAGCGCGGCAATCGAGCGCCTTGCTGAGAGCATTGCAACAAACGGCCTGCTCCAGCCGCTTTCGGTGCGCCGAAAGGGCAGAGGGTACGAGCTTATCTCGGGTGAGCGCAGGCTTCGCGCGCTAAAGCTCTTAGGGAGCGAGTTTGCGCCTTGTATTGTAGTAAATGTAGACGACGAAAATTCGGCGGTCTTGGCGCTGATAGAGAACATTCAGCGCGAGGATCTTTCGGTCTTCGAGCAGGCAGACGCCATAAGGCAGCTTATCTGCTGCTTCGGGCTTACTCAAGGGCAGGCGGCTGAAAGATTGGGTCTTTCGCAGTCAGCTATTGCCAACAAGCTGCGCCTTTTGCGCCTTTCGGCAGAGGAGCGGCTGGTCATAACCGAAAACGGCCTTACTGAGCGGCACGCGAGAGCCGCAATCAAAATTGAGGACGAGGCGGTAAGAAAAAGAGCGCTTCTGCATATCGCGGCGGCATCTCTTAACGTTGAGCAGAGCGAAAAATACATAGAAAAGCTTTTGACGCCGCAGAAAAAGGGCGGCACAAGACTTGTATTTAAGGATCTGCGGATTTTTCAGAACACAATTAAAATGGCGGTTGACACAATGCGGCGCTCGGGCGTTATGGCCAGCGCAGAAAAGGGCGAGACCGAGGGCTTTATCGAGTACACTATAAGGATCCCCAAGCCGAGCCTTACCGCCAAATAAAGAGGGTATAATGGAAAAAATTTGCTGTTTTACCGGACACAGAAATATTTTGGATAATGACAGGGCGGCCGTTACGGCCGCCCTGAGAGTGCTTTTGCCCGACCTTATTCGCGAGGGAACGACTATATTCAGAACAGGCGGCGCAATCGGCTTTGATACCCTTGCCGCCGAGGAAATTCTGCGCATTAAAAGAAACTTCCCCGAGGTAAAGCTGCACATCTATGTACCCTGCCTTGACCAGAATAAATACTACTCAGACGAGCAAAAGGCGGTGTACCTTAGGCACATAAACGCCGCCGACAAGATCATGTGCATCTCTGAAAAGTATTACAACGGCTGTATGCTTGACAGAAACAGAGAAATGGTAAACGGCTCTGACCTCTGCATAGCTTACCTAAGGCGGCAGAGCGGAGGCACGGCTTACACCGTAAACTATGCCGAAAAAAACGGCGTAAAGGTTATAAAGCTTTAATTTTTTGCGCTCTGCGCGAAAAATGTCAAAAAAACTGAGGTCGATTTTTCTTTACATAATGAGTAATGATTGATATAATGATAATATAGTAATAAAAAAGGAACGGAAAAATGGGAAAGATCATCGTTTTGGCCAATCAAAAGGGCGGGGTTGGAAAGACTACCTGCGCCGTAAACACTGCCGCGGGTATTGCCGCTCTCGGTAAAAAGGTCTTGCTTGTGGATATTGACCCGCAGGGCAACGCCACCAGCGGACTTGGAATAAATAAGAGGAATGTGCTGCGTTCGTCTTACGAAATGCTCTGTAGCGGCGCTCCCGCCGCCGAGGCAACTGTAAAAAATGTTTGCAAAAATTTAGACGCTATCCCCTCAAGCCAGAACCTTGCAGGAGCCGAAATTGAGCTCGCCGCAAGAGAGGGCAGGGAGTCGTTCTTAAAAAAGGCGCTCTCGCTTGTCCGTGAGCAGTATGATTATATTTTTATCGACTGCCCCCCCTCGCTGGGTGTGCTGACCATCAACGCTCTTTGCGCCTGCGACAGCGTGCTTATCCCTATTCAGTGCGAGTATTACGCGCTTGAAGGTCTTTCCCAGCTTATGAACAGCGTCAGAACGATCAAGCGCTTATATAATCCCAATATCGCAATTGAGGGCGTTGTGCTGACTATGTACGACGGCAGACTTAACCTCACCGTGCAGGTCGCAAACGAAATTAAAAAGTACTTTCCCAACAAGGTCTACAAGACCGCAATTCCCCGCAACGTTCGCCTTTCGGAAGCGCCCAGCTTTGGCAAGCCGGTTATTTATTACGATCCCAGCTCCCGCGGCGCAAAGGCTTATATGGAGCTCTGCGGCGAGATCGTTGCAAAGAATAGATAACAAATAGTATAAAATCAGATAAATATTACATATTGTAAAGGAGTAAAGCCAATGGCAGCAGTAAAAGGAGGCCTCGGAAAAGGACTTGATGCGCTTTTTCAGGACAATATAATAGAGAACGAGTCGGGGGTCGTGACCCTGCGCCTTTCAGAGATAAAGCCCAACCACGAGCAGCCGAGAAAGCATTTTGACGAGGCGGCCCTCTTGGAGCTTGCCGATTCTATCAGAGAGCACGGAGTGCTGCAGCCGCTTATCGTTCGCCCCATGCTTGGCGGCGAGTATCAGCTTATTGCGGGCGAGCGCCGCTACAGAGCCGCGATGATTGCACAGGTTTCAACCGTTCCCGTTGTTATCCGCGAGTTTTCTGATATGCAGGCGATGGAGGTCGCCCTTGTTGAAAATCTCCAGCGCCGCGACTTAAACCCCGTTGAAGAGGGTGAGGGTTACAAGGCTCTCGCCGAGCAGTTCTCGCTGACACAAGCCGAGATCGCTCAAAAGGTTGGCAAATCGCGTTCGGCTGTTGCAAACGCTATGCGCCTTGTCGAGCTTCCCGCCGAAGTCAAAAAAGCGGTTTCAGAGGGTAGCATTTCTATGGGACACGCCAGAGCACTCCTCTCACTTCAAGAAACAGAGCAGATATGCTCTGCTGCCGCTGAGGTTATCGCAAAGGGCCTTTCGGTACGCCAGACCGAGCAGATGGCCGCCCGCCTTTCCCGCTCGCCCCGCCCCGAGAAAATGCGCCCGAGAGTTGACAGCTACTACAAGGAACTGCAAATTGCCCTTGAAAAGACCTGGGGCAGAAAGGTCAGAATCAATCCCAGCTCTGACCATGCAGGCAGCATCACCGTCGATTACCTAAGCCGTGAGGATCTTATCGAGCTTACCGAGCGCCTTACCGGCAAGAAGATAGACTCTACCGAGTTTTAATTTGATTGCAAACAGTATAAAACGGTATAAATTATACAAATAGTAAATGCTCCCAAGGATATTCTTTGGGAGCATTTTGAAAAGAGGAGAGAGCTTGAAAAAGGTTTTAGGCTTTATAAAGAAGCACTCGCTGAGCCTTGTGTTTCTTTTAATTTCGTTTTTGATAATGGGCTGGATCTTCAGCTTTTCGGCAGAGGTGAGTGAGGAGTCGAGCGAAACCTCAAGGGGTGTAAGTTATTTTATTGCCTCGGTAATAGTCGGCGGTTTTTCCGATTTGACCGAGACTGAAAAGGAAGTGCAGGTTTCAGAGCTTGTGCCCATTGTCAGAAAGGTCGCACATTTTACGATTTACGCTGCGCTTGGCTTTTTCTTAATGCTTTCTGCAAGCTTGTTTTATTTAGAAAATAAGCAGAATATAAAACGCGATGTTGCCTCTGCGGTGGCGCTTGGCGTCAGCCTTTTCTATGCCGCGACCGATGAATTTCACCAGCTTTTTGTAGAGGGTAGAAGCGGCAGCGTTCGGGATGTATGCATAGATTTTTGCGGCGCATTAGTTGGAGTTTTATTCGCTGTTTTTGTACTCGCTTTGTATCAAAAAATAAGGCAAAAAAGAGAAGAAAAGAAACTTTACAATAAGTAATTTTACCTTTACATTAAGAAAACCGCACCAAATGCCCGTTTATGTGGAAAACTGTGTTAAAAATGTGAAAAACTCAATTAAAAAGTTTACAAACTGTAGAAAAGCGGCAGAAATCTGCCGCTTTTTAAATTGAAAAATGAAAGTTGAGAATTAATAAACAGTATTGTAGGGCGGGGGCTTGCTCCCGCCGAAAACAGTCATATATAAAAACGGGAGGAGGGGAATGGGACGCCCCTCACCTACAAATTCTGTAGAGCGTAATTTTGATATTGCTCTTTTTTGCATGGTGTGTTAAAATTAAAGCAACTAATATAAAGGAAGTTTTAACTATGGATTTTCGCATAGAACATGATTCGATGGGTGAAATAAAGGTCCCTGCCGAAAAGCTTTGGGGCGCGCAGACCCAGCGTAGCTGTGAAAACTTTAAAATAGGCGTCGGTATAGAAACTATGCCGAGGGAGATCGTTACCGCCTTTGGTATTCTTAAAAAGGCGGCGGCAACAGCTAACCACGCTCTGCGCCCCGAAAAAATGACCGAGCAAAAGCTTGCGGCAATAACTGCCGCCTGCGACGAGGTTATCGAGGGAAAGCTCTTTGAGCATTTTCCGCTTGTAGTCTGGCAGACGGGGTCTGGAACACAGACCAATATGAACGCAAACGAGGTTATCGCAAACCGCGGCAATGCGCTTGCGGGCGAAAAACTTCTGCACCCTAACGACGATGTTAATATGAGCCAGTCCTCAAACGATACATTTCCTGCCGCTATGCACATTGCGGCGGTGCTCTCTTTAAGGCAAGACCTGCTCCCTGCAGTAGAGAGCCTTGTTGAAACTCTCAAATGGCTCGAAGCGGAAAACGAGGGGGTCATAAAAAGCGGCAGAACCCACCTTCAAGATGCTGTTCCCGTTTCCTTTTCGCAGGAGATAAGCGGCTGGCGCAGTAGCCTTGAAAAAGATCGCGAGCTTATAAACGCGGCGATAAACCCGCTTTATAGCCTTGCCCTTGGCGCTACCGCCGTCGGCACTGGGCTTAATGCTCCAAAAGGCTTTGACAAGGCGGTCGCCGCCGAGATAGCCGATATCACCGGCGAGCCTTTCGTAACCGCTGAGAATAAATTTCACGCTCTGACCTCGCGCGATGAGCTTGTTTTCGCGCACGGCGCGCTCAAGGCGCTCGCCTGCGACCTTATGAAAATTGCAAACGATATTCGCTGGCTCGCAAGCGGCCCTAGATGTGGGCTCGGCGAGATAACCATTCCCGAAAACGAGCCCGGCTCGTCGATTATGCCCGGCAAGGTCAACCCAACACAATGCGAAGCGGTCACGCAGGTGGCGGTGCAGGTTATGGGTAACGACACCGCTGTGTCGGTTGCCGCCTCGCAGGGAAATTTTGAGCTCAACGTTTTCCTGCCCGTTATTATCTACAACTTCCTGCAGTCTGCAAGGCTGCTTTCTCAGTCCGTGATTTCGTTTAACAAAAACTGCGTTTGCGGAATCAAGGCGAATAGGGAGAAGATGCACTCAAATCTTCACAATTCGCTTATGCTTGTAACGGCGCTCAACACCCATATCGGCTATGAGAACGCCGCCAAGACCGCTAAAAAGGCTTTTGAGGAGAATATTTCACTTAAAGAAGCCTGCCTTAAGCTCGGTTTTCTCTCCGAGGAAAAGTTTGACGAGGTCTTTAAGCCCGAGGAAATGGTATAAGAAAAAAGGAGCCCGTCGGGCTCCTTTTTAGTGAAGAGTGAAAAGTTAAGAGCGAAGAGAAAAGGAAGGGTTTTGCTTTCGCAAAATCCCTCCATCTCTTTTCTCTATTCTCTCTTATCTCTTAACTCAAAAAAGCACCCCGCAGGGTGCTTTTTGTTTTGCTTATTTTAGGAAGCGGAAGCGGTGCTGTCAGACATTCTGATTCGTACCTCGTTTACAAGTTCAAGAGCCTCATCCTCAAAGTTTACGGTAAATTCCTTTTTGATGCTGTCGTAAAGAGCGGTGTAGGCTTGGTTCTTGATGGCGGTGTCAACGCTTGTTTTCCAAGCCTCGTCGCCCTTGCCTACAAAGTACATAATGTGGTATCCGTAGGTGGTTTTAACGATGCCTGTGTCGCCTTCTTTTCGAGAAGTGTCAAATGCCCAGTCCTCAAACTCGTCAACCATCTGACCCTCGGTAAAGTTCTCGTAAAGACCGCCTGTGGAAGCAGATCCGGTGTCCTCGGTGTACTTAGTAACAAGCTCCTCAAACTTTTCGATCTTCTTGCCGCTGTCCTCAAACTCCTTGAGGATCTCCTCAGCCTTGGCCTTTGCCTTTTCGTCAGTCTCAAACTTGTCTTTTGAAACAAGAATGTGTCTTACTGAGCGGGACTCGCTCTCGTCGCGGTAGGGGCCTTTAAAGAGCATATAAACGCTGCGGTTGTTGCCGTTTTTGTAAAGTTTGGTCTGACCGACCTTAGCGCCCTCGTCAAATGCCCACTTGGAAACCTCAAACTCGGCGTCGTAGGTGCTCTTGGCAGTGTAGCTTGACTCTATAGCGGTTTCAATAGCTTCCTCGTCCTTGCCGATCTCTTTCATAATGTCGGTGAGAATTGAGTCAAAGCTCTTTTCGTCGGTGGCTTTCATAAGGCGGTCGGCATAAGCCTCGACCTTAGCGTACTCAGCCTTTTTCTCGTCCTCGGTCATATCGTCGGTAACGGCGGGGGTAAAGTTGTAGAACTTGTAGTCAACATAGAGGAAATCGTTTTTGTGGTCGTTAAAATATTCGGTTAGATCGTCATCCGAATACTCGACAGAGTTGATCTTCTCGTTGTAGAACTTGGTTGCAAGCATCGAAAGCTTTAAGCCGTCAACAACATCGTCCTTGTTAACGCCCTTGCCGTAGATCGTTGAAATATATTCGTCAACAGAGATGTCCTGCTCCTTTGCGCCCTCGGCAACACTTTCTTCAAACTCTTCGAGCTGTTTTTTCTCTTCCTCGCCAAGCTCCATGCCCTCGGCCTTTGCCTTTTCGGCGAGATAGAGAATTTCGGTCAGCGCGTTCTGGGTGTTCTGTGCAAAGTAGTCAAACCAGTTTGTGCCGTCGCTGGATTCCTGCTCTCTTAAATCGGTTTCAACATCGAGACCGTAATAAGAAAGATAGTCTGCGTTCTGGTTGATAAAGTTCTGGTATTCGTAGTTAAAGAAATAGGTAAAGGTTGCCGCGTTTATCGAATAGTTGTCGCTCTTCAAAGCGGTCTGGCGGCGGAGAAGATATCCGCTGTTCTGAATGAAGTTGATGGTAAGTATGCTGCCGATAAAAACTATCGCAAGCAGAACAGAAACAACCGCTGTGATAATGTTGACCTTCTTTTTGCGGCGAGCCTCCTGCTCCTGTTTTAAAAGCTGCTCCTTTTTAAGCTCGGCAACTGCTGCCTTAGCGTTTCTTACTCGAGAGGCTTTTCCCATTTTTAAAAACATCCTTCCGTATTTATTAAATCTATTTTACAGTATTTTGTGCGCGTGTTTGTTACCTTTTTGTAAACTTATTACGCTCTGTGCCACTTGACGCCTTGCGGAGTGTCCTCGAGAATAATTCCCTGAGCTTTAAGCTCATCTCTTATAGCGTCTGCTCTTGCAAAGTCGCGGTTCTTTCTGGCCTCTTGGCGCTCTGCGATAAGAGCCTCGATCTCGGCGTCAAGATTATTTTCGCTCTTTCTCTCGTAGAGAAGGCCGAGAACGTCAACAAGTTTTTCAAAAAGCTCGCTTGCCGCCTCTACATAAGCCTTGGCGGGAGTGGTGCCGACAACATTACTGTTTATCTCACGAACAAGCTCGAAAACTGCGGCAAGAGCGTCAGCGGTGTTAAAGTCGTCGTCCATAGCGTCGCGGAACTGTTTTTCGTACTCGCTGAGTTTTGCAATTAAATCAGCGGCATCCTTTTCCTCGGCGTGCCCGAGAGCGAACTTTAAGTTGTCGCGGCAGGTGTAAAGTCTGTCAAGAGCGGCCTTTGCCTGCTCGATTATCTCGGTGCTGTAGTTTACGGGACTTCTGTAATGCGAGGAAACCATAATGTAACGGATAGGCTCGTAGCCGTAAGCCTCGCCTATCTCGCGGGCGGTAAAGAAGTTGCCCAGCGATTTTGACATCTTGCGGTTGTCAATATTAATGTATCCGTTGTGCATCCAGTAGCGCGAGAAGCAGGTGCCGTTTGCACATTCGCTCTGCGCGATCTCGTTTTCGTGGTGGGGGAATATAAGGTCCTGACCGCCGCAGTGCAGGTCGATGGTCTCGCCCAAGATGCTCTTTGCCATAGCCGAGCACTCAATGTGCCAGCCGGGTCTGCCCTTGCCCCAGGGAGATTCCCAGAAAGGTTCGCCCTCCTTTGCCGCTTTCCAAAGGGCAAAGTCCATGGGGTCTTCTTTCTGCTCGCTTACGTTGATTCTTGCGCCTGCCTCAAGCTCTTCAAGCGGCTGGTGCGAAAGCTTGCCGTACTCATTAAATTTCTTGGTGCGGAAATAAACGTCACCGTTAACGGCGTAGGCGTAGCCCTTTTCTTCAAGCGCGGTGATAAGAGCGATGATGTTGTCGATATTTTCGGTGGCTCTGGGATGAACTGTCGCGGGGCGAACATTTAAGCCCTCGGCGTCCTTTTTGTACTCCGCGATGTACTTTTCAGCCAGCGCGGGAACTGTTGTGTTTTCCTCGTTTGCGCGGTTTATGAGCTTGTCGTCAATGTCGGTAAAGTTCTGAACGTAGTTTACCTTGTATCCGATGTACTCAAAATAGCGACGAAGTGTGTCGAACACACAGAGAGGACGGGTGTTTCCGATGTGAATGTAGTTGTAAACGGTCGGTCCGCAGACGTACATATTTACAACGCCCTCGTGAAGAGGAACAAACTCGTCTTTGCTACCTGTTAAGGTGTTAAGAATTTTCATTTTGGTTCTCCTTTGTATTTATCTGTTTTTTAAGCGATTCAATTTCAGCTCGCAGTCTGCAAAGCTCCTGCGAAACAGGGTCGGGAATGTGTATCTGGTCCATATCTTGCGCGGGTGGCTTTTCACCCTTGCGAACGACTGCTCTTGCAGGAACGCCAACTGCCGTAGCGCCTGCTTCAACCGCGTCAAGAACAACCGCGCCTGCGGCAATTTTGGCGTTGTCGCCAACGGTAAACGGCCCCAGCACTTTCGCGCCGCTGCCGACCATAACGTTGTTTCCCAGCGTGGGATGGCGCTTGCCCTTGTCTTTACCTGTACCGCCCAAGGTCACGCCCTGATAGATGGTACAGTTGTCACCGATAACGGTGGTCTCTCCTATTATAACGCCCATTCCGTGATCTATAAAAAGTCCCTTGCCTATGGTTGCACCGGGGTGAATTTCAATTCCCGTCAAAAAGCGGGAGGTCTGCGAGATAAGGCGCGCTGTAAAGAACATTTTGTGTCTGTAAAAAAAGTTTGCCCAGCGGTGATAAATAACGGCGTGAAGCCCCGAATAGAGCAGAAGAACCTCAAGAGAGTTTCTTGCGGCGGGGTCTCGCTCGCGTATCGCCCTTATGTCATATCTTATGCGGTCAAACAAAGTCTATCACCTCTTAAAACTAAAAAATCCCGAAAACGCTTTTTGCGCTTCCGGGGCGGCAGAGTGCCGCGGTTCCACTCGGTCTTGTAACTTACGGACATAAAGATCCGCCGCTCTTTTAACGGGGAGCAGTCGCGCGCGGCTACCCACCGAACAAAGTCGGCTTCACCGAGCGGGCTTATGGGGGCACTTGGCAGAAGACTTTAATAACACCCTTTCACCGAGCGGGCATCTCTCTTTAAAAAAGCGGTTTCTGTTACTTTTCCCAATCATCGCCTTTGGTCTAAACTATTTTAACACATATTTTTAAATTTTGCAATACTAACTTATGTTATGTTAAAAATTTGTCTTTTGCTCTTTACTAAAGAGCAAAAAAGTAGTAAAATACTGTTGTATGCTTATCTATATGAAAGGAGAAATTCTCTATGTCAGAAAAAAAGATGACCGTAGCCGAGGAGAGTTTGGCTCTCCACTACGAGAAAAAGGGAAAGATCGAGGTTGTTTCGACCGTTCCCGCAAAAAACAGCCGTGATCTCTCACTGGCTTACACCCCCGGAGTTGCAACTCCATGCCTTGAGATTCAGAAGGACGTAAATAAGTCCTACGAGCTTACCCGCCGCCACAACTTATGCCTTGTTGTTACCGACGGAACTGCCGTTTTAGGCCTTGGCGACATCGGCCCCGAAGCAGGTATGCCTGTTATGGAGGGCAAATGCGTTCTCTTTAAGGAGTTCGGCGGCGTTGATGCGTTTCCTCTCTGCATCAAATCCAAGGACGTTGACGAGATAGTCAACACCATCTATCTTATCTCTGGCTCGTTCGGCGGAATCAACCTTGAGGATATTGCCGCTCCCCGTTGCTTTGAAATCGAGAAGAAACTCAAAGAAAAATGCGACATTCCCGTTTTCCACGATGACCAGCACGGAACAGCCGTTGTAGTTCTTGCTGCCCTCTTAAACGCTCTGCGCGTTGTTAAAAAGGACATCAGCGAGATAAAGCTCGTTCTTAACGGAGCGGGTGCCGCAGGTATCTCGATTGCAAAGCTCCTTATTTCATCGGGACTTAAGAATATCATTCTCTGCGATAAGGTCGGCGCTATTTATGACGGTATCGAGGGCGTAAACGCCGCTCAGAAAGAGATGGCTAAAATTTCCAACCCCAACAAAGAAAAGGGAACTCTTGCCGATGTTTTAAAAGGCGCAGACGTCTTTATCGGAGTTTCCGCTCCTAATCTTGTTACCGAGGAAATGGTAAAAACAATGGCAGAAAACCCTGTTGTTTTTGCTATGGCTAACCCCACCCCCGAAATTATGCCCGATGCCGCTAAAAGAGGCGGCGCCGCTGTTATCGGAACGGGCAGAAGCGATTTTCCCAACCAGATAAACAATGTTCTGGTATTTCCCGGAATCTTCAGAGGCACCTTTGATGTGCGAGCAAGCGATATCAACGAGGAAATGAAGCTCGCCGCGGCTTATGCAATATCCGGACTTATCTCGGATGAGGAACTTAATGCCGAGTACATACTTCCCGCCGCGTTTGACGAACGAGTAGGCCCCGCCGTTGCAAAGGCAGTTGCCGAAGCCGCAAGAAAAAGCGGAGTAGCAAGAATATAAGCGCACCAAAGGTGCGCTAACGAAATAAATCCCGTGCGGGATTTGTGAAATATTAAAATGTGAAATTTGCCTTCGGCAAGTGAAATACGCTGCGGCGTGTTGAGGATTTATTTTATTTCACATTCGGCTTTAGCCGAATATTTCACAATTATTATAAGATAATTATTTCACATTTTGTTTTACAAAATATTTCACTAACATTTAATGATATAAAGGTGGAAAAATTTGTGGCAGAATCAAAACTCAGAGAGCTTTCAACAGATTTTGCTGTGAAGGTAATAAAACTGTGTGAAACTATAAAAGGGCACTATTCAATAACTAATCAACTTGAACGGTCAGCAACATCTATAGGTGCTAACATACATGAGGCAAATTATGCCCAAAGCAAAGCTGATTTTGTTTCAAAACTTCAAATATCATTAAAAGAGTGCTATGAAACAGAATATTGGCTAGAATTGTTTATAAAATCGGGAATTATAGAGAAAGAAAAAATCAAAGAAATATATAATCAATGTGGAACAATTCGGCGTATTCTTGTTGCATCAATTAATACGGCAAAACAATAAAAAGAGCAGGCTCTCGCCTGCTCTTTTTTGCTTTTATTCTGCGTCCTCGTCCGTCGTTTCGAGGAGAAAGGTCACGGGGCGAAAGCCGTCGGAGCAGGAGAGCATTGCCGACCTTTTGTTTTTCATCCAGCCGTCAAAAAAATCCTCAGCTCCGTATGAGAGCGCCATAACGTAGTTTGAAATGGTGTCCCAGGCGCTGTAGCAAAAACCGTCTGGCTTTTGCCATCCGTTAGCCACAAAAACCTGACCTACCTGCAGGTCGCAGGCGTGCTCGATGGGGTTTTCGTATTTTGCCATCAGCTCGGGGTATTCGGTCTTCGCCATAACCGTTATTTTAACCTTTTTCATTTTATACTCCCGAATATGCCGCAAAGCCTGCGTCAACAGGTAGAACTACGCCTGTAATTGCAGATGCCGAGCGCTCGTCGCAGAGGAAAAGTGTTGCGCCGAGAAGCTCCTCGCTGTCAACAAAACGGTGGGTCGGTGTGCCGCCTAAGATCTTTGCACTTCTTGCGGTGGGTGTGCCGTCCTCGTTAAAGAGGAGAGCGCGGTTCTGAGCCGAAACCAAGAAGCCGGGGGCAATAGCGTTGCAGCGGATGCCTGTTCCTGCAAAGTGGGTTGCGAGCCACTGTGTAAAGTTGGAGATGCCCGCCTTGGCCGCCGAGTAAGCGGGAATTTTGGTGAGCGGGGTGTAGGCATTCATCGAGGAGATGTTAAGGATGCAGCCTGCGCTCTTTTTAACCATATCCTTTGCAAAAACCTGAGTGGGAAGTAAGGTTCCTTGGAAGTTAAGCTTGAAAACAAAGTCAACGCCGTCAGCCTCAAGGTCGAAAAAGCTCTTGCCGCCCTCTTTGGCCTCGTGGTGATACTCGTTGTCGGTGGTGGCTCTCGGGTTGTTGCCGCCTGCGCCGTTAACTAAAACGTCGCACTCGCCAAGGTCAGCTAAAACTGCCTTGTGCACTTCTTCGAGCGCTGTGGGGTCAAGAACGTTTGCCTTGTAGCCCTCGCAGATAAAGCCCTCGGCCTTAAGCTCGCTTGCGAGCTTTTTAACTGCATCTTCGTTTAAGTCGAGCGCGGCAACCTTGGCGCCGCTCTGAGCAAAGGCTCTTGCCATAGAGCCGCAGATAAGTCCGCCCGCTCCCGTTACAACAACAACCTTGCCGCTAAAGTCAATATTTAAAGGTAAATTAAGCATTTTGGTGTCCTCCCGTTATTTAGTCTTCTATCTCGCCGCCGTTGGCTTCGATAAGTCCGTTAATGTATGCGCTGCCCAGCGCTCTGTCGTAAAGACCGTAGCCTGCTTTTCCTGTTTCTCCCCAGATCATTCTGCCGTGGTCGGGGCGGAAGTAACCCTTAAAGCCTGTCTTGACAAGCGCCTTAACGATAGCGTTCATATCAAGGCTGCCTTTCTTGGAAAGGTGTCCCGACTCCTCAAAGCTTGTGTCGGGCAGGATCTTTACGTTTCTAAGGTGCATAAAGCCGATTCGATTAGCCGCCGAGTACTTTTCAACCATCTTAGGAATGTCGTTAGCGGGTGCGCAGCCAAGCGAGCCTGTGCAGAGGCAGAGGCTGTTTGCGGGACTGTCGTAAAGAGCTAAAAATCTATCTAGATTTGCCTCGGTTGTGATAATTCTCGGTATATTAAAGATAGGATACGGTGGGTCGTCGGGGTGGATCGCCATAACAACGCCGCACTCCTCAGCAACAGGCATAACCTTATTTAAGAAATATTCGAGGTTTTTCCAAAGGCCTTCCTCGCCGAGCTCTGAGTAGGCGGCGATAAGCTCTCTTACCTCGTCCTGAGAGTAGCTCGAATCCCAGCCGGGAAGATGAATGTCATCTTTTAAGGGGTCAAGACCGCGCATCTGCTCCCAGTACATAACAAGGCTGGTCGAGCCGTCCTCGCCCTCTTTGTCAAGCTGGGTGCGGGTCCAGTCAAAAACAGGCATAAAGTTGTAGGTAACGCACTTAACGCCGTACTTTGCGCAGCGTCTGATGTTCTCGCAGTAGTTTTCGATGTGCTTTTCTCTCTCGGGTCTGCCGAGCTTTATCTGTTCGGTAACAGGAATGGACTCAACAACGTCAAAAACCAGTCCGTTTTCGCGGCAGCGGTCAGCAATATATTTAATGCTTTCCTCGGGCCAGACCTCGCCGGGCTTAACGTCGTAGACCGCCGAAACGATAGAGCGCATACCGGGAATCTGGCGGATGTACTCTAAGGTGACGGGATCGCTGTCACCGTACCATCTGAATGAACTTTTCATAAACTGTAACCTCCGTTTATTTTACAGACTCCCTGTATTCCTTGGGAGTTTTGCCTACAAATTTTTTAAAGAGCTTTGAAAAATATTGCACGTCTATAATTCCGCAGTGCAGAGCAACCGTCTGGATCTGCAGCCTTGTGGTGCTAAGTAGATGCATCGCAAGCTGCATTCTTTCCGAAAGAATATAGTCGGTAATGGTCTTTCCCGTTTCCTTTTTGAAAACGGTCGAAAGATAACCGGGGCTTAAATTCTGCTTTTCGGCAAGTAAGTGCAGAGAAAGCTTGCTCGATAGGTCGGCGTGTATCGTGGCAACTGCGCGGCGAACGGGCGTTGAGTAGTTCTTCATAGAATGCTTGCGCACCAGTCTGCAGTAAGAGCGGTACATCTCTGTCATGATCTCCTGCACCGAGGCGGTCGAACCCAGCTGTTCTATTTTTACCGCAAAGAACGAGGAGATCTCGTCGAGATAAAGCGGGTGAACTCCGCCGTTTTCTGCCGCTTTTCTTAAAAGGGTGTTCATTATTATACAGTAGTTTTTAAGGTCGCGCAAGGGGTCAGCAACGCGCCTTTCAAAAGGCATGGACGCAAATTCAGAAAAAAGACTGCCTGCCTTGTGGTCGTGCCCTTGAGAGACGGCTCTCATAAGCTCGTTTTCAAAGGCGTAGCGCCGCTCCATAAGCTCCATCGACAAAAGAACGTCGCTCTCGCCGTCGCTGTCTTTGTCAAGGTTGTTTTCCTTGCGGTAGGGCGATAAAATATCTCCGCTTAGGTCAACGAGCGAATAGGATTGGCTGCCGCCCCAAAGGGTTTCGGCAAAGGCGTCAAGCATTGCAAAGATGTGACTGGAATCATTAAGAACGGGAATTGACGCAAAATAGCTCTCCAAAAGCTTTAGGTTTTGGGGAGAAACGGCGTTCTTTTCGCCTATTTCAAGCACTTTTCGCGAATCAAGCTGTTTTGAAACAAAGGGCCCTATAACAAGAACGTTTTCCCGCGTTCTCTGCGGGAGAAGCAAAAAGAGATAACAGAGCTTAAACGATGTTGTAAGCTTGTAAATGGTTTTTGGCTCGGCCTTGTCCAAAAACGAGCCTACCGAAAACTCGAAGAATTTGACCTCGTCAAATAAGGTCTTAAACCCCTCGTCATCACCTTTCTCTATTTTTCGGTCGCTGCTTACAAAAAATACTGGCACACGACATTTTTTTAGGGTATCCTGCAGAAACTGCAGCTCGCTTTCGTAAAACATCCCGAAAGCCTCCTTCGTACATTGTTGAAAATTTATAAATTTTCTTCACCCTAAATGGTATTTTATTACATATTAATGTAAATTTCAATGGGTAATTTATGACATTAATAAAAATTTTACAAAAACAAGTTAAAATATTACTCACGCTTAAACAAAAAATTCTTTATAATGATTTTGTAAGAAAAGATCCCCTTTAAAAAAGAAAATTTAAGGAGAGTAAAACACTATGAAAAAGCAGCCTAAACTCGACGCAAACGGCCACCGCAAGTTTGGCATACGCGACAGCGTTGCTTACGCCGCGGGTGACCTCGGATGTAACATGAGCTTTGCCCTTAAAGGAACAATGGCTCTCTTCTGGACTCAGGTTATGGGAATGGGACTTTGGTACTCACTTCTTCTCGTAATCGTTCAGGTATGGGACGCTATTAACGATCCCCTTATCGGCTCACTCATCGACGCAGACAGACATAAGTATAAGAGAAACAAATTCCTCCAGTACATATGGATCGGCTCTATCGGACTTATCGTAGGCGGCGCTTGCTGCTTCCTGCCTTTCCCGCAGGCTCCCGTATGGGCTAAGTTTATAATCTTTATCGCAGGCTACGTTATCTGGGATGCTTTCTATACCATCGCAAACGTTCCCTACGGCTCGCTCCTTTCCCTTATCTCGAATGACCCCGCAGACAGAGCTTCGCTCTCTGCTTGGCGTTCCATTGGTTCTATGGTAGGCAATATGCTTCCCATGGTAATCCTCCCCTTCATTATTTATAATGCAGACAAATCCTTAAACGGACCCAGAGTTTTCCTTGCAGCTCTCATCATGGGCGTTCTAGGCTTCATCTGCTTCCAGTTTATGATCAAGAACACCGAAATTCGTGTTGACACAGAGGTTAATGTCAGCGAAGATGCTCCTAAGTTCAACGTATTTGAGGCTCTTAAGAATTTCGTTCACAACCGTCCCGCAGTTGGCGCAACCCTTGCCGCTATGGGTATGTTTATCGGAATGCAGGGCGCTGCAACCGCAGTTTCGGTTGTTTTCCAGATCTACTTTAAGAATCCTCAGATCTCGGGTATCGTTCAGCTCTTTGCTATGATTCCTATCGTTCTCTTCACCCCGCTCGCTCGTAAGATGGTTACCAAGTACGGAAAGAAGGAGCTTTCGGTTGTTGGTTCTATCTGCTCGATAATCGGCGGTCTTGGACTTTTCATTATCACTCCTAACAATACAGGTCTTGACCTTATCATCTATGTTCTTTGTCAGCTCGTTTACAGCCTCGGCCTTGGAATCTACTCAACAGTTTCCTGGGCAATGATGGGCGATGCTATCGACTACAACGAGTGGAAGACCGGTAAGCGTGAGGAGGGCGTTGTTTATTCGCTTCACTCCTTCTTCAGAAAGCTCGCTCAGGGCGTTGGCCCCGCAGTTGCTCTTGTTATTATGAACAGCCTTGGTTATGTTAACAACACCGTTGACGAGTTCGGCAACGCAAGCATCGACGTAACTCTTCTCGATTGGCAGGTTGCGGTAAACCTTCGAGTACTTGTAGCTGTTCTCTTCCTTGTGGCAGCAGTTATGCAGTTTGTTGGTCTTGCTCTTATCTACAACCTCGATAAGAAGACTCTTGCTCAGATGAACAAGGACCTCGGCAGAGAAATCAAGGCTGAGGTTGAGGAAAAGGTAGAGGTTAATGCATAAACCAAGCCGTATCACAGGACGCTGACAATTTAAGTTATTTTTGGGGGTGTCCGACGTTAGTGCGTCGGACACCGCTTTTTAAAGGAGAAAATTATGAGAAACATTGTAAACTTAAACGCCGATTGGCTCTTTACAAAAGAACTGCTCGCTATCCCCACCGCTCTCCCTGAGGGCTGGGAGGCAGTATCCGTTCCTCACTGCTGGAACGCTAAGGACGGCCAGGACGGCGGCAACGACTACCATAGAGGCACCTGCCTTTATGCAAAAAGCTTAAAGAAGGCAGACCTTCCCGTAAGCGACCTTTATTTCCTTGAAATTCAGGGCGCAAACTCCTCTGCAAAGGTCTATCTTAACGGAAAAGAGCTCGCAGAGCACCACGGCGGTTATTCCACTTGGAGAGTTGACCTAACACCCGCTCTTGAGGACGAAAACCTGCTTGTTATCTCAGTTGACAACAGCGCTAACGAGACCGTTTATCCCCAGATGGCTGACTTTACTTTCTACGGCGGCCTTTACAGAGATGTAAACTTAATCTGTGTAAACGACAGCCACTTTGACTTAGAGTATTACGGCGCACCCGGCCTTAAGATTACTCCTACCGTTGACGGTAAGGACGCAAAGGTCGAGGTTGAGGCTTTTGTTAAGAATCTTAAAGAGGGCCAGAAGCTTGTCTTTACTATCTATGATAAGGAAGAAAACGAGCTTCAGAAAATTGAGGGCACCGACAGTGTTGTTACCTTTGAGATAAAGGATGTTCACCTCTGGCACGGCAGACGTGATCCCTATCTTTACTGCTGTGAGGTAGAGATAGTCGAGGGCGACGAGGTGCTCGATAACGTTTGCAACCGCTTTGGCGTTCGCTCCTTTGAGATAGACGCCGAGCGCGGCTTTATCTTAAACGGCGAGGAGTATGCTCTGCGCGGCGTATCTCGCCATCAGGATAGATGGGGAGTAGGTAACGCGCTCACCCACCAGCATCACGAGGAGGATATTGACCTTATCTGCGAGGTCGGCGCCACCACCATCCGCCTTGCTCACTATCAGCACGACCAGTATTTCTATGACCTCTGCGACGAAAAGGGACTTGTTATCTGGGCTGAGATTCCTTACATTTCAAAGCATATGCCTACAGGCAGAGAGAACACCATCTCTCAGATGAAGGAGCTTATCTCCCAGAACTACAACCACCCCTCGATAGTTGTTTGGGGACTTTCTAACGAGATCTCCATCGGCGGCTCTGACAATGACCTTCTTGAAAATCACCGCATCTTAAACGACCTTTGTCACGAGATGGACAAAACAAGAAAGACCACCATTGCCGCAGTTTCGATGTGCAAGATGGACGATCCCTATCTTCAGATTCCCGACGTCGTTTCCTACAACCACTATTTCGGCTGGTACGGCGGCGACACCTCTATGAACGGACCTTGGTTTGACAAGTTCCACGCTATGCACCCCTCTATTCCCATCGGCTGTTCGGAGTACGGCTGCGAGGCGCTTAACTGGCATACCTCCGATCCCCGCCAGGGCGACTACACCGAGGAATATCAGGCATACTACCACGAGGAGCTTATAAAGCAGCTCTTTACCCGCAAATATATGTGGGCAACTCACGTTTGGAATATGTTTGATTTCGGTGCCGACGCAAGAAATGAGGGCGGCGAGGACGGACAGAACCACAAGGGTCTTGTAACCTTCGACAGAAAGTATAAGAAGGACTCCTTCTATGCCTACAAGGCATGGCTTTCTGACGAGCCTTTCGTTCACATCTGCTCCAAGCGTTACGTTGACAGAGTTGAGGACGTAACAAAGATTACCGTTTACTCAAATCTTCCCGAGGTTGAGCTTTTTGCAAACGGAGTTTCTGTCGGCAAAAAGACTGCTGAGGACCACTTCTTCTATTTCGACGTTAAGAACGAGGGCGAAACAGTTCTCGCCGCTAAGGCTGGAGATTGCACCGACGAGAGCAAGATCCGCAAGGTAGAGGAGTTTAACGAGGAATATCGCCTTAAAGAAAAGGGTGCTATCCTTAACTGGTTTGACATCAACGCTCCCGAGGGCAGACTTTCGCTTAACGATAAGATGAGCGACATTATCTCCACCTTCAGAGGCAAGCTCCTCTTTGCAAAGCTTATGGGCTCAATGCTCGGCGGCGGCAAAAAGGGTGAAAAGAAAAAGGCCGCAGGCTTTGACGTAACCCCCGAGATGATGGCTATGATGGGCGGCTTTACCGCACTTCGCCTCTTCACCCTTATGGGTGGAATGATGGACGTTAAGTTCACCAAAGAGCAGCTTCTCGATATCAATAAGAAGCTCAATAAGATAAGAAAGCCCAAGAATAAAAAGAAATAAAAAACAAAAAGAGCAGATGCGGCGCATCTGCTCTTTTTAAATTTAAACTAAAAATGGAAAGTTGAAAAAACAAACTAAACTCATATTTTGTAGGGGAGGGGCTTGCTCCTCCCGCAAAAACACGCTAAAACCAAAACGGGCGAACAATGTTCGCCCCTACGAAATACAATTATTTACTGCCTCTTATCATAGTACTATTTCTCTGTGTTAGTCATCAAGACCAGCAAAAAACTCAGAATAATCGCAGGCGTAAATTTTAGCAAGCTGAACAATAACACTCGCCCTTATGTTCAATTCTCCTGCTTCATATTTAGCATAGGTGCTTCTGCCTATATCACAACCTCTTATTTGCAGCTCTGCACAAAGCTTTTCTTGTGATATTTTATTTTCCAGGCGAAGCCTGCGAAGATTATCTCCCATATTAAGATCACGGCGAATCTTTTGTTCCATAATCTACCTCCCAAATTGACCAGTATTGGTTGCAATTAAGTATATTTTATGCTATACTGATTAAAAATATTGCCCGTGATGCTGGTCAATATATTGAAAGGGAGTAATACTGTGATTAAAGATGTTACGGGAACAACGCTCACACCGGGGAATTTTGGCAAGGACTGCCTTGGCGACGGCAGGCATTATGACAAAAATGGAGAGTGTATAGAGTGTTGCTGCGATGAGTGCGGGTTTTATATGTGCTGCATAGAGGAACACAACCAAAATGATTGTAAATCCTGCGAGCACTTCTACTGTCCGCGTGTTAAAAATAAGGTCGGCTCGTTTTTTAAGTTTTTAAAGAGTTGGTTAGTAAATGCAAAATGGGTTTTAAAATTGTAGGGGCGCTTCGGTAACGTGCCCCTACGGATTCTATCGAACGTTAGTTTTATATTGTAGGGGAGGGCCTCTGCGCCCTCCCGAAAAGTTTTTGCTTAGCCTTGCGGGAGGAGCAAGCCCCTCCCCTACAAAACCCTAATGAACGCTGAATTTTAATTTGTAGGGGCGCGCCCTCGAGCGCTCGCAGAGCGAGATGAAGCGAGGCAAAAGCGGGTGCCGCGGTCGAAAATTTGAGCAATAAGCGAAAAATTTTCGGGCACCGCAAACGGACACGGCCTGCGTGCCGTTCCGATGCGGCACGACACATAGGTCGTGCCCTACAGATTTTATCGAACGTTACGATTATCAAGCCGCAAGTTTCCCTTGAAAAAATCGGGCAAAAGTGCTATAATTAAAAATAGCGAAAAAACGCTTAACGAAGGAGCTCTTCTTAGACTTTTATTAAGCCTATCAAAACCCCCTCGAAATTAAAAAGAGGTGTCAAAATTGACTTTTGAATCGGCTAAAAAGGCGGCCGAAAGGCTTGGCTGCACCGAGCGTGCAGTTCAAAAATGGGCAAAAGAGGGTAAGATCCCCTATGCCTATAAGGACGGCAGGGATTGGAAAATTCCCGAAAATGCCACCGTTCCTAACCCTAATATAAAGGCAAAGCCCGTTTACAACAACGAGCCTTACCCCATTATTCATACATATACCTCGGGAAAGATCCTAGATTACTTAGAGAGCATCGAGAACGAGGACGATAGGGCAATGGCCTACTGCGAGTATTATTACTTTACCGGTCAGTTTAAGGAATCTACCATTATTGCAGAGCCATATCTCGATTCTCCAAACCCCATTTTGAGAACAAGCGCGGCGGTGTTTTGTCTTTTTGCAAACCTCAGCCGAGGCATTATGCATAAGAGCAGGCACGCGGGCGGAATTTTAAAGGCCGAGCTTGCGAGATGTCTTGATGAGGACGAAACCGACTTTATAAAAGCGGTTGCTGTTTTCTCAATGGGCATTGTCAATATGCAGCTTCACCTGCCCGAGCAAAATATTCCCCTTATGCGCGACTATATGAAGTACCTTGACGGCGGTATAAGAAGCTTTGCCTGCTACCTTATGGCCTACAAGGCATATCTTGAAAAGGACTATTCAAGGTCGCTCGGCATTGTTGAAACTGCGCTGAGCATGAGCGCGGTGCAGTACCCCTTGCCTATGATATACCTTTATATCATAGCCGCTATGGACTATATGAGTCTTATGAAAGTCAGAGAGGCAAACTCCTGCATTGAAAAGGCGTGGCTTCTTGCCGCCCCCGACGGACTTATCATCCCGTTTGTTGAGCATTATAATCTTTTGCAGGGCCTTATCGAAAAGCACTTTAAGAAAAATCACCCCGAGGATTATAATAAGATAATAGCTGCCGCAAAGCAGTACAATCTGTCATGGCACGAGGTTTACAACGAGAACAACGAGCAGTCTGTTGCCAGTAACCTTACCCACATCGAGTTTACTATTGCGATGCTTTACAGCCGTAATTGGCGCGTTAAGGAAATTGCCGCCCACATGGAGCTTTCTGAGAGGACTATTACAAACTACATAACCGTCATCTATGACAAGCTCGGCATCAACGGAAAAAAGGAACTTGAAAAATTTATGTTAAAATAATTTTCGCCCTGTTCGTTAAAACGAACGGGGCTTTTTTGCGCCTAAAAAGCCAAAAATTGCTTGTTTTGAGCCGAATTGGGCGGGTTTTGGGTCTAAATACGTCGAAATTTCGTTTAAAATTTAACAAAGATTTGCAGTTTTTTTTGAAAAAATTACTCATTACAGAAATTTCTGTCAATGCTAAAATTATGACATAGACCACAAGAGTAAGAGGTGATGTGCGTGAACGACGAGGGTAAACGCCTTTTTACAATTGACGGCGACACGGTTGAAGTAGAGCGTGTGTTCGACGAGAGGATCGGAGCGCACATTCACGACTACCCCGATTTTTGTGAAAATCCGAGGGTAACTTTGGCCGGCAGACCGTGGGTGAACGTAACCCGAGACGATTGTCCCTACGCAGATGAAGAGTACGGAGATTGCGGCTCCTGCAAATATTTCAGATGCCAGAGCGCAGGCGACCTTATCGGCGTATGCGACAATGAGCAGCTCAGGCTGCAAGGAAAGGAAGAAGTCCTATGAAAACAAAAACAACACTCAGAAAGAGGATACTGTCTGTATTTCTCGCAGCAGCGCTCTTTATAGGCGCTCTGCCGCTTTCAATGACAGTTTCAGCGGCTCTGCCCGATAACAGATCGGCAGACCCTACAACCCTTGACGGCTGGAAAAATTACTTTGGCCCCGACGTTCTCTCCACCCACAACGCAGGCGGCGTTTGGACAGACAAGTCGGTTATGACAACGCCCGAACCCCTGCACGAGCATCACTCGGCAGTTAAGATGGACGGCACCGAAAACGAGAGCTTTTTAGTTGCCCTTTCGGCAATCGCTTCAAGCTCACAGGTAACAGGCAGAGAGAGCGTTCCTACCGACTCTATGCTTGTTCTCGACGTTTCGGGCTCGATGAACAATAATAGCGGCAATAACGACGCTGCAGAGGATCTTGTAAATGCGGCAAACGCCAGCATCAAGAAGCTTCTCGATGCAAGCGCTACTAACAGAGTCGGCGTTGTTCTCTATTCGGGATCAAGCTCGAGCAGCACCAACAGCAACGCTGCGATAACCGTTCTCCCCCTCGCAAGATACACCGCTAATACCAGCGGCGAGTATTTAAGCTACAGCGAGAGCGGCGGCGACGAGTATATCTCGGTTGCAAACGGCGTTCTCATTGAGGGAACACAGAGCGCTCCCGAACAGAGAAGCAAAGAAGTAGTCGGCGCAACGTATATCCAGAAGGGTATATACGCCGCTATGCAGGAGCTTACCGACCCCGATAACCACACAAATAACAGCGGCGCAGGCAGAATGCCCGTTATGATCCTTATGTCTGACGGCTCGCCCACACTCGCCACCACAAGCTTCACCGCACCCGGACAGTACAACCTCGGAGACGGCTCCTCCACCTCGGCGGCTCAGGGCTTTGTAACCCAGCTTACCGCCGCTTACGCCAAGAAGACCATTGAGGACTTCTACGGCGACGAGCTTCTTTTCTACACACTCGGCTTTAAGGTTGACGAGGGCTCGGTTGCTGAGGCGGTCTTAAACCCCGACACAACCTCTCTTGAGTCGGCTCCTGTTGCTATCGACGAGTTCTGGACAGAATACAACGCTGCCGCTCTTAATACAGAGGTCGTTGTCGAAGAGGACGGCGAATGGGAGTGGGATTGGAGCGAATGGGACTACGTTTGGGTAGACAACAGCAAGACTGTAACCAAGCTTGACGGCCTTACCCAGAGCTACGTTACCAAGTACTTCTCGACCACAACTGACCTTGAAGCGACCTTTGACACCATCATCGGCGAAACTCTGCTTCAGGCAAAATATTTCCCCACACTCGTTGCAGAGAGCGAGCACCTTTCCGGCTACGTTTCCTTTGTTGATAAGATAGGTAAATATATGGAGGTTACCGACGTTAAGGGTATCCTTATCCACGACGACCTCTTCTCAGGCGCAGACCTTGCTTCTAACTTTAAGTCCGACGGCTCAATGGGCGCTCTCGGCTCGATAGCTGAGCCCACCGAGCTTGGAACAAAAATGCTCGAGGCTGTTAAAAAGCGTATCGGCATCACCGATGACGACACCGCAAGAACACTCATTTCTCTTGCATATCAGTACGGTCAGCTTTCTTACACAGATGCTGAGAATTTTTCAAACTATATCGGCTGGTATGCCAACGCAAAGGGTCAGTTCCTCGGCTTCTATCACGAGGGCGTTACAACCCTCCCCGCCACCACAGGCAATGCTGACACCGACCCCGTTTACACCGTTAGATCCTACGGCTATCTCGGCGAGGTAGACGCAGCGCACGGCGTTTCCAAGTCGGATATGATGTTCGCGATCGTTCAGGTTCGCAAGTCAATTACAAGCGGCGAGCAGATGGTTTCCTTTGGAATCCCTGCGGCGCTTATCCCCGTTGTAACCTATGAGATAGAGCTCGACGAAAATGAGAACTTAAAGAGCCTTACCGTTTCGGGCGCAACCGCTCCCATCCGCCTCGTTTACGAGGTAGCTCTTAGAGAGGAAATTGATGAGATCACCATCCATGAGGTTGTTGACCCCGCCTATATCGCGGCCAATACCGAGAACGGAAAAGTCAATTTCTACACCAATCAGTATGACGTTAACAACACAACAGGCTACGGAACAGTAAACACCTACGCCTACTTTAATCCCTCTCACCAGAACGAGAGATATTACTACACCGAAAACGCCGTTATCTATGCTGACGAGAACGGCACCGTCTACAACGGCGACGCTAACACCGCTCCCGACGAGAACGGCACCTACTTTAGAGCCTTCACCGTTTATGCAAAGAACGGCACCCTGCAGACCAAGAACGTTTACGAGAAGATCTCGTCGGTCTCGCTCAAAAAGGCAAAGTACGACTCGGCAGGCGGATATTGGTACGTTCCCGCTAACGCAGTTCACACCTACACCGACGGTTTTACCATCTATAAGAGCGAGGATAACACCGATACTCTTAAGGATGCTACAGGCATCAAGGGCATCGCAAACGAGCCTTTGTTGACACAAGAGGCTGGGAGCAGGCAAATCAGCCCGACGAGGCGGCTTACAACTACTATGTTGGCGCAACTCTCGGCAACAACGGTAAATTAACCGTTACCCCCGCAACTGCACTTAAGCTCACAAAGAGCGTTGACGAGGTAAATTCTGACGCTCCCGACGAGCAGTTTGAGTTTGTTATCACAGCAGACGTTGCCGCAGGCCAGAAATACAGCGCCCGCCGCATAAATGCAAACGGAGTTGCAGGCGCAGAAGAAGTTATCTTCGGCGCTGACGGCAAGGCAACAGTTTCCCTTAAAGACGGCGAGACCCTATATATCACCGGCCTTGCAGCAGGCACCTATAAGGTTGCTGAGGCTGTAAACGAGTATTATCAGCTCGTTTCGATAAACGGCGATGCTACCATCACCGAAATCGACGCAGTTGTTGCAGACGGCTCTATGACAGCGGTAGACTTTGTCAACACCGCAAGAGACACAGGCACACTTACCGTAACCAAAGAGATCGAGCACGACTTTGGCGCAGATTACACCCTCCCCGACAAGAGCTTCAGCTTTTCCGTTAAACTCGACGGAATTGGAACTGCAAACAAGACCTTCAGAGCAAAGCTCTCTGGCGCAAGCGCTGAGACCACCGTTACAACCGATGCAAACGGCGAGGTTACATTTACCCTTAAAAATGCTCAGCAGCTCGAAATTTTCGATATCCCTGTTGGCACAGTTGCAACAGTTACCGAAACTAACGTTCCCGACGGCTTTACTGAGGCCTATTGGGAAAACGGCGTGGTTGGTGACGGCGTTGTTACCATCACCGCCGCTAACAGCGTAAGAGTTGTAAACGATTACGATAGCTATGACGGCGCAGACGCAAGCGGCATCACAGTCGGCGGCGAGAAGATATTTTTAAACGCTGACGGTACAGACGCTGCCTGGGGCACAAGAGAGTTTAACTTTAAGCTCGAGGAGTGGGACGGCACCGCCTGGAATCCCATTCAGACCGCAAAAGCAACCGCAAGCGCAAAGACCTTCACCTTTGTCGATGCATTCGCAGGCAAGACCTATGCAGGCGCAGGCGTTTACTACTTCAGAATTTCCGAGGAGATCGGAACCGACAAGGGCGTTACCTATGACAGAACGGTTCACGCCTTTACCGTAACAGTAGGCGACGCGCAGATGGACGGCGAGCTTGAGGTTATCGCAGTTACACCGCAGAGAGATACCGTTCACGTTACAAAGACCGCTAACGGTTGGGACGTAAACGCAGACTTTAACAACACCTATTCGGTAAGCGGCTCGGCAACGGTTTCTATCGACATTAACAAGACAGTTAAGGTCATCGGCTCTACCGCCAGCCCCGCAGGCTTTAAGTTCGGCCTTTATGACGGCGACACCCTCGTTTACGAGTCTGAGGAAACTACCGAAAGAGGCTTTGCAAGACTTGTTATGACCTATAACGAGCAGCAGAGAGGCAAGCACAGCTACACCCTTAAGGAGATCGTTCCTGCTACCATTCCTGACGGCTGGAAGTACTCAAACGAGAGCTACGATGTTACCGTCGAGGTATTTGACGACGGAGCGGGCGGCATTGATGCCGTTCTCTATCTGGGTGATACCAAGCCGACAGATGCAGGCGACTCCATCTCCACAAGCTTTGAAAACACCTACGACCCCGAGGATGTAAATCTTTACGATCCTCAGAACGCTACCTTCTTGATAAAGGCCAACAAGACCTTGGTCGGCAGAGATATGAAGGAAGATGAGAAGTTTACCTTCGCACTCTCGAAGGACGACGGAACAGTCGTTGCAAACGGCATAGCCGAGGGAGCAAAGAACGGCGTTTCTACCCCCATCGCCTTTACCGAGGCCTATGAAAACGCCCTTGTGCTTTCCGCAGTCGGCAAGTATTTCTATAATCTGTACGAAACCACCACTGACGGCAACGGCCTTGTTGCTGATAAGATAAGCTATCGCATCGAGGTAACTGTTGTTGACAACAACGGACAGCTTAAGGCAAGCTATATCATAGTAAATGCCGCAGACAACGTTGCAAGCTTTACAAACACCTACACCGCAAATGGCGTAGAGCACACCGTTACGGCTAACAAGGTCCTTAACGGAAAGGTCCTTCTCGATGACGAGTTTACCTTTACTCTCGCCGAGGCTGACGCGAGCTTTGCTCCCGTCAAAGACGGCAAGGTCTACACCGCCTACAACAACGGCGACGGCAGCATCGCATTTGAAACCCTTAAGTTTGACACAGTAGGCACCCACTATTTCGTTCTTGAGGAATACAAGGGCGATGAGGCATACGGAATTAAGTATGACACCATTAAGTACAACGTTAAGCTCACAGTTTCCGATGACTTAAACGGACAGCTTGTTGTTAAAGAAGAGGTCGGCGGCGTAGAAAACGCTCCCAAGCTCTTTACAAACGAGTACGATGCCGCTCCCACCTCTGTTAAGATTCCCGGCAACAAGGTTCTTGACGGCAGAGTCCTTGACAAAGACGATTTTAGCTTCATCCTCTACGCTTCCAATGCAAACTGGGCAGAGTTAGAAGAGCTCGAAAGCGTTAAAAATGCCGAGGACGGCAGCTTTAACTTCACCAAGTTCGGCACTTATGATGCTGAAAGCGGTTCCTATATCTTTGATGCCGAAACAACCGAGCCTTACTACTACCTCGTAAAAGAGGAAAACGGCGGCAAGGATGTCGGCGGAGTTCTCCACGACCCCAGAACCTACAGAGTAAAGATCGAGATAGTTGACGACCTTAAGGGTCAGCTCTACGCAGTAACCCACATCTACAACGAGCACGACGTTCCCGTTGCCAGCGTTGAGTTTAACAACAAGTACCGTATCGTAACAGGCGACGAGGTCACCTTCAAGGGCGAGAAGCTCTTAGAGGGCAGAGACGTCAAGGATAAGGAGTTCACCTTTGAGCTCTATCAGACCGCTGACGATTACAAGATCGCCGACGGTCAGAAGGCTCTCAAGACCGCTACCCATAACGATAAGGGTATATTCGAGTTCGAAAAGCTCGAGTACACCGAGGCAGGCAAATACTACTATGTAATCCGCGAGCTCGAGGATAAGAGCATCGAGCGCGTTACCTTCGACAAGACCGAGTACAAGATAGAGGTTGAGGTTAAGGATAATCTTGACGGAACTGTTACCGCAAGCTACAAGCTTGTTGACACCGAGAAAACCGAGATAACCTTTAACAACACCTACACCCCCAAACCGCAGGATATCAAGGTTGAAATTGCCGCTGACAAGACCGTCAAGAACGTCGGCACAGACAAGATAGGCCCCGAGGGCTTCGAGTTTGTTCTTGAAAAGGACAATGATAAGCTTACCGCCAAGTCGGATAAGGACGGAAAGGTTACGTTTGAGCTTGAATTTACCGAGCTCGACATCGACAAGACCTACACCTACACTCTCACCGAGGTAGACGGCGGCAAGGAAAACGTGACCTACAGCGAGGCAAAGTACACCGTTACTGTGGCAATTACCTTAAACGACAAGAATGTTCTTGAGGCAGAGGTCAAGGTCGACGGCGAAAAGGATAAGGCAATGGCGTTCGAGAACGAGTATGACTATACTCCTGCTCCCGAGCCCGATAAAGAGCCCGAGGGTGAGCCCGATAAAGATCCTGAGGATAAACCCGACAAGGATCCCGATCCCACACCCGACACCGAAACCGACACTGATGAGAATCCCAGACCGGACTACACGCCCGAAACCGAGGATAGCCTCACTCCCGAGCCCGACAACTCAACCAACACTGATGAGAATCCCAGACCGGATTATACCCCCGAAACTGAGGATAATCTCACCCCCGAAAAAGCGCCCGACACAGGCGAGAGAACAAGATTTACCATCTGGGCTCTCTTAATGTTCATAAGCGGCGGCGCCGTAGTAGTCCTCTTTCCCTTCAAAAAGAAAGGAGAACTGGCTGAATAACTAACTAAAAGCCCCGACCTGTTGGTCGGGGCTTTTGCTTATATAAATTCCTGATGAGCGTTTTGTTTAATCTGTAGGGGCGCTTCACGAAGCGCCCACCATTTTAATTATTCAACCAATTTTTCAAGCGAAACCTTAAACACCTTTGCGAAGGCGACTATTTCTATGTCTGTTACAAATCTTTTTCCGCACTCTATGCGTTGGATGGCGTTTTTATCAATGTCAATTCCGACTAATTGCATTTTGTCAGCGAGTTCTCTTTGTGATATTTTCATATCCGCTCTGAAACGCGATATGTTTTTGCCACAAATATTATTTAATCCCTCATTTGATTTGTTTATAAACATAATACCCTCCTTTTGACATTTACTGCTTGTCATTAAGAAAAGTATATGATATATTAAGTATGTATATGACATTTAGTGAATGTTAAATAATATAGAGTGAGGTGTAGAAATGATAAAGGACATCACCGGGATAAAACTAACACCGGGGAATATGGGCAAGGACTGCCTTGGCGACGGCAGGCATTATGACAAAAACGGAAAACCGATAGAGTGTTGCTGCGATGAGTGCGGGTTTTATATGTGCTGCATAGAGGAACACAACCAAAATGATTGCAAGACCTGCGAGTATTTCTACTGTCCGCGCGTCAAAAACAAGGTCGGCTCTTTTTTCAGGTTATTAAGGGGTTGGTATACCTTCATTAAAAAGGTTATAAAACAGAGAAAGAAAAGGGGCGGTCAATGACCGCCCCTTTACAAACCCAAACTTGCATTTTCAACCTGCCGCTTACCTTTCAAAAACCGCCGAACGCTTTAAAATTGTTGAAAAAATTTTTGCGGCGGGGTATTATGATATTGCAAGCTTGCAAGGAGTGATGATATGAAATGTACCGTAATAATTGATGGCGAGCGGGAGCAGGAAGTGGTAATTTATGCTCACGAGCGTACCGAGCTTATAAACAAAATCGAGGCGCTCGCAAGCGAGGAGCAGCCCGAGCTTGTCGGCTTCAGCGACAGAGAGGCGGTAATAATCGCCGTGGACGAGGTTTTCTGCTTCGCCACCGAGGATAACCGTGTCTTTGCACTTTGCGAAAACGAGCGGCTGCGCCTTAAAGAACGCCTTTATAAGATCGAGGAAGATCTGCCCGCCGATTTTGTTAGGATAAACCAATCCTGCATCGCCAATATCAAAAAGATAAGGCGGTTTGACGCCTCGATCTCGGGCACTTTGCGGGTAGTTTTCAAAAACGGCCACATAGATTACGTTTCACGCAGACAGTTAAAACAGGTAAAAGAAAGGTTGGGTTTGTAATATGAACAAATACTTTAAAGAATTTATGCACAGAGGACTTATGTTTGGCGGCTTCGGTCCCATAATTCTTGCCGTAATTTATTATATTTTGTCGAAAACGGTAAGCGGCTTTGCCCTTAGCGGCGGCGAAATACTTGTCGGCACAATTTCGGTCTATCTGCTCGCCTTCGTGCAGGCGGGAGCCTCGGTTTTCAATCAGATAGAGGGCTGGAGCCTGCCCAAAAGTCTGCTCTGCCATTTTTCGACGCTTTTCGTAAGCTACAGCCTCTGCTATATTTTTAACAGCTGGATTCCCTTTGAGCCGATGGTGCTCGTCTTGTTTGCCTTGATTTTTGCAGCCGTATACTTTATAATATGGTTTACGGTGTACCTTATAGTTAAAAGCACCGGTAAAAAACTTAATGCAAGGCTTTGATAAGAATGGAAATTAAAAGTTTTACAGGGCTTGTGCCCGATGCGCTCTATATAAGAATAACCGTCTTTGTAAAGGAGCAGGGCTTTGTTGACGAGGAGGACGAGATAGATCCTGTCGCCATCCACCTTGTCGCCTACGATGAGGGCAAGCCCATAGCCACCTGCCGCTTTTTTAAGGAGCCGTGCGGGGAGGATTTTATCCTCGGCAGGCTCTGCGTTTTAAAGGAAAAGCGGGGAGCGGGCATCGGCGCACGACTTCTTTCTGAGGCGGAAAAGGGCGCAAAAGCGATCGGCGCTAAGAGTCTAAAGCTTCACTCGCAACTTCACGCCCGAGCTTTTTACGAAAAGTGCGGCTACAAGCAGGTCGGCGAGATCGAGCTTGAGCAGGGAAAAGAACATATCTGGATGAAAAAGGAATTATGAGTGCAAAATTTTAAAGTGCGTTAATTTTATTTTGTAGGGCACGACCTGCGTGTCGTGCCGCAAAACAATCGGAACGGCACACAGGCCGTTCCCTACAAATTCTATCGAATGTTAGGGTGCAGCGGCTTTCGCCGCATTGAAAAAAGCCAACCGAAAACTCGGTTGGCTTTTTTGATTATCCCAAAAGTGTCTCTACAATCTTGTCGGCGGTTATCTTTATCTGTTCGGCGGGCGAAATTTGCGCCTTGCCGTCGCCGTCCTGCTCGCCGTAAGCACCAAAGTAGGCGTGGCAGCCGCCCTCTATAATAACCTCGTCGGTATCTGCGGGGAGATTTTCTCTGTACTTTTTGTACTTTTCAAGGTTTAAGACCTTATCCTCGCTGCCGTAGATAGAAAGCACCGCAATGTCTGCTTCTGATAGGTCGGCCGTGGAGTATGAACCGAGCAAAAAGAGCGAATCAAACTCGTCTGCCTTGTTAGACACATAGCTTGCCGCCATAGAGCCGCCCAGCGAATGCCCACCGATGCCCCAGCTTTTTATTTCGGGAAACTTTTCCTTGATGCCGTCGGCGGCATTTGAGTCAAAAACCGCCAGATTAAACGGCATCTTTACTAAAATGCACAAAATTCCCCGCTCGGCGCATTCTCTCATTAAAGGCTCGTAGGCTGTGTACTCAACCTTGCCGCCGGGGTAGAAGATAAGCCCTGCTTTGGCGCTATCGGGCGCAAAAACAAGCTCGCCGCCCGAAAGCTCGGTTTTTTCTATGCCGTCTGCGGCGGCAAAAGATGCTATCGCCTCGGCATCGGCTCTGTAGTAGTCGCCAAGATATGCGCCGCAGGCGCAAACTATAATCAGCAGCGCCGCCAAAACAGAGGATAGAGTTATTGTAAGCTTTTTGTTTTTGAAAATTTTCAACACAACACCACCAAACAATATTGACATATTTTTGACAATTAACTATAATACAAGTATAATGAACCTGTTCATAAAAATCAAGAGGGAGGTGTAAAATGCCGAAAATTATCGAAAACGTTCGAGAACAGCTTTTATGTGAGGCAAAGCGGCAGATAGAACAAAACGGCTACGCCAAAACCACCATCCGCTCGGTTGCGCTTTCCTGCGGCATCGGCGTCGGAACGGTCTACAACTATTTTAAGTCCAAGGATATGCTTGTCGCCTCGTTTATGGCAGAGGATTGGCTATCCTGCCTTGAAAAAATGAAAACCGCTGCCACAGAGCCAAGGGCCGTGTTAAAGGGCGTGTATGACGGGCTTTGCGCCTTTATAGAAAAGAACAAGGCGCTCTTTAGTGATAGGGCCGCCGCAAAAAGCTTTATGTCGGCATTTGAAATGCGCCACCGCCAGCTTAGGTGTCAGCTAGTCGAGATAGTGCGGCCGATATGCGAGTCCTCTCCTGCAGAGAACAAGGATTTCGTCGCAGAATTTGTAGCGCAGGCGCTCCTTAGTTTTTCTATGGAGGGCAAAAGCTTTGACGAGCTATATTCAGTTTTAGTTTTACTATTAAAATAATATAAAAAAGGAGTTTTTAAAAATGAGTAGCTTTGAAAATCTAAGAATCGTTGACAACTTTTACCAGACCTCGCTGTTTTTCCCCATGCCTACTGTTATAATCAGTACGCTCTGCGAGGATGGAAGCACATCCCTTGGCCCTTACTCACTCGTTCAGCCCTATTACGTAGCGGGCAAGGACTACTATGCAATGCTTCTCTGTTGCCGAAATTCGTCGAATACCGCGCAGAACATTTTAAGAAACGGCAAATGCACCCTTAACTTTATCGACGATAATCCTAAGACCTTCAAAGAGGCGGTAAAGCTCTCTTGGCCGGGAGATAAGCCGAGCGAAAAGATGCCTAAATGCAAATTCAAGCTTGAAAAGAGCCTTTTAGAAGAGGAAACAGGCGAGGCAAGACCTATGGTTTTGACCGATGCCATCGAGGCCATTGAGTGTACCTGGGTGCGCGAGCTTGACGGTGCCGATAAAGACGCCGCGGGCGAACTTAACGGCTACGAGCCGCCTTACCACGATTTTAACGGCATCACCAGCAAGTTCGGCGCACATTTTATACTAAAAATCGACAAGATTCTTATGAAGAAAAAGTACAGCGATGCCATTATCCGCGGAGTTAAGGCAAAGGATTTCCCCGCACTCCCCGTAGACTATGGTTACCGCGACAGCAAAAACTTCTGGTTCCATAAAAAGACCAAGATGCGTGCAGAGCTTCTCCAGATGAGACAGGCGTCTTTAGAGTCTGTGCGCTACGCCGCCGACAGAGCCGACGATAAGGTAAAGTTTACCGACGAGGCTCTTATGACGATCCTTGGCGTGCCCCGTGTGTTCCTTTCGCTAGTGCTCAAGGGCTGCGTTGACTGGGCTAAGGAAAACGGCGTTGAGCTCATAACCGAGGAGCATATGAAGATCATAAACGATAAACGTGCTAAAGAAAAAAATAAAAAGTAAGGAGATAAGAAAAATGAAGGTAGTTCTTGCAGGCGCCTACGGAAATCTTGGCGCAGAAATTTTTAAAGCTCTCTTAAAAGAGGGACACGAGGTCGTTGCCGCCGATATCGCAGAACGTGATTTAGGTTTAGAAGGCAACTTTACCTTTAAGAAAATTGACGCTACCGACCCCGAAACACTCAAGGGTCTTTGCGACGGCGCAGACGTTGTTATCTCAACCGTTGGTCTTACCGGAGCCTCTACAAAGGTTACCTCCTATGACATCGACTATAAGGGAAACCTCAACATTTACGAGGAAGCAAAGCGTGCAGGAGTTAAGAAGTTTAACTACGTTTCGGTCATCTCCTGCGACGAAAAGGGCGCAGAAAAGGTGCCTATGCTCCACGCAAAGTATCTCGTTGAGGAAGAGATCAAAAAGGGCGATATGGAGTATGTCATCTACCGCCCGACAGGCTATTTTTACGACATTGCAAAGGTTTTCAAGCCCTACGTTGATAACGGCGAGATGCAGCTTTTAAAGGGTTACGGCAAGGTAAAAGCAAACGTTGTTGACTGCCCCGATTTTGCCGCATTTATCGTAGAGCATATGAATGACACTAATGTTACCTACAACGTAGGCGGCAAGGAGACCTATACATACGAAGAGATGGCGGCAATGTGCTTTGAGGCCGCAGAAAAGCCCCTTAAAATTAAGTGGGCTCCCATCTGGCTCTTTGGCATTCTTGCAAACCTGCCCAAAATCAAAAAGGCAGGTAAGCACGATATAATCCTCTTCTCAAAATGGACCTTAAGCCACGACCTTGTGGGCGACACCGAAACCGGCGAGGCAAGCTTTAAAGAGTACATCAAAAGCTATTTCGGAAAGGAAGGTAAATAATTATGCCTTGGACTTTGCTTGCAATTGTTTTAGCTGTTTGCGCAGTTCTTTGCGCAGTAGGCTTTTATAAGTTTGTTTATTTTCTCTCGATAGGCTACGGCTTTGCCGTAGCAGGCGGCGGTATTGCGGTTTTCGTTATGAGCCTCATAAACCCCACCGCCACTCCGCTTTGGATATTAGCGGTTCAGATGCTGCTTTTCTTAGCTTACGGCGTTCGCCTTTCGGGCTTTTTGCTTGTCCGCGAGCTTAAAAACGTTTCCTTTAAGAAAACCGACGTTGCTAAGGATACCTTGGCTAAGAACAATGAAAAGAAGATGCCCGTTTTTGTTCTTGCAACTATATGGGTATGCGTTTCTGTGCTTTACACCGCACAGGTAAGCCCCATGCTTTTCAGATACAGCAACGCTTCTACCGACGTGCTTTGGGTAGTTATCGGCTTTGCAGTTTCGATTCTTGGTCTTGTGCTTGAGTCGATTGCCGACAATCAGAAGTCTGCTCAGAAAAAGGAAAGACCCGATATGGTCGCAACAAAGGGCCTTTACAAGATCTGCCGCTGCCCCAACTACCTTGGTGAGATAATTTTCTGGACAGGTATTTTCGTAAGCGGCGTTACTACATATGCAACTGTAGGCCAGTGGATAACCGCAGTTTTTGCTTACGTAGCTATCGTTTTCATTATGTTTAACGGCGCTCAGCGCTTGGAAAAGCGCCAGATGGCTCGCTACGGCGACAATGAGGAATACAACACCTATGCAAACAAGACCCCCATCATCATTCCTCTCCTGCCCATCTATCACCTTAACAAAAAATAAAAGCGAGGGTTAGAAATATGAAGGATTTTTCTG